>NHDL02000005.1 GCA_002167555.2 Deltaproteobacteria bacterium TMED58
ATGCACCTTGGTGAATTGGGAACTGTTGTCTTAAACCATACTGATATGGTGTTGCATATCCTCTATAGCTTGCAGGTCTTTCGTATGTTTCTGACCATACAACCTCAGCTGGAGGGATAACTAAGTCAAATGTAAATGAGATTAAACCTTTAACCTCAGTTATTTTTAACTCTGCACCCATGTTATCAAATGGTGTAGCTTGTTGGAACCAGTCAATTGAATCACCAGAAGCTGTTCTAGTAAGTTCACTTTTAACTTGGAACCTGTGTCCTTCTACATTAAATGCAGGTGGAAGTTTAGATGGAAGATATGTTAACTGCCATTCTGAACTTGCAACATCAGGACGTGTGANAACTTTCATNTTNANTNTACCCCAGTCNGTTTNNCCNTANAANNANGGNGGNNTNACTGNTGCATCATCATATTTACCTTGCTGATGCGNNCATTANNTAACCATTTCTTGACATTGANAANNCNNAGAAATCGTCTCCTTTTTCGCCGCCATGCTCAGTTGCTCTGATGTAAGCCATTTTTTTAGGNAANCCTAAAACACGACCAGCATCAACAGCTGANTCTTGAGTTAAATACATGTACGGATANTATCCNCCTTTCCATGTATTACCNTTAGCGTCTGTGTGTGTAGCTGAAACNGTTACACCCATTTCTAAATANGGACCTAGCATTGTATTGTTATGTTGNACATACCAATATTCTACTAAATCACCGTTATCGCCTTCATATACNGATAAAGGTGGGTTTGGACATAGTCTTTGNAGACANTCCATCGGACTTTGTAAAATGAAAGCCGACCATCTTGANTCNGANTACGTTAAAGGAAGGACATCGATATCCCATAGAGGATCGGAAGGGTTTCCGATAATCCATGATTTAATATCCCTCTCTACAGGCGGTGCAGGAATCTCATCNGTGAGAGTCCAATACTTTGTGTCAACGTTTAAGTGACTTGGCATAATTGTGCCTCCTATAAAAAAGATTTAGCGACAGGTAGTTATGGTTAAATGTACCAACATTTATTTTTTTTGCAAATAAAAATATGATTTTTCTGTTAATTTACTTATAATGTTTATTGATGAATGGTTTAGAAATTTTCTTTAAAACATTAGAAAAGGAAAANGTTGAATATCTATTTTCTCCTCCAAATAGCTTTGGACCCCAAGCTGAGAACTTATTTAAGAAAAAATTCAGTAAATCCAAGTATTTAGAGAGAATAATATCTGGAACTGAACAAGGGGCTAGCCATATGGCTGACGGTTATGCAAGGGTTACAGGGAAACCCGGTGTAGTTGTTTGCGATTCNGATACAAGTGCCACTAATACTATAACAGGTCTTCAAACTGCAAATATGGACTCTGCTCCTCTTGTAGTCTTTGTATGTCATTTCACTGAAGATAAAGAATTAACCAATATATTTGAACAAATAGACCATATAGGCATATCTAGATCATGTACAAAGCACAATTTTCTAGTTACAAAAATTTCAGANCTNCCAAGAATAATACGCGAAGCTTTACATTTATCGATTACCGGAAGACCTGGAACAATTTTAGTGGATATTTCTCGCGAAGTACTTCAGGANAAAGATAATTTTAAATTTCCTTCAATAGAAAGAATTAGTGGATATAAGGTTCCAAAGCTTGCCCCAAAAAAGGATGTTAATAAGGCAGTTAAGTTAATTATGAATGCCAAAAGACCTATTGTATTTGGCGGTGGTGGAATAGTAATATCTGAAGCAACGAAAGTTTTACAAAAATTCGCAAACAGATTGAAGATTCCTGTTACCCTTACTCTGATGGGTCTTGGTGGATATCCGCCAGATGATCCAATGAGAGTTAGCTGGATTGGAATGCATGGTTCCTATTTCGCTAATATGGCTGTTCATCACAGTGATTTAGTCATTTGTATTGGAGCTAGATTTGATGATAGGTCAACAGGTGGAGTTTTTGAGAAATTCGCACCTGATGCAAAAGTAATTCATATAGATATTGACCCNTCTACTCTAAATAAAAATATAAAAGTTCATTGCCCNATAGTTGGAGATGCGAAATCTGTTATAACACAGTTAGATGAATCAATTCCTTTGGAATTTAAACCAGATTCNAAGACTAGGAAAGATTGGTTTAATCAGATAAAAGAATGGGAATTGCATCACCCAACNGTAGCTAGCCAAAATGGAAAACATATTAAAACTAGTTTTGCTATTGATACAATTTCTAAGATTACTAAGGGTAAGGCTGTCGTTGTAACTGATGTTGGGCAACATCAAATGTGGGTAGCACAATATTATCAATTTGAAAATCCTAGAAATCAAATTACTTCTGGAGGCCTGGGTACAATGGGCTTTGGCTTTCCTGCAGCTATTGGCGCAAAGCTTGGCAGACCCAACGACATGGTTTTGGCAATNTGTGGAGATGGCAGCTTTCAAATGAATATGCAAGAATTTTCAACAGCAGTAGAAAACAATCTTGATTTAAAAATAATTCTAATAAATAATGGTCACCATGGAATGGTGAGACAATGGCAAACATTATTTTTTAATAAAAATTATTCTTGTTGTAAATTTGATTTGAATCCAGATTATGTAAAGATTGCCCAATCTTATGGTGCAAAGTCATTTAAAATTGAATCTCCAAAACATTTGGAGTCTTCGATAAAAGAAGGGTTTTCAACTAAAGGAGTCGTACTAATGGAAGTTGTTGTTGACCANACCGAGATGGTTTATCCAATGCTNACTCCTGGTGGGACTATGGATGAGATGCTTTTTAGTCCTGANGACCCCATTCCTGATGGCCCTGTTCCTGATATGTCCTAAGTTTTTATCAATTTATTCTAAACTTGCAAGTCTAGACAATTGCTCTGCCTCAGTTAAATTGTAGATATGTCAAAAAAGGCTGCATTANTAGTTTATCAAAATTTAAATAGCATTGAAGAGGATAATAGTTATTGGGAGAAATATATCAAATTTCACGAGCTTTATTGGGACGGTCCTAATGCTTCCCAAAATGTTTTTTATGGCAGAGAATATGAAGAATATAGAGACTCTCTTTCAAAATACCTAGAAATTGAACCTGAGCAAATTAAAGATTGTTTATTTACAAAGCATGAAAGCGGTGAATATTATTTAACACCATTGGGAGTAGATTCAGACAAGTATATCCAAGAATCAGAAAATTTAATTCCCCCTCAATGGTTCTTCCTTTTTGAAAATGCTGAGAAAAAGTTTTTTTANTCTCATGCAGGGGACGGNGCAATNCAACCTGATGGTATATATTATAATACTGATTCTGCTAGCTCAAAAAAAAGGATAACAGATATTATAGATAGTTTTTCTTCTTTAAATTCGGGGGAAATTCCAAAAGACTTAGATTTTTTTCTTAAGGAATTACAATTTGGTCTTTCTGAAATTTTATTATGGATTTCAAAATTTGCTGATGATAGCATGATTGTTTTAAATTATGCTGAATTAACATCCGTTATTCATGAGTTTACTCTTAAAAATGAAAACTCTGTGCAAGATTTATGGTCAATTTCTGAGCTGATATGTGACGGAAATTATGAGCAAGCTAGCTCAAATTTGAGAATTTATAAGCAAAAATGGGATGAGATTTCAAGTAAATGCGGGGTCGAAGAATCTTCTGTTCAACAAACCCCCTCCGAAGAGCCAAATATTCAATAAGAGCATTGATTTTTGTTGTTGTAATGTTACATTAAAGGTCTTATGAAAAGAACATATCAACCTAGTGAACTAAAAAGAGTTAGAACTCATGGCTTTAGATCCAGGAATGAAACAAAAGCAGGCAAAAAAGTCCTAGCTTTGAGAAGATCAAAAGGAAGAGCTAGCTTGACTGTTTCGAGATACTCTAAATGAGGGTTGATTCCTCTAGAAAAAAGAAAATAAAAATAAACTTTAACGACGCTATAAATGGTGGCGTAAAGTACAAAATTGAGGGTGCAAATGTTTTTGTTATAAACAAAAGCACTAGAAAATGTAATCTTGGTGTTATAATATCTAAAAAAGTAAGCAACCTTGCAGTTGTGAGGAATAAATATAGAAGAACATTAAAAGAAATTTTTAGACTAGATTTTGAATTGTTAGAATATAAAGACTTAGTTTTTATAGTTAATAAAAAGATTTTAGATTTAGACTTCAATAGGATAAGAAAAGAGCTTTCAAAAGTAAGAAAGTATATGTTTAATGAAAAGATTGATTCAGTTTTTGTTGATAACGCTAATTAAAATTTATCGAGCGACATTATCACGCATATTGCCACCATCTTGCAGATTCACACCATCATGTTCTGAATATGCTTTAGAGGCAATTAAAGTTCATGGTCCATATAAAGGCTTTATATTAGCTTTTGTTAGAATTCTAAAATGTAATCCCTTTTTTGAATCTCGAACAGATAAAGTGCCAAGAGGTAATAAATAATGAAGAAAAATTACTTAATCTTTTTATTAGCTTCTATGGTTATAATTTTTGGCTCTAATTTTTTTATTGCACAGGATACGATAGAAGAAAGACCTGTCTCCACTTCTCCTTCAAATGAGAAAAGTGAATTTCAGGTTTCTGAAAATTCATATGTTGTTAGCGATGAGCTAGCTGATGTTCCAGAGGAATTTGTAAACGAGGGGGTTAACTTTTCAACACCTTTGTTTGATGGAAGAATATCTAAACTAGGAGGCCATATATTTGATGTACGGCTTAAAAAATATTCTGATAAGCCGCTGGGGGGCGAACCTACCAAAATAATGGAAAAAGGTGAGTATATATCTAATACAATTATTAAGGCAAAAGATATAAATATTCCAAAGAAAATAAATTTTAACTATAATAACTCTAACTTTAACCTTATATCAGGTCCAGGAAAATTAGATTTAATATCAAAGTTTGGCCAAGTTACAATTCAAAAATCCTTTTTATTCGATTCTAATTCTTATGGAGTCGAACAACAAATTATCGTTACAAATAAATCAAGCAAGAATTTAGTTTTTAGAATTTTTGAGGAATCAATTGGACAAGTTGATGCAGGCGAACATAGCGTTATAGGATATTACTTAGATAATGAAATGGAAGTCGTTGATTATATGCCATCAGAGACTGAAAAGATAATAGGAGACTTTGACTGGCACGGTTTGTCCAAAAAGTATTTTTTAACTTCTACTATAATTGGAAATCTGGGTGAGAAAACACTTAAGTTCAATAAATTTTCATCAAATTCTGTTCGTTCTTTATTAAGCTATAAAACTATTAATCTTATGCCAGGCGCAAGCTATACAACTTCTTCTACTGTTTTTTTAGGTCCCAAAGATCCAGATATATTAGCAAAATTTGGTAATAATTTTGCTGCAGCTCATGACTTAGGATGGTTTGGTTGGCTTGCTGTTCCTTTGGAGAAGTTATTAAAAATATCTTATAAATTTGTTGATAACTACGGCTTTGCAATAATATTGATTACCCTTCTTATTAGAATAATATTTTTACCTTTGACTATAAAAAGTATGATGTCAATGAAGAAGATGCAGTCTAAAATGGCTCTCATGAAGCCAAAACTAGATGCGATAAAGGAACAATATAAAGATGATAAAACAACTCAAAATAGTGAAATCATGAAATTATATTCTAAAGAAGGGGTAAACCCATTATCAAGCTTAAGCGGATGCCTTCCAATGTTAGTTCAAATACCCGTATTTGTGGCCTTATACAATGTATTACTTTACTCTTTAGACTTAAGGCACTCAGAATTTTTATGGATTTCCGACTTATCTTCAGCTGAAATGTTGTTTGATATTCCTGGTACGGGTATTCCATTTAGAATTCTTCCACTGGTTATGGGAATATCTTGGTTTTTGACCCAAAAATTAACTCCTCCTAATCCCGGGGCAGATGAGTTTCAAACAAAAATATTTCAGTACATGCCTATCATGTTTACAGTTATGTTTTGGGGGTTACCATCGGGATTAATTTTATACTGGACTGTAAGCAATATTATTTCTATATTTCAACAGCTATATATAAATAAAAAATTTGAAAAAATGCAAGGAGCATAAAATGTCGATTCAAAAAGAATATGAAGGAAAAACTGTTACTGATGCCACAATAGAAGCATGTAAAGATTTAGGTATTAACAGAGAAGATCTTAATTTTGAGGTCATTAGTGAAGGCACAACTGGCCTTTTAGGAATAGGTGGACGAAATGCAGTAATAAAAATTCTAAATCAAGATGCAAATAAGGCACCCTCTACTGAATCAGCATCGGCAAATGTAGAACCAATAAAACTTGAGAAATTAGAGGAAATATTTAACCAAATAATAAACCATTTTGTTGATGATTCGAGTATTGAAGTTGAAACGAATGACAGAAATGTACTATTAAAATTGAAGAGTGATTCTAATTTAGGTTTTTTGATTGGAAAAAAAGGTGAGATGATTAAAAACATTGAATTTCTTCTAAGTAGAGTTGCAAGTAAGGAAAATTCAGAAAGTATTTTTGTTTCAATTGATATAAATTCCTTTAGAGAGAAAAAAGATAAAGAATTAATTGATAGAGTTGTTACCTTGATTGATAAAGTTATTTCTATTAACAGACCTTTAAGCTTAAACCCTATGAACTCATATGAAAGAAGAATTTGTTACTTAGAAATAGAAAAAAACTCAGAAGTCACATATAAAACTAAAGAGGTTGGGATGCTAAAGAAGATAACCATCTTACCTAAGGTTATTGATAAAAATTTATCTTAATTTTTTAAAAAAATTTTTTAAAATTTCTTGTGACTTTAAATCTCCTAGATTAGTTGTCATACATTGATTCAATTTATGACCTCGATTATCATTTTCACAACCAAAATATATCCTATTAATTCTGGCCTCTTTTGCTGCAGCTAAGCACATAGGGCAAGGCTCCAAAGTAGTAAATAGAGTAAAATCATTGAGTCTCCAGTCTTTATTCTCTTTTGCAGCTTTCTCTATAGCAATCATTTCCGCATGTGCCATTGGATTGCTGGTACTTTCAGTTTGATTAAAACCTTTAGTTATAATTGATTTATCATTATTTACTACTACAGCCCCAATGGGTACTTCATTTAGATCTTGAGCTTTTTTTGCTTGTATCAATGCTAAATTCAGAAAGTAATTTACATCTTTGTTGTTCATTCTATTTTTTCAAAATATTCTTGATTAATTTTTTACCAAATGTTGTCAAGATAGACTCAGGATGAAATTGAACTCCTTCGATATCTAATGTTTTATGTTTAATTCCCATTATTGTCCCATCTTTTGTTTTTGATGTGATCGAAAAACTTTTAGGCAATGTTTTTTTATCTACAATTAATGAATGATACCTTGTTGCTTTAAATGGGTTTGGTAAACCTTTATATATACCATCGTTATTATGATAGATATCAGAGGTTTTTCCATGTAAAAGTTTTTTTGCATTTATTATCTTTGCCCCATAAGCATAACCTATAGATTGATGACCTAAGCATACTCCAAAAATTGGAATTTGACCCGATAGACTTTTAATTAATTCCACCGATATCCCAGCCTCTTTAGGAGTACAAGGACCAGGTGAGATAAAAATTATTTCGGGATTTATTTTTATAATCTCTTTTATATTAATTGTATCATTTCTTTTGATTGTAACCTTGGACCCTATTTCCTCAATATAATGGACTAAGTTATAAGTAAAGGAATCATAATTATCAATCATTAATACTTTCTTCATCATGCTACTCATTGTTCAAGCTCTTTCTTATAGCATTCAACATAGCTTTAGATTTATTTTTTGTCTCGTCATATTCATTTTTTGGTATTGAATCTGCAACAATTCCGGCACCTGCTTGAAAATATAATGTTTTGTTTTTAATATAAAATGACCTTATAACTATACTCATATCCATATTACCGGAAAAACCAAAATATCCTACGGAACCTCCATAGGGACCTCTTTGATTTGGCTCGAGCTCATTTATAATTTGCATCGCTCTTATTTTTGGTGCCCCAGATAATGTTCCTGCTGGAAAAGTAGATTTAAGCAAGTCAAAAGCATCTTTCTTTTTATCTATGAGCCCCTCTACATGTGAAACAATGTGCATTACATGCGAGTATCTCTCAATACCCATCATTTCTGTAACATTTACAGTGCTATTTTTGCACACTCTGCTTATATCGTTTCTAGCAAGATCTACCAGCATTACATGTTCTGCTAATTCTTTAGGGTCTGACAATAAGTCTTTCTCCATTTTTAAATCCTCTTCAGTATCTATACCTCTGGGCCTTGTTCCAGCTATTGGACGAGATTCTACTTTATTATTTTCAAGTCTAACTAGCACTTCCGGTGATGCTCCAACAATTAAAGATTTTTCCATTTTAAGATAAAACATATAAGGAGAAGGATTAAGTTTTCTCAAGGATCTATATAAGTTTATAGGATCATCTTCATATTTAGTTTCCCATCTTTGAGAAACCACAGTTTGAATCACATCTCCTTTCTTAACATAACTCTTAATTTTTTTTACCGCATTCATAAAATTCGATTTTGTAAAGTTAGATTTAATCGGGCTAGTCGTTTTCTTAAATTTATTATCTTTTTTGTATAAATTATTATTTGAAAATTTTAATAATTTTTCAATTTTGTTGATTTGTGACAATGCATTTTTATAGTATTTATCGATTTTATTTGAATCCTTTATATGAGCGTTAATCACGATTTTTGCAGTTTTATTTATATTATCAAAAATAATTACAGAATCTGTAAGCATAAAAAGGGAATCAGGAAAATCTCCAGTTGCTCCCGAGTTTTTGAATATATTCTCAATTTGATTGATTATTTCGTAAGAAAAAAAACCAACAAGTCCTCCATAAAACCTTGGAAGATTATCTACGATAACAGGCTTAAAATCACCCATTATTTCTTTCAATTTTACAAATATATCCCCATTTAATTTTGTTGTTTTATTATTTGTTGACTTAATAGTGATTTTATTCTTTTCGGATGAGATTATTAAATTTGGATCAAATCCTAAAAAGCTATATTGAGACCATTTTTCTGGCCCGTCAGAACTTTCTAATAGAAAACAGTATTTCTTAGATGAAATCTTTTTTAAAATTGATAGAGGATTATCATAGTCCAAGCTAATCTCTTTAAATATTGGTATCAAGTTCCCCTTCTTGCTGAGAGCTTTAAAATTTTCTAAAGTTAATGAAATCATGTAAATTCAATATATTATTACTGCTAACTTTTGTCAAAGATTATTTAGTATATTTTGATTATAATTAATGATATAGAATTTTAAGGAGATTAACTTGAATAGTTCGATTTTTAGAGAATATGACATAAGAGGTATAGCCGATTTGGACTTAAAAGAGGAAGTTGTTTCAGATATCGGGCTAGCAATGGGCACAATGTTTAAAGAGAAAGGTGTTAAGACAATATCTCTTGGTAGAGATTGTCGAATAAGCTCAGATAGGATTTTTAATACTCTGTCTTCATCACTGATTAAAACAGGGATTAATATAATAGATCTTGGTATGATAACGACTCCAGTACTATATTTTTCTCTATATGGACTAGATGTTGATGGAGGAATTATGATAACTGCAAGTCATAATCCATCAGATTACAATGGTTTTAAGGCAGCTATTGGGAAAAACGTTTTGTCAGCTAAGCAAATCCAAGACATTGAAAAAATCATTAAAAATAAAATTTTTTCTTATGATAAAAAAAAGGGATTTATTAAACAGCTAAATTTAATAGATGATTATAAGAATGATATATTGAAATCAATTGCCTTAAATAAAAAAGTAAAAGTGGGTGTTGATTGCGCAAATACTCCAATTGGAGTTTTTGCTAAAGATATTATGTCTTCAGCTGGATGTGAAGTATATGAATTATTTCCAGAGCCAGATGGTACTTTTCCTAACCACCATCCTGATCCTTCAGTAGAGGAAAACCTTAAAGATCTTTCGTTTTTAGTAAAAGAGAAAAATCTAGATTTTGGTGTTTCGTTTGATGGAGATGCTGATAGAATCGGAGTTGTAGATGAAAAAGGAAATTTTATCTACTCTGATATGGTTTTACTTTTGCTTGCTAGATCTGTTTTGGCTAGTAATCCAGGAGCAAAGATAATTGGTGAAGTTAAATGTTCAAAAAATTTATTTGAAGATATTACGAGAAATGGAGGGGTGCCAATAATGTGGAGAACCGGTCACTCTAATATTAAAAGAAAAGTTAAAGAAGAACTTGCTCCACTAGCTGGTGAATTAAGTGGACACATTTTTTTTGCTGATAAGCACCATGGTTTTGATGATGCCTTATATGCAGCCCTTAGGTTAGCAGAAGTTTTATCATTTCATCAAGGCTCATTCAGCTCAATGTTAAAAAATATTCCAGAAATGCATTCTACTCCTGAAATGAGAATAGATTTTCCTGAAGAAGAAAAGTTTGAATTTATAAAGAAGTTCTCTAAATCAATGCATGATACTTCAGATTCTACTGTTAATTTGGTAACGGTTGATGGAATCAGGATAGAGACTAAGAATGGTTGGGCTCTTGTTAGGGCATCTAATACACAACCTGCTTTAACTATAAGGTTTGAAGCTGATTCAAAACAAAGTTTAAATAAACTTATAAATTTTGTTCAGGATGAAATTAATAAAGTTACGGATAAAATTTGTATATCTTAAATTGGCATAACCTAACTGGGGTACATTGTGGATCAGTAGCGATTAGAAACGTTGCTAATTATTATGGAGTAAATTATGAGGAGGCCTTATGTTTCGGCCTAGGGTCTGGAATGGGTTTTTTTTATACAAAAAATAAAGAGGGAAAGCCTTCAGAAGTTATTCATTTGAGGGCACCCAATATGGAGCCAAATTTTTTTTCTAATTCCAATTTAAAATATGAATGGATTAAGGAATCGGACTTTAATATTGCAGAAAACAAATTAATTCAAGATATTAAAAATGGTTTTCCAGTTTTTCTACAAACAGATATTTATTTTTTACATTATTATAATTCACCCATACATTTCCCAGGACATGTAATTGTATGTATTGGTGTAGATGAAAAAAGAAAAGTATTTTATGTTTCAGATACAAATTTTAAAGAAATTCAGGAAATTTCTTTTACTGATATGAGAATGGCAAGGTCATCTAAAGCCCAGCCTTACCCTTTATATTTTAATCATTTTAAGATAACCAATTTTTCACCTTTTAGAGATTTGAAAGAAAAAATTGAAAAATCTATTTTTTACAACTCCTATAATTATATAACTGGCCAGAAATCAGAAAGAGGAATTAGTTCAATCTTTACTATTTTAGAATGGATAAATAATTTAGAAAGATGGAAAGGATTAAAAGATTCTTCTGAAACTTTCAAATTTGCTTATCAAATTATAGTTAAGCGTGGATCAAAAGGAGCAGGCTTTAGATATATTTACAAATATTTTTTACAAATTGCTGAAAAAGAATCAAAAAAAGTAAAAAAACTCAACCTTGTGGATGATATGGAACAAATAGCTGAAAATTGGAATAATATAGGCTTGAATCTAAGGTCTCTTAGCAAGCGACAATCAAAGAAAGTTTTTAATGAGCTTATTGATCTCTGTCAGGAAGTTTTTAATAAAGAATATTTATACCATTCTAAAATATTAGATAGTTTTGGAGATAATAAAAAAGGGGCTTAAAGCCCCTTTTTTAATTTCTTACATCATACCGGGCATGCCACCCATTCCCATAGGGCCACCAGGCATTCCGCCACCGCCGGCAGCAGGACCTTCATCTGTAGATGGTTTTTCAACAATTAATGCTTCTGTAGTAAGAAGCAATGCAGATACACTCCCAGCATTTTGAATTGCTGACCTTGTAACTTTTGCAGGATCAACGATTCCTTCTGCTAACATATCACAATATTCTAGAGTAGCAGCATTGAAACCAAATGAACCTTTGGATTCTTTAATTTTCTCAACGACAATTGATCCATCAGCACCAGCATTTTGAGCAATCTCTCTTATAGGCTCTTCAAGTGCTCTTCTAATGATGTTAACACCTGCGTCTTCTTCATCATCACCAGTACTAAATTTATCTAGACCTTTAATTGCTCTTACCAAAGCTACTCCACCACCAGGAACAATTCCTTCATCTACAGCAGCACGAGTCGCGTTAAGTGCATCTTCTACTCTAGCTTTCTTTTCTTTCATCTCAGCTTCCGTTGCAGCACCGACTAGAATTACAGATACACCACCAGCAAGTTTAGCTAATCTTTCCTGAAGCTTTTCTCTGTCATATTCGCCAGATGCATCTTGAATCTGAGCTTTTATTTGATTAATTCTTGAACTGATTTCAGCTTTTTTACCAGAACCACCAACAATAGTTGTATTATCTTTATCTATAACAACTCTTTTAGCGGAGCCACAGTGTTGTAGATTAGCAGCTTCTAGTGTCATTCCTGCTTCTTCGACTATAACAGTTCCACCAGTTAACACAGCTATATCTTCAAGCATGTCTTTTCTTCTGTCACCAAATCCTGGTGCTTTAACAGCGGCAACTTTAAGGGTACCTCGCATTTTATTGACTACCAAAGTAGCTAATGCTTCTCCTTCAATATCTTCAGCAAGTATTAAAACTGGCTTGGAAGTTTTTGCAACTTCTTCTAGAAGTGGAACTAAATCTTTCATATTTGCTATCTTTTTCTCATACATGAAAATATAAGGCTCTTCTAGCTCTACAGTCATTCTTTCAGGCTCCGTAACTAAATATGGACTTAGATATCCTCTATCAAATTGCATACCCTCGACGATATTAAGCTCTGTTTCAAGGCTCCTACCTTCTTCAACTGTAATAACGCCGTCCTTACCAACTTTTTCCATAGCATCAGAAATAATTTGTCCTATTTCTCCCTCACTATTTGCAGAAATAGTTGCAACAGAAGAAATTTCGTCTTTACCCTTAACGGGCTTTGAACCCTTCCTTATCTCATCAATTACAGCCAAAACAGCTTTATCTATTCCTCTTTTGAGCTTCATAGGATCATGACCAGCAGCAGTAAGCTTTATACCTTCACGATATATTGCTTGAGCTAAAACTGTAGCAGTTGTTGTACCATCGCCAGCAACATCATTAGTTTTAGAAGCTACTTCTTTCACCATTTGCGCCCCCATGTTCTCAAATTTATCTTCAAGCTCTATTTCCTTTGCAACAGTAACACCATCTTTTGTAACCACAGGCGCACCAAATGTTTTTTCGATTAAAACATTTCTACCTCTTGGCCCAAGTGTTGCTTTTACAGCGTTTGCAAGCTTGTCTACCCCTTCTTTTACTAGAGATTGGGCTTCTCTTCCAAATAAAATATCTTTTGCACTCATTTTGAATTTAACCTCCTAAGTTATTCAATAATTCCTAAAATCTCATTTTGTGTTAAAAAAACATAATCGCCGTCGCCTAATGAAAGTTCCATTCCCCCATATTTATTAAACAGAACAGCATCTCCCTTCTTAACATCAAGCGGCATTACGGTACCGTCATCAAGAAGTTTGCCGGTGCCAACTGCAGCGACGGTTCCTTCTTGTGGTTTTTCCTGATTCGTATTTTCAGGGATTATTATTCCACCCTTTGTCACATTTTCGGGACTGTTAATTTTAACTAAAACCCTGTCATATAAAGGTTTGATATTCATATAAAATCCCCTCCTTAATATATTGTATAGTTATTAGATATATAGAAGATAAGCATGTTACTTGCTTTGTCAAGATATTATTATTAAGATTATAGACCAATTTAGGTATTGAAGTAGAAAATTGAACATTTTAGATAAATATAACTTAAATTCCAATCAGCTTGAAGCTGCAAAGCATATTGAGGGCCCAGCCTTAGTTTTAGCGGGAGCTGGTTCAGGTAAAACTAGAATTTTAACCCTTAGAATACTCAATCTGGTCAAGTCCAAAATGGCAGGAAGTGATCAAATTCTTGCTTTAACTTTTACAAATAAAGCAGCAGATGAAATTAAAGAAAGGTTGAGCAATATGTTAGGAACAGAAGACATATTTTCGTGGATGGGGACTTTTCACTCTATTTCTTATAAGATTTTGCGAATTTTTGTTCAAGAATTGAGCCCTGATTATAAAAAAGGTTTCACTATATATGACAGTAATGATCAAACTAAATTGCTAAAAGAAACAATTAAATATCTAGACTTAGATATAAATCAGCACCCACCTGCCTTAATTAAGACAATAATAGATAATCTTAAAAACTCTAGACCATATGATGAATGGAATATAGAGGATAAAAACCGTAAAAATATAATTGAAACATACCAAAGAAAATTGAAAGAAAACAATTCTATGGACTTTGGGGATTTAATTTTAAACTGTTACCAATTGGTTTCAAAAAATAAAAAGGTTAGAGATTATTTAAGAAAAACATTTAAATATGTATTAATAGATGAATATCAGGATACCAATGAAATACAATTTAAATTAATAAAGCTGCTATTAAATGAAAAGAAAAACTTATTTGTTGTAGGCGACGATAATCAATTGATATATGGCTGGAGGGGGGCATCGGTAGATACAATATTAAATTTTGAATCATTATTTCCAAAGACTAAACTTTATAAGCTAGAGCAAAATTATCGTTCGACTCCTCAAATTTTAGATATTGCAAATAGTTTGATAGCTAATAATAAAAAAAGAATGGATAAAGATCTATGGACAAGTAATCCCAAGGGGGATCTAGTTGAACTTACTAGCCATAGAAGTGATATAGATGAAGCAAAACATGTTGCTAAGAAAATTAAAGATTGCTTGGAGATTTTTAGACTGAACGATATAGCAGTTTTTTACAGAACTAATGCTCAGTCTAGAGTATTAGAAGATGAATTAAGAAAAAGTAAGATTAAATATAAAATTTTTGGCAATATCAGTTTTTATGAAAGGGCCGAAATCAAAGATATGATTTGTTATTTGCGTTTCATAGCCAACCCGAATGACAGTATTGCTTTTAACAGAATAATAAATACGCCCTCTAGGGGAATAGGGGCAAAAACCTTGCAAAAGATGATTGATATAAAGACTGAAGATATGACTTATATTGATTTGCTTAAATTATCATTAGATTCCAATGTTTTTAGCAAAAAATCTGAAGTAATGGTAAGAAAATTTATTTATGCGATAGATAATTTTGTTTTGAGCTTAAACAATAATGTACTTATATCTGAATGCACAGAGCAGTTTTTGATGGATTCAAAATATCAAGAATATTTAAAGGATGAGGATAGAATCGAAAATATTTCAGAGTTTATAAATGTTATTAGTGATTGGGAAGAAGATACAGATAATAATAATATTTCAGAATTTCTTAATACCCTATCAATTTCATCAACTATTGATGGATTAAATTCTTCCGACGAATTAATCACACTGATGACGATTCATTTGGCTAAGGGCTTAGAGTTCCCATGTGTTTTTTTTGTAGGATTGGAGGACCAAATTGTTCCACACTCTAGAACCCACGATAATGAGAAGGAGCTGGAGGAGGAGAGGCGATTATGCTATGTAGCTATAACAAGAGCAATTAAAAAACTCCATCTTTCATATGCACTATTCAGAAAAGTCTTTGGGCAAATAATGCCCTCTACAAAATCTAGATTTGTTGAGGAAATAGCAGAATCTGAGAATATTATAAGATTTGATGAAGATTCTTTGGAATCTAGCGATTTTGGTAATGAAAAAAAGGTTTTTCACTATAGATTTGGAAGTGGTTATATTGTTTATGATGAAGATTCAATTGAGGATGTTGTTTTGGTACAGTTCGACTCAGGATTTAGAAAAAAAGTTTTTATATACGATTTGGAGAACAGTTAAATGAATTTAGGAGAAAAGATTATAGATTTTAATTTATTTGGCGTTGATGATAGTTATTTCTCTGTTGATAGTATAAATAATGAAAAAAAGATTGTGGTTTTTTTTACATGCAACCATTGTCCATATGTTCATGCTTATGAGGAAAGAATAATGAACCTTCAAAATGAATATGCAGAAAGTGTTCAGTTTATAGGAATAAATTCTAATGATGATAAGAAGTACCCTGAAGATAGTTTTGAAAAAATGAAAGAAAGAAGTAATATACGGGGTTATAATTTTCCATATCTTCATGATTCAGATCAAAAAATTGCTAAATTATATGATGCATCACATACACCTCATTTTTTTGTATTTAATAAGAAAATTTTAATTTATAAGGGAAAGTTTGATGATAACTGGTCTAATAAAAGCAAGGTTGTTAAAACGTACTTAGAGGATTCTATAAAGAATACTAGCTTTAATCCACAAGATACTTTTCCAGTAGGCTGTACAATAAAATGGCGATAAACAAGTATAGAAAAGGTAAGATTATGAAAAAACATGCTAGAATTAAAAACCTAGACGCTTTTTTAGAGAAATATTTAGAACCTATTCCATCAGTAAAATTAATAACACCTGGGGCGATAAAAGTTGGAAAAGGAAAAGGCGAGACTCTTAAAGTTACCTATGGGCGTGAAATATATCAGGGACTCGGTGATATATTAGTTGGCTGCAAGTTGAATGCAACCTCGGGTAATTCTAATCAAGAAATTTTTGTATCTACAGGCATTCCAGAGAAAGTCAAAGAAATAATTGACGATATTAAAAAGAAGGATTAAAGCTAACCGATGGCATCTTTAATTTCTTGTTGGAATTCTATGCTATTATCAACAGTTATTCCATTTATCGATATATTTGCCTGTAATCCATTATATTTATAAAAAATCTCAACCGGACTGTTACCAGGAAATTTGTCAAAGATGTTTTTAAGTTTTTCTGTATCTTTGTTATTTAAATCTCTATCTATTTTAATCAAAACTGGGATTGAAATATTAGATATTAGTCTAACGGAATCAACATCATTATAAGAGTTAATAATCAATTTAAAGTTTTCTTCCTCGCGTTCAACTGAACCTGTTATAAGAATCGGTGCACCAACCTGTAAGGCTGATTCATGCTTCTCGAATTCTCCTGAGAAAATTATTGCCTCTATGATATTAGTTGAATCTTCTAAATTTATAAGTGCATATTTACTTGAATTTCTTTTTGACGTTTTAACCTCAATAGAAGTTATAAATGCTGCTATCGTAACAATCTGCTTGTTGGTATATTTTTTAATATCATCTATAGTCTGAAATTTAATTTTGGACAACTTATCTTTTACAATATCCAACGGTTTTAATTTAATAGAGTATCCCAATGTTTGAATTTCTCTTTTACTTATTTCAAAATCTGACCATTCATCTTTAATCGTTAATGTTGGCTCAGTTATGGTTTCTTCTAGTGAAAATAAGGTTTCTTGGTTTGTATCATTTGCCTTACTTTTTTGTCCTACATAGCTTAATAATAAATCTAAATTATCAAATAATGTTGATCTATTATAATTAAAGCAATCTAAGGAACCAGAGGTTATTAAGCTTTCTAAAGATTTTTTATTCATTTTTCTAGAATCCATTAAAGATAAAAATTCAAATAGATTAGTAAAACCACCTTTATCATTTCTTATTTTAATAATATTTGATACAATATTTGTTCCAATATTTTTTATTGCATTTAATCCAAATCTTATTGATTGTTTAAGCGGCGTAAATCCAGACCCACTTTCATTAATGTCTGGGGGGAGTACTTTGATACCCATTTCTTTACATTCTCTAATATTAGAAACTATCTTTTCAGATAAATTAATTTCTGATGACATTAAGGCAGACATGAATTCACATGGGAAGTAAGATTTTAAAAATGCTGTTTGAAATGTAATATAAGCATAAGCCGTGCTATGACTCTTATTAAACGAGTACTCTGCAAATTTCTCCATAGTATTAAAAATATCTAATGCAATTTTTTCCGGAATTTTATTTTTTTTAGTTCCATCCATGAATTTTTGTTTTTGAGCTAACATTTCCGAAGCTTTTTTCTTTCCCATGGCACGTCTTAATAAATCTGCATCTCCTAGGGAAAAGTTAGCAAGTATTGATGCTGTTTGCATTATTTGCTCTTGGTATACAAAAAGACCATGAGTTTCTTTCAAAATATCTTTGAGCTCTGGCATTGGATAGTCAACATTCCTTTTTCCATTTTTTCTAAGTATATAATCTTCAACCATGCCACTATCCAAAGGTCCAGGACGATAAAGTGCAAGTAAAGCAACAAGGTCATCAAATTTATCTGCTTTTAGATTTTGCAGAACGTCTTTCATACCACTTGATTCAATTTGAAAGATACCTCTAGTAAGACCGGAAGAAAGTAAAGAAAAGATTTTTTTATCATTTAAATTTGATTTTTTTAATAATTCCTCTATTTCAATTCCTTGATTAACTATAAATTTTTTTGCTTTTTTTATCACTGTTAAGGTTTTTAGTCCCAAAAAGTCAAATTTAACAAAACCCAAATCTTCTACAGCATTCATATCATATTGTGTAACAGTTTCACCGCGTGAACCTTTATAAAGAGGAATCATCTTATCTAGAGATTCATCTGATATTACTACTCCTGCTGCATGAGTAGATGAATGTCTAACTGAATTTTCAAGTTTAAGCCCTAATTTATAAAGTTCAGTAAATTGAGGAGAAGAGTTTATTAGAGTTTTGAATTCTTTAATTTTCTTATAACATTCATCCAGGCTATAAACTTTTCCCCTAAAAGAAGGAATTAGATTGGTTATTTTATTTACATCACCAAAGTTAAATCCAAGTACTCGTCCCACATCTTTAATAACTGCTTTCGATGACATGGTACCGAAAGTTCCTATTTGAGCAACCTTATCTTGTCCATATTTTTTTGTAACATATTGAATTACCTCATCTCTCCCTTCACCGCAAAAATCAATATCTATGTCTGGCATTGATATTCTTTCAGGATTAAGGAATCTTTCAAATATAAGCCCATGTTTGATTGGATCGACCTCTGTTATATCTAACAAATAAGCTATAAGACTTCCTGCCGCACTACCTCTTCCAGGCCCAACTGGGATATTTGATGACTTAGCATATTTTATGAAATCTGATACTACAAGAAAGTAACCTTCAAAACCCATACTACTTATAATATCGAGCTCATGCTTAATTCTTTTTTTATATTCCATAATATTTGAACTTGGAATTAATCCATCTCTTGCTTTACAATCTAGAGACTCATCTATAAGTGATTCAAAATTATCATTAGATAAAATTTTGCCATTATCAATTTTTGGAAGGCGATAATCATTTTGGTTAAATTCTAGATTACACCTTTCAGCTATTTGAAGAGTATTCTCTAGTGATTCTTCATAGTTATCTACAGCGGTTAACATTTCATCCCTAGATTTTAGGTAGAATTCATTACCACTAAATCTAAATCTTTTTTCTTCTTTAACTAGAGAGTTCGTTTGTATACAAAGTAATGCATCATGTGAGTGGTAACAATCCTTAGTTAGATAATGGCAATCATTGGTTGCAACTACAGGAATTTTTAATTTACTTGCAATTTCCCTCAGCGTTGAATTAACTCTTACTTGTTCCTTTAATAGGGTTCCTTGAATTTCAATAAAATAACGATCACCAAGTGCATTCTTATATTCACTTGCAATTCTTAGCGCCTCATCTTTTTTTCCTTTTAATATATTATGACAAACCTCGGAATTTAGGCATCCACTTAGTACTATTAGCCCCTCACTTTTTTCAAATAATAGCTCACGGTCTATTCTCGGTTTTCTATAAAACCCTTCCAGATGACCTGTAGATACCAAAGAACATAAATTTTCATAACCCTTAATATTCATGCAAAGAACAGTGAGATGATGGGTTTTATTATTCTCTGGTGTTTTTTTTGTTCTATCCTTAGTTATATAGACTTCACATCCTATTATAGGTTTTATGTTATTTTTTTTTCCTAACTTATAAAAATCATAGGCACCGAAAAGATTCCCATGGTCAGTCAATGCAACAGCTGACATTCCTTGTCTAGCAACCTCATCAAAAAGCTCATCGAATTTAATTGCTCCGTCGAGCAATGAATACTGAGAATGAAGATGGAGATGTACAAAATCGTTTTTCATTAAGTTAAGAATAATTATAAACAATTAAGTATTATATTAAAAATTTGAGTTGATATAATTGATAATTTTTTTATTTGATGACAGAATAAAATCATATGTTTGAGAAAACAAAAGCTTTTTTTAAAAATGTTAAGGAAAAGCTATCAAAAACTAGCGATAGCCTTACTTCTTCAATAACTGAGGTATTTAAAGTAAGGGTTAAAGTCGATGAAAAAGTGTTAGAAAATTTGCAGGAAAATTTAATATTATCAGATGTGAGTTATAGTTCTTCAGAAAAAATTATTTCAAATTTTAGAAATACCATCAAGAATATAGAGTCTGAGCAAGAAGTTACAGAGGGGTTTTATCTAAGTTTTTTACAAAAAGAAATTCAATCTATGCTTGCAAGAGATGATTTGTCTATCAGTTTAGATGCACCGGACATTGCTGTTATCATGATTAGTGGGGTAAATGGAAGCGGCAAGACAACTACAATTGGTAAGTTGGCTAATATAATATCAAAAGAGAAAAAAGTTATGATTGTAGCGGCAGATACTTTTCGTGCCGCAGCGATTGACCAATTAGAAGTCTGGTCCAAAAGAGTGGGGGTAGATTTTTTTTATAGTGACAATAAAGATCCTGCAAGTGTGGTTTTTTCTTCTATAGATAAAGCTAAAGCTATACAGTCCGATGTAATAATAATAGATACAGCGGGTAGGCTGGGTAATAATGAAGATTTAATGAATGAGCTATCAAAAATTGAAAAAGTTATTGAAAAACAAAATAATGTTACTTTGGTAGACAATTTGATTGTTTTAGATGGAACCTCTGGTCAAAATGCTTTATCTCAAATAGATAAATTTAAGTCACGCATCAACCTTTCAGGAGTAGTTATAACTAAGTTAGATAGTACATCAAAAGCTGGCTTTGCTATATCTGCGTCATATGATTATGATTTACCTATAAAATTAATTGGAATAGGTGAGGGAATAAATGATTTGCAACCTTTTGATCCTGAAGATTTTTCAAAAGCCCTTTTAGGATTGGATTAAAAAATGGATAAGAAACATCTAATGAGAAAAGCATTTGATTTAGCAAAAAAAGGTAAGAACCTTACCGGACTTAATCCTATGGTGGGAGCAATAATATTAAAATCTAGAAAAATTATTGGTAAAGGTTTTCATAGTCAATATGGAGGTCCACATGCTGAAGTGAATGCAATAGCTGATGCAGAATCAAGAGGGTTTAATGTAAAAGGCTCAACTTTAATTAGCAGTTTGGAGCCCTGTTGCCATACCCACAAGAAAACACCCCCATGTACGGATTTATTGATAGAGAAAGGAATTAAAACTCTATATTATGGTTCAGTAGATCTTAATCCTAAGGTTAAAGGTAAGGGAATAGAAAAACTTGAAAAGAATAACATTGAGACAATTTTCGTTGATTATCAGGATATTAATGATGAATTGAATAGAGGAGCATTAAATATAATTAGAAAAAATAGACCTTTTGTAACATTAAAAATTTGCATGACTTTAGATGGAATGATTTATAATAAGAAAACAAAAAATGGCTCTATTGGAGATAGTGAACAATTAAAACATTCTAATAATTTGCGAAAAATGCATGATTCAGTTCTAGTAGGAGTTGAAACGATTATTAAAGATAATCCAAAACTTACTTTTAGAGGAAATGGATGCGAAAATTTTACACAGCCGAGACCCATAGTTCTAGATTCAAATTTAAGAATACCATTAAATAGTCAGATAATTAGACTTGGGAATAACCCAATAATTTTTACTAAAAAAAATAATATTCAGAAATTTAATAGACTTACTAAGTTAGGTTGTACTATTATAAAATTAAATAATCTAAAACCAGAAAAAATTTTAAAAAATTTAATGTTAAACAATTTGCAATCGATTCTGGTTGAAGGCGGAGGAAAAGTTTTCTCTTCATTTTTATCATCGGATATGTATGACGAACTTATTTTATATTATTCATCAAATCTAATGGGTAATTCGGGATTAAACGTGAGTGAATCATTACATAAGGAATATAAAATAAAAAAGAAAAGTTCACGTATAAAAAATATCGGGAACTCTGTAATGATGGTTTTTAAATAATGAAAATAGGAGTTTTCGGTGGTTGCTTTAACCCCTTTCATTTGGGGCATCTCTCACTAATTAAAGAGATTTCAAGTCAAACTGAAATGGATAAAATTATCTTTATCCCTAATATGAATCCTTATTATAAAGAATCCTATAGTACGCACTTTGATATAGTTGAGTCAATGATTAATCTTTCAATTCCAGGAACAATTAATTATGAAATAAGTCCATTAGAGAGTCAGCCTGGAAAAGATTACAGGACTTATGATACGTTAAAAATTTTATTAAAATCTCAAGCTAGTAATGATTTTAGCCTAATACTGGGCAGTGATCAGTTTATACAATTTCACAAATGGAAAAATTTTAAAAAAATAATAAATTTAGTAAACATTATTGTTGGAATAAGAAATCCTTATAGTATTAATATAGATAATTTTGACGTCTATAATCAATTTTATAAAAAAATTAATATGGATGGCAGAATGACGGTTTATGAATCAGTGAAAAGAAAAAAATTAATTATATACGATTTAATTAATAAGTACGATATTTCTTCATCCTCCATTCAACAAATGTTATTATCAGGCAATATTAAAGGTGCTAAAAAATTTTTATCTCCCAAAGTATTAGATTTTATATTATCTAAAGGATTATATAGATAGTGGAAACATTAGAACACATAAAAAATATTTGTGAATTGCTAGATAGAAAAAAAGGAAATGATATTTTAGTACTTGATATACGTAAGCTTTCTTCAATCAGTGATTATTTTGTTATTGTAAGTGCGGATTCGGAAAGAGGGGTTAAGTCTTTAGCAGAAAATTTGGTTAAAGATTTAAAAAAGAAGCTTAAGATAAAAGTCAGAATTGATGGCCTAAATGATGGACGATGGGTTTTAATAGATAGTGGCGATGTGATAATTCACATTTTTCATTCTGATACAAGAAAAGTATATGATTTAGAGTCTTTATGGTTTGAAGCGAAAAAAGTTAACCCTTTATAGGATTTTATTTCTTAGGTCTTCTGATGAATGCCGGAATTTCAAAATGTTCATCATCGCCTAGTGGATGCAAGTCGTCGATATCAGATTTCTCAGCAGCCTCCACTCCATTCTCAGTTCTATCTTCTAAGATTTCATTATCTAATTCCAAGCTAATTTGGTCTTTATCTTCTTCCTCAACGCTTACTGTTGATAAATTAGGTCTTGAATTTCCATCTATACCTGTAGCAATTACAGTAATCTTTACTTTATCACCAAGAACTTCATTAACAACAAGACCAAAAATAAGTTCAACATTTGGATTTGCTTTAGATTTTATATGGTTACAAGCTTCATTTAACTCATCAATAGTAAAATTACTAGAAGCAGTAACGTTAATAAGAATCCCAGTTGCCCCTTCTATGGAGATATCTTCAAGAAGTGGACTAGTAATTGCGTTCTCTGCAGCTTCTATTGCCCTCGAAGTACCTTCTCCTTCGCCAGTACCCATTAAAGCTTTTCCACCACTTTCTTTCATTATTTTTTTAACATCAGCAAAGTCAACATTGATAAATCCAGATCCGACAATTATATCTGCTATACCTCGAACAGCATTAGTTAATACATCATCTGCCGCTCTAAAAGAATCTAAAATTCCTGAAATTTGTTGAACCTCATTTAATTTATCATTTGGAATTACAATCAATGAATCTGCTTCTTTAGCTAACTCTTGAATTCCAAAATCAGCTTGTGAAATTCTTCTATTAGCTTCAAATGTGAAAGGCTTAGTTACAATTGCAACAGTTAAGGCTCCTGCATCTTTTGCAAGTTTTGCTACGACGGGGGACGCACCTGTTCCAGTACCACCTCCCATGCCAGCAGTTATAAATACCATATCTGACCCTTGTAACGCTTCTGTTATATCATTTTGGTCTGCTTTAGCACATTCATTTCCTAACTCTGGATTACCCCCTACACCTAAACCCTTTGCTATATTTTTTCCGATTTGAATTACGCGTTTTGCTTGTGATTTTTGTAAGTCTTGAAAATCTGAATTTATTGCGATAAATTCAACCCCATCGATTTTATCATTAATCATACTGTTTACAGCATTTCCACCTGCACCACCAACACCCACTACCTTAATTTTTGCTCCTAAATTATCAAAGAGGTCTTCCTTTGGCGCCCCTGCTATTTCACCAGAAAATTCAAAAGTTGGCATATCGACTCCTTAGTAAGTTACAATATATGGTATTGCACTAATTATAAACTACTATATTTAGTATTATATAACAAAATAATAAAAAAAGCACTATTTAGAAAAGGTCTGCAAACCAAGTCTTCATTGAGCTAAAGACCTTCTTAAATACTTGAGCTTCACGAATCCTAATTTTGGAGCTTTTAGCTGATTCTTGATTATTTGATCCCCAAATTAATAATCCAACACCAGTAGCACATTCAGGTTTTGAAACTAGCTCTTCTAATCCTGTAATTTGATTTGGAACTCCAAGTCTTACTGGCATATTTAGAATTTTCTGAGCAAGATAATCTGCTCCTTTTATTGCCATGGAGCCACCAGTAATAACGCATCCTGCAGGAAGCATATCATGATAACCTGATCTCATAATTTCTCTTCTAGCCATACTAAAGATTTCTTCTAGTCTAGGTTCAACTATATTTGCTAATTCTAATTGACTAATTTTTTTTCTTCCAGTACCTGCAATTTTATCAATCTTTATTTCATCTTCTCCATCAACAAGATCTGCAGATGCAATTCCGTAACGCTCCTTAATTTCTTTTGCAACTTGTTTAGATGCACCTAAGCCAAAAGAGATATCGTTATCAAGAAAATCTCCACCTATTGTAATATTGCTAGTATATTTTATTGCACCATCAGAGAAGACAGCTATGTCAGTCGTCCCCCCACCACAGTCAAGCAGTACCACCCCAACGTCACGCTCATCAGGTGTTAAAACAGCTTCGCTGGAAGCAATTTGTTCGAGCACTAATGATTGAACATCTACTCCTGAATTATGAACACATTTTACTAAATTTTTCGCTTGTGTAACCTGGGCTGTTACCATATGAATTTTTGCTTCTAATTTAACTCCATAAAGCCCTACAGGGTCTTTTATTTTTCTTTCACCATCAACTATAAATTCTTGCGGCATTACATGGATGACTTCTCTGTCTGCAGGTTGAGCACCAGCAGTTGCAGATTCTATAACTCTATCTAAATCTCTTTTAGTAACTTCTCTATTTCTTAGGGTTATCATTCCATGGCCATTAAGACTTCTTATGTGTCCTCCAGCAATACCAACAATTACACTTGTTATTTCAGTCCCCGCCATTTTCTCAGCGTCCTCTATTGCTTGACGAATTGAATCAACTGTACTATCAATATTTAAAACAATTCCTCTTTGTAAACCTTTAGAGGGGTATGAGCTAACTCCAATAATTTCTACATCGCCAGGGGCTCTGACTTCAGCTACTAAACATAAAATTTTAGTTGTTCCTATATCTAGACCAACAATTACATTACTATCTGCCATTTATGCCATTATAATCCTAAAGATTATAATTTACAACACCCTTATTTATATTGCTTACATCAATATAAGATTCGTTCATCTGTTTTGTTTTGCTATCTTTTAAAATTATAATAAGATTACTTATTTTCTTTTCAAATTTATCCTCTCCTAAGTAAATTTCTACCCCTTGGGTTGTAAAGATAGTTACTCCTAGAATCTCATCAAATACAATTTCAGAAATTTCTTTAGTCTCTAATGCTCCCTTTTTTACCAACAAATTTAATAAAAAAACACCGTCTTTAATTTTATCTTCTGATTCTAGTGACAATATTGGGTAGCTTTCATCTATATATTCTTCAATATTTCTTAAAAATATAGAATCTTGATCAATATATCCAGTGACATTACCAATTTTTGCGGACATTATAATTTTTTTTTCTTCTACTACAATCTTAATTTTAGTTAAATTAATTTGCTTAAATGATATATTTTTAATTAATTTAATATTTAATATTCTTTTAGTAGAATCCTCTTTATTATGAATTGCCAATATTTTGCCAACAAGCTCTGATGTTTTTATTATTTCATCCTTGGGTACGAGTTTGTTTCCTTCAACTGTTACCTCTTTTACAAAACAAAATATAGGAAAATATAGATATAAAGATATTAAAGCTAATATAGGTAGAAATATTCTCTTCATCATTCTTCAACTATTTTTACTTCAGTATTCAAAATTGTTCCATCTTTATCTTTAACAATCTTTCTAATTTTTTGGATTAATGTTTTTATATCTTCTATCTTTGCCCCTCCAGTATTAATTATATAGTTAGCATGAAGTTCAGAAATTTTTGCGCCTCCTATAGAATATCCCTTAAGGTTGAGGTCTTGAATAATCTTTCCAGCTTTAGATTCTTTTGTATTCATAAAGACACTCCCTGCGCTAGGATATTCAACAGGCTGTGTATTATTTCTATGTCTAATATATGTTTTAATATTTTCTTTAGCTTTTTTTGTATCGCCTTTTTTTAACTGAAATGTGGCTTTTGTTATAATGTCATTTCTTTTGATAGAGCTATACCTATAATCAAAATTTATTTCATCTTTTTCTACCTCAATCTCCTTATTGTTCCTTAGAAAGAATACAGACTTTAAGCACTCTGATATTGTTCCACCGTTGGCACCAGCATTTGTAATTAAAGCTCCACCGACAGTTCCAGGAATTCCAGTGGAGAACTCAAAGCCTACCAGGCCATTTTTTAATGATCTATTAAGCACTAAATTTAAAGATGCCCCAGATTCTGCCGTCAAACTTCCGTCTGAAAAAAATCGTATTTTATTTAATTTTTTGGTGCTAATAATAATTGTTTTTGATAGTTTCACAAATAATATATTTGAACCATTCCCAGATATATAAAACTTGATTTTAAGACTCTTAATTTTTTTTATAAGACTTTTTAATTGTTCTAAATTATTAGGATAAATAATAATTGGAGTTATGGCACCAACACGCCAAGAGACATAATCACTCATATCATATTCAATAAAATACTTTATTTCGTTAAATTCTAGAAAGCTAATTAATGACTTAAATTCTTTTTTTGAGCTGAATGCCAACATCTCTTATATCACCTGCCCCCATAGTTAAAATAGTATATTTCTTGTAAATAAGTTTGGAAGAAATTTTATTTAGTAATTTTTCCTTATTTTGAAAAAAAAAGTGCTTTTGGGTTTTTTTTCTTTATTTTATTGAATAGTGTTTCAACACTTATATTTTTCTTTTCAAAAGCTGAGTATATATCTACTAAATATAAATTTTCCCATTTGCTTAATTCTTTTATGAAATCATTGAGGAGAATTTTGGTCCGAGAAAATCTATGTGGTTGAAAGATTAATATGGCTTCATTTTTTGAGAAATTTTTTTTAATATTTTCTCTTACTGCACTTATAGCTGTAGGATGGTGTGCATAATCATCTATAATTGTGACAAACTTATTGTTAAGAATTGTTTCAAATCTTCTTATTGGTGCTTTACAATTTATTGTTTTATTTTGAATTTTTTTTACTGTTAATCCTAATTCTAGTGCAAGTATTATGCTCGCTACTAAGTTATAACAATTATAATCACCATACAATTTAGAGTTAAAAATTCCTATTGATTTGTCTTTTATGAATATTTGAACCTTGGAATATTTATTATTTAATATTTCAAATGAATAATCGTTGTATTTGCTAAATCCTTTACCAAATTTAATAATTTTTTGCTGCGGCAGAGTTTTAACTAATTTATTTAGCATAGGAGAGTCATTGTTAACTATGCATTTTCTTTTAGTATTTATAATAAATTTTTTAAAAGCCGAAATTAATTTTTTTTCGTCTTTATAGAAATCCAAATGATCATTATCAATATTAGTTATTAATGATATTTCCGAATCAATCTCATTAAAGCTATTGTCACTTTCATCCCCTTCAATCAAACAAAACTTTGATTTTCCAAAGTAAAAATTTGATCTAAGAATCTTATCTTCAGCACCAAAAAAAGTTGTTGGATCAATATGAGATTTATTTAAAATGAAGTTTGATATAGAGGTTGTTGTACTTTTACCATGACAACCAGTTATTGTAATATTTTTCATTTTATTGGTAAACAGACCCAATGCTTTACCACGCTTTAAAATACTTATCTTATTTTTTTTGCTATAATTAACTCAGGGTTATTTTCCTTTATAGCCGATGAATAAATAATTAAATCGGGATTTTTTATATTTTCTGATGAATGTAATCCGTATATCGTGCACCCAATCTTTTTAAGTTTTTTTATTATTGGATCTTGCCCTATATCTGAGCCTGATACTTCAATATTGTTTAACTTTAAAAAAAAAGCTAATGAACTCATACCTATGCCACCAATTCCTATCATATGAACACTTTTAATTTTTCTTTTATTAAACATCTTGTAAAATTCCATCAGCTATTATTTGCGCAGAGTTTTGATTTGATAGTGATTGATTTTCTTCAAGTTTCCTATAAATATTATTCCGGATTTTATCATCATATAAGAGATTGTATATCCTTATTATAAGTGATTCTATAGTCTCATGCTCCCTATGAAGAAACGCAAGCTTTTTATCTGAAATTTCTTTTGCATTTAGTAATTGATGGTTGCCAGATGATTTTTCAATCGGAATATAGATTGTTGGTATCTTAAAATAAATACTTTCAGCAATGGTACTTGCTCCTGCTCTAGATATCAAAACTTTTGTCCTTTGATAATATTCGTCAATATTATTTATAAATTCGTGTAATTCAAATTTGAAAAAGGGAAATTCCCTTCTGATTTGATTATAAAAATCTTCTAATTGGACATCATTATTCAATCCACATTGATGAACAATGGTAAATTCACTTCGTTGTTCAAAAGAGTCTTTGATTTTATTTAAAAGTGATCTAAGGGAGTCTTTAAATTTCTTATTCAATAATTTAGATCCTTGACTACCACCTAGTATTAAAATATCTATTGGCTTAGACTCTATCCTTTTAACCATTAATTTTCTAATTGGAAAACCTGATCCAATACATTTTTTTTCATTAAAATATTTTTTAGTCACATTAAAATTAATAAAAATCTTGTTAGAAAATTTTGAAATAATTTTATTTGATAATCCTGGCACTGAATTACCTTCTACAATATAAATTTTTTTTCTTAAAATAAAACCAGCCAATGCGATAGGTAAAAAAATAAATCCACCAGTTCCAACTATTATCTCGGGTTTAAAGTTTTTAATTATTTTTATCGAATCCATAACTGATGAAAGAAGTATAAAAATAGATTTAACTTTGAACAATATTGACTTACCAACAAAACCAACAGTATTAATTGTATATACTTGGTTGTTATTTTTTAATTTTGGTAATTTAATCTTGCTTCTGGAGCTAGCAACCAATTTTACTTGAACCTTCTCACTTGATTCTTCGATGGACTCCAATATAGATATTGCAGGGAAGATATGCCCGCCAGTTGAACCAAGTGCAAAAAGAATCTTTCTCAATTTTTCCTCTTATCTAATGCCAAAACAAGACCAAAAGCAAATAGTGTGAATATTAATGAACTGCCACCATAACTAATTAAAGGAAGAGGAACACCTTTTGTTGGCATTAAGCCAATGGTAACCGAGATATTTATTATGATTTGTAAAGATGTAAGGATTATTATTCCAGAAATAAGATTTCTAGAAAATAAGTCCTTCGCTCTTTCTAACATTTTAAATCCGCTGAATATTAATAACCCAAAAAGTATTATGATTAGTAGGCTACCAATAAATCCTAGTTCCTCAGCAATAATTGAGAAAATGAAATCATTATAACCTTGTGGGAGAAAAAAAAGCTTTTGAGAGCTATTACCTAATCCAACACCAAAGAATTTTCCTTTAGCAAACGATACAAATGATTGTATTATTTGGTACCCAGTTCCTTGAGGGTCTTCATAAGGGTCCAAGAAAGACATGACTCGTTTCATTCGATATGGTGCAATATAGATCAAACTTAAAAACGAAGAAAGTAAAACAAGAAATATGCCAAAGATATGGCTAAGCTTTGCACCTGATAAAATTATCATCGCAAAAATAGTTACACAAATAAGAACGGTATTTCCAAAATCGGGTTGCATTAACAGCAATAAAATATATGGTATGCATGGAAGAAATGTAGATACTACGCCAATCTTAAACTCTTTTATCCTAGTATTTTTAATATTAAGATGCTGTGCAATAAAAATTAAAAGCATATACTTCGCAATTTCAATCGGTTGTAAAGAGAAAGAGAAAACTTGTATCCACCTAGTAGCTCCGCCCGACTTCCTTCCTAATATTGGTACTAAAACTAAAATAAGGAGGACGATTCCAATTATGTAGAAAAACTTATAATTTTTTGCAAGTATATTTGTATTAATAGATGAACATGCGCCCATAATTACTAGTCCCAGCAAAAGAAATAGACCTTGCCTTTTTAGATAAAAGAAAGAGTCGGCATGATTTTCCATCGCGACTATGGAGCTAGAACTAAATACCATCAAGAGACCTATAATAGAAAGTGTAATTGTCGAGATAATGAAAATTATCCTTGGTTCAATAGAATTAAGATAGCTCTTTAACATAGTCTGTAAATATTTCTCCTCTATGTGTAAATGAATCGTATTGATCAAAACTTGAAGTTCCAGGACTAAACAAAAGTACTTCTTCATTTTTTAAATTTTTGAGCCCCAATGTAACTGCTTCAAGTAGATTCGGAGCTATAAGATTTGAATTTGAGTCAAAAATTTTGCTGAGTTCAAATTTATTTTCCCCACATAAAATTAATAGTTTAACCTTATCTTTTATTAGTTTTTGTAGCGAATTATAATTTAGACCTTTGTTTTTTCCTCCCATTATTAGAATAATTTTTTTGTTAAAACTTTTAATTGCTACTTCTGTTGCTTGGGGAGACGTAGATTTTGAGTCATTAATTATTATCCTATTCTTACTTATTCTTTGGAGTCTATGAGGGGGGGAGGAAAATCTTCTCAGCACATTGATTTGTTTTTTTGCCGGTTTTTTGAAAAGAGAAAAAATATTTAAAGAAAATAAAATATTTTCTATATTATGTGGACCTAGAAGTTTCAATTTGTCTTTTCTAATTTTCATATTTTCAATAATTATATTATCATCTGTTTCATATATTTTATTATTTTTTAGCGGATTAATCCTATTGCTCTTTATATTTTTTTTAATAAACTGAGGTTTAACCATTAGAGAATAATCTGTTTTATTTTGATTTTTAAATATTTTCATCTTTGATTCTTTGTATTCTCTAAAATTTAAATGATGGTCAAGATGGTTTTCAGAAATATTTAGAAGGGCTGCAACGAATGGTTTGAATGATGAATCAATAAACTGTAATTGAAAGCTACTGACTTCTACTAATATTAAATCAAATTTTTCTTTTGAATTGACGGCTTTAATAAGGGGTGTTCCAATATTTCCACCTAGAAACACTTTTACGCCAGCACTCGTTAACAGCTCGTTGGTAAGCATCGCAGTTGTTGTTTTTCCATTAGTACCCGTTATTGCTATTATTGGTTTATCTAGGAACTTTGATGCAAACTCTATTTCACTAATAATTTTTATTTTCTTATTTATAGCAATTTTTAAGTTTTTATTTCTGAGACCTATGCCAGGGCTGACCACTATATAGCTACATTTCTCTAAGAGTTTGATAAAGTCTGATTGATTATCGGTTTTATCATCAAAAGTACAAAAGCTAATAGAGTTTCTTTTACAAAACTTTTTTAGCTCAATTCCAGTCTTTCCCATTCCATAAATTAATATCTTTTTCATGTTATCTTATCTTCAATGATGCAATTGTAATTAGAGCTAAAATAATAGATATAATCCAGAACCTTATCACTATTTTAGATTCAGAATATCCCATTTTCTCAAAATGGTGATGAAGCGGGGCCATTTTTAGTATCCTCGTGTTATATAATCGAAAAGATATTATTTGAATAATTACTGAAAGTGCTTCAATCACAAAAATACCACCAGATATTAATAATAGAACTTCTTGCTTAATAATTATAGAGACTAGACCGATAGTTGCGCCCAGAGGTATAGATCCAACATCACCCATAAATATTTGTGCAGGATTAGAGTTAAACCACAAGAACCCCAATAGGGAACCAAGAATAGCTGATAGCAGTATACTTATTTCTGCCACATCTTTAATATATGGCAAATATAAATAATTGGTATATATGGAGTTTCCAGCTATATAAGTTAATAGAAAAATTGCTCCTACAGTGCTTAAGAGTGACCCTGTAGCAAGACCATCAAGCCCATCGGTTAAATTAACAGCATTTGCAGAACCTAAAATAATTAAAAAACATAATACATAATAAAATAATCCTAAATCAAAAAGTTCTTTAGTGAAAGGAAGGCTTATAAATGTATTACTAAAGAAAGAGTCGGAATATGAAAAGCCCTCAATTTTTAAAATAAAAAATAATATTAAGAAAAGAGTTATTGAAATCTGCATAAATATTTTTTTAGATATTGAGAGCCCCTTACCCTTTCTAAGTTTAATTAGGTCATCAATAAATCCTGAAAATGCAAAAAGTATGTAAGCTCCTAGAACCAAAAGAAAATTTTTATTTTCGAAGTTTCCATATAGTATTGAAGATATAAGTATACTAAATCCAATTACTATACCCCCCATATTAGGAGTACCCTTCTTTCCTTCATGTTGTGTAAGATACGAGCTAATGTTCTCAGAAAAGTTTTTCTTATTCATATAATTAATGAATTTTGGAGTAAAAAAAATAATTATAAAAAATGAAGATATACCAGCAAGAGCTGAACGTAAAGTAATATATTGGAGAATATTTAAGAAACCTAACGAATTAACAAATAAATCATAAAAATAATAGAACATTATAAACCCAAGGAGATAAGTATTTTCTCCATTTTCATCCCCCTTGAACCCTTTACTAGAATAACAGTGTTATGAGTAGAATTTAAATTTATATATTTTTCGATTTCATTATGATTTTTTAATTCAATAAAATTAGTATTTTTATCTAAGTTTTTTTTATAGTCATTGCTGTTTGGACCATAACTATAAACCTCTTTAAATTCATTTTTCTTTAAATAACTACTAACTGACTGATGTTCCTTGGAAGATTCTTCACCAAGCTCTAACATGCTCCCTAATATTGCAATTTTTTTCTTTTTATAAAAGATTTTATTTGTCATTTCAATAGCTCTTATTGTTGAATCAGGGTTCGCATTATAGGTATCATTGATTATTACATTATCATTTTTAAGATTAATAATTTTAAACCTATTACTTATTCCATCAAAAGAATTAATACCATTAACAATTTCTTGAATATTCATATCGGTTTGCATTGCTAAAGAAGCAGAACATAAAGAATTATAAATATTATTTAATCCCGGTGCTTTAAGTTTGACTCTGTAAAAACTTTCTTTATATTTGATATCAAAATTAGTAAAATCATTACTAATATTTACAGCCTTTAAATCGGCTTCATTATTTATCCCATATGTAATTTTCTCACAATCAATTTTTTTATAAAAACTTTTTATAAATTCGTCATCAAGATTAAATGAGAAAAGGGAATTCTTATTGAAGTATTTTGTTATATTAGATTTTTCGCAAAAAATATTTTTTTTATTCTTTAATCCCTCCGTGTGCCCAGTACCAATATTCGTTATAGTTGCAAAATCAGGTTTTGCTATCTTAGATAGTTTTTCAATTTCACCATGGGAATTAGTTCCCATTTCTGATATCAATATCTCATGACTCTTGTTTAAATTAAAAATTGTTATTGGTACTCCTATTTGATTATTAAAATTCCCTTCGCTAGCTAAAACATTGAATTTTTGTAAAAGAATATTTTTCAGAAGCTCTTTAGTGGTAGTTTTTCCATTGGTACCGGTTATCGCAAATTTTTTTAGCTTAGTTGTAGCCTCTATTATGAAAGATGCGAAATCGTGAATAAAACCAAGAGTAGAATCTACTATTATTTGATTTTTTCCTTTTGATTCCTTACTTGTTATACAAAATTTTGCTCCTAGTTTGAATGCATCAATAATAAAATTATCACCTTCAAAATTTTCCCCATTTAAAGAAATAAATATGTCACCTTTTTTAATTTTTCTGGAATCAGTTGATATTGTATTCCAATCATAAAGATTTATTTTGGAATCAATATACTTAACACCCTTATAGTCTTTTAAAAAAACTTTTAATAAGCTATTAGCTAAATTTATTTCTTCAGGCATCTTTTTATTTCCATTTTATCAGAGAATTTAATTTTTTTCCCTTTTATATCTTGGTAGTCCTCATGTCCTTTTCCTGCTACTAGTAGCTGAGCGTCTTTTTCTAATTTTTTGACTGAATATTCTATTGCCTTCCGTCTATCACTTATAACTGTAATTTTATTTCTTTGATCTAGATTTATACCTGAAATTATATCTTTTATAATTTCATTAGGGTCCTCGTGCCTGGGATTATCAGATGTAATTATAATATTATCCGCAAGACTTGCTGCAATTTTTCCCATTTTAGATCTTTTTCCTTTATCTCTATCTCCGCCACAACCAAATAAAATTAAAAGTTTTTTATTTTTAAAGTTTTCTTTTAACGAAATTATTGATTTTTTAAGTGCATCAGGCGTATGCGCATAATCTATAAATATATTTGAGTTTTTTTCAGAAATTTTTTCTAATCTGCCCGGTGCCCCCTTGAATAGTTTCACGCCACTATATATATCTTCGATTTTTAAACCTTTATTCTTTGAAAATCCAACAGATGCAAGAATATTTTGAAAATTATATAAGCCAAATAATTTTGTATCCAAAATTAGTTCCTTATTCTTATTTTTAATTATCAAACGATTAATCGAATCTAGTTTAATTATTTTTTTTAAGTAAAAATCAGCATCCTTATTTTTTGTAGAATAAGTTATTAAATTTATATTTTTTTTTGTTTGATTTGCAATCATTGCACCATACTTGTCATCTATATTAATTACAGCTAGCTTATTTTTCTTTTTACTGTTATTTAGATAATATAAAAATAATTTTGCTTTGCTCTGATAGTAATTTTTCATTGTTTTATGAAAATCTAGATGGTCATGTGATATATTAGTAAATATAGCCGAGTTAAAATTTATTCCTTCAACCCTTGACAATGCTAATGAGTGAGAAGAAACCTCCATAAAGACTTTCTTTATCTTATTTTCATTCATTTTACTTAGATATTGATTTAGTTCATATGCATCAGGTGTTGTTAGACTAGATTTAATATTTTTTTTTCCGTAACTAGTATTGATGGTGCCTATTATGCCAACTCCTTTTTTTTTCCAAATCTCACTTAATAAGTGAGTCACTGATGTTTTTCCATTTGTACCTGTTATTCCACATAGGTCTAGTTTATTGCTTGGATTATTATATGATTCTGCACATGCAATAGAATATGACTGCTTTGAATCTTTGACTATATATATAGAGACATCTGTATTTATTGATTTCTTGTAGTTATCATTTTCTTTTACTACAGCGGCAGCTCCATTTTTTATTGCATCATCAATATAATCATTTCCGTCTTTGTTGAGCCCCTTGATTGCAAAGAAAACATCATTCTTTTTAATTCTCCTTGAATTGTTTGATGGTTTACCAAAATTCTTCATTAAGATTGAAATTTGATTATTTTTTAATATACCCATTGATTAAATTCCAGGTTCTAGGAACAAACTAATCTCTTCTTGAAATTGGTAGATATTTCCTGGCTTAGGTGACTGCTTCTTTACGAAACCATTACCAATTATTTTTACTTTCAAGTTTTTTTCTTTAGCGATTTTTATAACCTCCCTTTTTGCCTTACCCAAAAAAGAGGGAACATCCTTTGCTTTTACAAATTTCTCTACTTTTTCCTCATCTATTAATATTTTTTCAATTGTTTTCTTGAAGACAGGTGCTGCCCATCTTCCGCCGTAAGCCCTCTCACCTTTGGGATAATCTATTGTGATAACACTAACTAGCTGTGGACTGTCACTAGGGGCAAATCCTATAAATGAGACAATAAATCTTTCTTTAGAGTATCCACCTTTGGTGGCAACCTGACCGGTTCCAGTTTTTCCTGAAACGCTAACTCCTTCAATTTGTGCTTTAAATCCACCACCATCTTCAACAACTGATTTTAGAAGCTTTCGCATTTTTTTGCTTGTTGTATATGATATAATTCTTCTACCCGGATTAAGCTTTTTTTCGAAGATTATTTCCCCTTTAGAATTTGTGATTGATTTAATTAAATATGGTTCAATATTAACTCCACCATTAGCGATAATTGACAGTGCCTTTGCTAATTGCAAAGAAGTTACTGACATTCCTTGTCCGAAACTAATATTAGCAGCTTGTATTTGACTCCATTTCTCAGGGTTTATCAATATTCCCTTTGCTTCGCCTGGTAGTTGGATATTTGTTTTTGATCCAAATCCTAAATTTTTAAGAAAACTGTAGTACTTATTGTTTGATATTTTTTCTATTATTTTAGAAGCTCCTATATTACTAGAAAAATTAAGTACTCCAGATATATTAAGATTTCCTTTTTTATTTACATCATGGACTATATATTTTCCAATTCTACGCTTCCCCATTTCACAATCAATAATTGTTTTGTCATTTACAACACCTTCTTCAATTGCAGATGCGACCAGGAAGCTTTTCATTACAGAGCCTGGTTCGAAGGTATTCCACGCAGGAAGATTTCTTTTTTTCGATAAATCCTCGTATTCTGAGTATTTATTTGGATTGAAGAATGGGTAACTTCCCATTGCGTATATTTCACCGGTGTTAGGATTTATTATTATTCCATAGCCCCTTAGAGCTTTTGATTTCTTTACCGCCCTAGCAATCTCTTTCTCTAGAATAAATTGATACTTACTTTTAATAGTAAGATTTACGTTCGAACCATCTTCGGGGTTTTCAATTGCAGAGAAATTATCTGTGATTATTTTTCCTTTACCATCTTTTGTAAGAGTGATGATTTTTTTTGACCCTGCAAGTTCATTATTAAATTTATACTCTAATCCCTCCATACCAATTTGATCCAGGTTGGTATGCCCTAATACTTGACCAGCTAGGTGACCAAAGGGATAATCTCTTTTGTATTCCATTTTTATTCCTACTCCAGGTAGGTTTAATGAAAGTATTTTGTCTCCCTCTTTATGTGACGCTAATCTTTTAATCCAAACAAAATATTTTCTTTTGTTTAGTTTTTTTAGAACTTGTTCTCTTGGAAGGCTAAGAGTTTTACTTAATATCTTTGCATAGTAAACCTTATCCTTTATTTCTCTGGGATTTAAATGAATAGAGGGATATGCAACACTGACAGCTAAAATTTTTCCATTAGCATCTCTTATTTCACCTCTATTACCTAGCAATTGGAAAGGGTTGGTTTGTATCTTTGAAAATTTTAGAGGCTCTTCATTGTAAATAAGTTGTAAAGAAAAAACTTTGATAGTAATTACAATTAGAAATAAGAAAATACAATATTTTATTAGGTTAATCCTTTTTCTTAATTCGGAATCCTTTTCTTTAAACTCTTTTATAAAACTATTCATTTTTGATTTTTATAATATCTCTCTGGCTTGGAAACTTCATACTATTTTTCCTTGCATGTGATTCAATTCTTTCATGTGACTTAAGCTTTAAAGTCATACTTTTTAATTTTTTATTTTTCATAAGTACTTTTGAGTAACTACTTTTAGATTTTGTTAGTTCGTAGCCCACTTCAGTTTTATAGGCTTTTAGTCCAATGATTGATATTAGAAGAACAATGCACAATGCTAAAATCATAATAGGTCTACTGCTAGCTTTAATGAGACTAACTAATTGAGTTTTATTTCTTTGTAATAATATTGTTTCAGTTTTCATTAAATTGCCTCTCCTATTCTCATTTTTGCACTTCGAGAACTAGGATTTAAAAGAATTTCTTGTTCAGTTGGTCTAATAGGTTTTTTACTTATTATTTTAAAAGTTTGTTTTTTCTTACAATCACAAATTAGTTGTGTTGGAGGGCATATGCATTTTGATTCGGAGGATTTAAAAAATCTTTTAACAATTCTATCCTCTAAAGAATGAAATGTAATAATAACTAACCGGCCCCCTGTATTTAATATCTTTTCGCTTTTCTCCAGAAATTCTTCTATAGCGTCAAGTTCCTTGTTAACAGCTATTCTTAATGCTTGGAATGTTCTAGTTGAGGGATTGATATTGGATTTATTTTTATTAATTTTATTTATTATTTCTGATAAGTCCTCACATGTTGATATTTTTTTCTTTGATCTATATCTAACAATCTCTGATGCAATTTTAAAGTGATTTTTTTCTTCCCCGTATTTTTTTAGTAAATCTGATATTTCTTTAACGGAATAAGAATTAACAATCTTATCTGCCGTTAGTGTTTGTTTTAAGTTTATTCTCATATCTAACTTATTGTTTCCATTAAAGCTAAATCCTCTTTTAGAATTCAATAGCTGATAAGTTGAAATACCTAAATCTAAAATTACACCATCAACTTTTTCTTTTATTACTTTATCTATATCTTTAAAGTTAGCGCATATGAATTCAATTTTAGTTCTAGACTTTTTTAATCTTATTTTAGCAAGTTCAATTGAACTTAAATCATTGTCTATACATATTATTTTATTTATATTTTTTTTAGTGTTTGATATTTCTTCTGTATGGCCTCCCATCCCCAATGTTGCATCAAGATAAATTCCATTATTTTTAATTTTCAGATTTTTTACAGCTTCCTGTTTCATTACAGTAAAGTGAAGATTAGATTCCATCCAAAACCTCTCTACTGTTTTGAAACTTATCAAAACTTTTTTTAAGATTTTTATTCCAACTATTCTCAGACCAAATCTCAAACCGGGATAGCATTCCAATAAAAATTGCATTATTATTTATTTTGAAATTTCTTCTTAAAATTCCAGGAATCATTATTCTACCCTCATTATCTATTTCACATTCATGAGCATTACCAACTAAATATCTTTCAAATTCAACTGTTTCTTTTTTAAATTGAGGTAGTTTAGATATTTTTGCTTCAAGTTTTATCCATTCTGGATATGGATAACATATTATAGAATTTTCAAATGTTGAAAGTATCAAATTTTTTGTTTTATGTTTCTTTTTGAGATTTTCACGAAATTTTGAGGGCACACTAATCCTTCCAGTTTTTGAAATTTTATGAAGAAATTGACCTCTAAACATAATAAACCTATATTATGCCAAAATATGACAAAATACGCCTTAAAACTAATTTTATTAACATTTTTAATTAAAGTCAAGGTTGTGTTAATGTCATTTTATGGGTTTTATCAAAATTAAATTAAAAAAAAGAAAGGATATAGTAAAATTTAATTTTCTATATTCACTTCATCAACATCTTGGGTGGCCAAGATCTGATAAATACAATCCCGAGCAAATTTATATTTATACAACTGATGATTTATTCGATATTAATAAAAAAGTTCTTTTTCGTATTAAAAATTGGGTTAGTTTTGATATAATTTAAGTTTTTTCACTAATCACAAGGTTTTTAAATCCAGTAATACTTCCTATTAAAGCTTTTCTAAGACCACCAAATTCTTTAGGACCGTTTATTAACCTATTAGACTCTTCATCCATTTTAGCAATTTCTATTGCAATTTCTTCTTCTTCTTCGATATTCTTTTCTAGGCAAGCTGATACGCACTCTTTCCACCGATTCAGCTGATTTATATGTTTTTCTAATAGGCTAACAGCATCAGGCATGATAGCATGATGTGCAAATGCTAGTTTTTCTGGACACATTTCAATCATAACTTTTATTGAATCAATGCCGGAATCCATTCGATAGGGATGTGGTGTCGTAGGAACCATAGCTGAATCCAAGCTTGGAACTAACATTCCTACAGAGTCTCCACAGAACATGATATTTTTGCTTTTTAAAAGAAAACTGAAATGATGGCTAGCATGACCAGGAGTTTCTATCCAATCAAACTCTAAATCGTTCACTTTAATGTTAAAAGTTTTTTCATGTATAGAGATTATATTTTCTTCTTTAACTCCAACTGGTTTTTGATACATCTCCGCAACCCACCCTAAAGTGTCAAGCGAGGATTGCCATAAGACTTTATCGGGATCAATTAAATGTGGAGTTCCCCTCCTATGAACTAAAACTTGAGTATCTGGGAAGAACTCTAAGAAGGTTCCTAAGCCCCCAGAATGATCCAAGTGGATATGAGTCAAGAAAACATATTTTAAGTTTGAACTGTTAACACCTAAAACTTTTAACTGTCTAATTAATTCTGGTATCCCACATGTCGGACCTACATCTACTACTATATAGTCTTCATTTGCTTTAATTAAATAAGGAGCAATAAATTCAGTTTCATTATCAACTCGCAAATCTAGTTGCCATATAATATCGTCTAGCTGTCTTATATTTTTTTCCATAAGAATAATTTATAATTCTAATTGGTAATATTTTCAAGTAAAGGGGGGGGAAAAATATTTAATATATTTTCTTCATCTATTAAAGTAGGAATTCTTACTTTTATCAGCAGAGTTTTTGGATACCTTCGTGATTTAATAATTACTTTTTTCTTTGGGGCTAATTTTGAAACCGATGCTTTTTATGTTGCTTTTAGAATTCCTAATTTATTTAGAAGATTATTAGCTGAAGGTACCCTAAGTACAACTCTTGTCCCTTTTTTTACCGAAGCTCAGCTATCTAGTGACACTAATATTTTTAGGAATCTAAGAAATAATATTTTTACTTTAGTTTTTTTCGGCCTTCTTTTTATAACAGGAATTTTTTATTACTTTTCATCTGAGTTAATCAATATTTTTGCTTTTGGTTTTGATTTAAAAACCAAAGAATTGTCTGCAGATTTATTGAAAAATATGTCACCTTTTCTTTTTCTAATTTCATTATCAGCTTTAAATATGGGACTCTTGAACTCAATTAATAAGTTCAATGCCCCAGCTTTCTCGCCAGTTTTGATGAACTTAGGCATTATAGCTGTAATATTATTTTCGTATTTTTATTTTTCTTTGAATATTCAAGTTCTTTCATATGCTGTTTTATTTGGTGCTCTTTTACAGTATGCATTTCAAGTTCCTTTTATATTGAAAAATAACTTAGGATACTTTTTTAATTTTACTAACCCTTTTAACAATAAGACCAGAGAAATATTTCTAGTAATATTCCCTCAGATATTTGGTTTAGCAGTTTATAACTTAAATATATTAGTGAATACTCAATTCGCTTCTTTTCTGGAGAAAGGTTCTATAACATACCTTTATTTAGCAGAAAGATTAATAGAATTTCCTTTAGGAGTTTTTGCTGTATCAGTTGCAACAACTATTCTTCCCACTCTTAGCAGTCAATATCTGAAAAAGGATTATATAGCTTTTTCTCAGACAATTAATGAGAAACTCAAATTTTTAATATTTCTTTCTACTCCTTTTGCCCTTGCCTTTATCCTTTTAGGCCAAGATCTCTGCTCTGTTTTATACGCTAGAGGTGAATTTAGCATTGAGGATTCATTAAGTACTTATAAAGCATTGATGGCATATTCTTTTGGATTAATATTTGTTGCTGGCGTAAGATTACTAACTCAGGGATTCTATGCTGCAAGGAACACTAAGATACCTGTGATATATGGTGCCTATAATTTGGGTATAAATTTCCTTTTATGTTATATATTAGCTTTTTATCTTAATCTTGGTTTTTTTGGTTTAGCTTTAGCTTCATCTATATCTTCTATTTTCTTATTCTTATTTCTTCTTTTTAGGCTAAGGCGTTTAATTAAAGGAATTAAAATTTATGAATTTATTAAATATTTAATCATAATCGCTCTTATTTCTTTCGCTTCCATTTTTGCTGGAATTTATATAGTTAATTTACTCTTTGATAGTAAAAGCATATTATTCTTGTTAATCATGACAGTTATTATGTCTATTATCTTTTTTACATTCATATCAAAAATGTTTAGGTTGAAAGAGTTAAGAATGATATTCAAGTAAATTTAAATTGTACATGTTTTGTTTTTTACATTACCCTTAGAAATATGAGAGTTTTATTTCTAAATGGACCAAATTTAAACATGCTAGGGGAAAGAGAAAAGTCTTTGTATGGACAACTTACTTTGAATGAAATTAACGATTTAATTCAAAAAAAAGCAGATAATATGGGAATCNAAGTGGATTTCTTTCAATCTAATGAAGAAGGAAAGTTNGTATCAAGGATTCAAGAATCCTCTGGAAANGTAGATTTTATCGTTATCAATCCTGCTGCTTTTACTCATACTAGTATTGCAATTAGAGATGCACTTTTAGCGGTACAGTCAAAGTTTGTTGAAGTCCATCTTTCTAATATTTTTAGCAGAGAGGATTTTAGACAGAATTCATATGTTTCATCTATCTCTCTTGGTGTTATCTCTGGTTTTGGACATGAGGGATACTTAATGGCTCTTGATGCCTTAAGTAGTTTGAACAAATAAATTTAATGAATTATGTATGGAATTTAAAAAATCCTGAAAAGGAGATTGTACAGNTTCTTTCCTCTGAACTTAAAATTTCAGAATTCTTATCTGCTTTTTTAGTGAACAGAAATATATCTAATTTGGAAGATGCAGATATATTTTTAAAACCAACACTTGATAAGTTACCTAATCCATTTCTTTTAAAGGATATGGAAAAGAGTACTAGTAGAATTATTCAATCAATTGAAAGTGGTGAAAAAATAATTATTTATGGTGATTTTGATTGCGATGGCGTAACATCTACAACAATTCTTTTCAGCTTTCTAAAAGCGGTAGATGCTAATGTAGAATTTTATATACCAGAAAGAATCGAAGAGGGTTATGGAATAAATTTAAATTCTATAAAAAGTTTAGCAGACAAAGGGGCCAAACTGATTGTTACAACTGACTGTGGAATTTCAGAGAGTGAATTAGTTGAAAGATGTAAAGATTTAAATTTAGATTTTATAATTACTGATCATCATACAGTGCCTGAAATCAAACCAAACTCCTTTTCTATAGTTAACCCAAAGCAAGAAGANTGNGAATATCCATTTAAAGAAATTTGTGCGGCNGGTGTTGTTTTCAATTTTATCATGGCACTAAGACACAAGCTTAGGGATGAAGGGTATTTTGAGTTTATTCAAGAGCCTAATTTGGCAAGATATCTCGACTTAGTGGCAATAGGCACCATTGCAGATAGTATGCCAATATTAGGTGTGAATAGAATATTCGTTCAAAATGGCCTAAAAGAAATTCCCAAAACAGAAAGAATCGGACTTCTAGCCATGTTGAAAAATGAAAAAGAAATTTATACCACTAGAGATGTTTCGTTTGAAATTGCACCTAAGATTAATGCAACTGGCAGGGTAGGAAAGGCTTCAAATGCTGTAAAATTGTTAATAGAAGATGATGAAACAAAAATAGANTCTCTCCTAGGCATAATAGAGCAAGATAATAAAAAAAGAAGGTTGATACANGATCAGGTTTCTTTAGAAGCAATGGTTCAAGCAGAATCAATTATTAAAGAAAATCCTGAGATAAATTCACTGGTTTTATATGCTGAAAATTGGCACCCAGGCGTGATTGGGATTGTTGCATCCAAAATAGTCGATAGATTCAAAAGACCTTGTGCTGTTTTGTCGATTAAAGATGAGGTTGCGAAGGGAAGCCTAAGAACGAGTAATGATATTAACTTATTTGAAGTGTTAAAGGATTGTAAATCTTCATTAATTCAGTTCGGTGGCCATGCAGGTGCAGCAGGTATTACAATCAAGACATTAGAAATTAATAACTTCAAAGAACTCTTTAAGCTTTCAATACAAAACTATGACTATGATTTTTCCGAAAACATTGACATAGATTTTGAAGTCTCCTTTGATAAGATTGATAATGATTTATTAGCTGATATTAAAAAAGTTGAGCCATATGGCAAGGAAAACTCCGCTCCAATTTTTTTGACTAAAAATACTAAAGTTGTAGGGGTAAAGATTTTAAAAGAAAAACATCTAGAAGTTGTTTTAAATTCTANTAACATTAATCGAAGAGCTATTTGGTTTAATTACAATACTGCCATTTTACAGGGGCAAAAAGCTGAATCAATATTGAATAAAAGTGTGAATGTAGTTTATACAATTCAAAAAGATACTTATAATGGAAACACCAATATAACTTTAATGGTCAGAGACCTTAGAGTAGCTTGACAATGAAGATTTTAAGTTAAATAATCTGTTAAAAAAGAGGTAGTATATGAATTTTTTTAAAACATTAATTATTTTTGTAGCAGCATTATTCTTGGGAACAACTATACTTACTACTGCCAAAGAAGTTNAAGAAGTAGATTATCCTTCTTCTAAATCANGGTCAGATAANAAAGAACANTTTAATTACAACGAAACTTATGGGCCNTCACCAATTTTTACAATAGGTGGNGGTATGTCTCAAAGTCCTGGCGGATGGAGCTTNACTACTAGGCTTGATTTGCCTTATAAAGATGANTTATATATCGGACCAGTAGTTCAATATGTCGAAGGAGATGATCAAACCTCTAATGGGTGTTACTGGAAATNTAAAAAAAATACTACCTAGCACTNACCCNAAANTAGTTCCTTCAATTGAAGCCGGTATNGGANTTTTAGTTGATGACAGAGAANNTGATNANGATGANAATGATTCCTCAATGTTGACTGTCATTGGAGCTGGTTTTGACTANGTATTATCNGAGAAAGTNAGTGTNGGAGCTCATNCTTATATTAANAATAGCTTTGATTTTGACCATAAAGAATTCTTTTTTACAGCNTTAGTGGGATTAAATATAAGACTANATTAAAACTTAGCCCTGGGCTAAAAAAATGGCTAANTCTAAATCAAANAACATNNTAATNTTNGGNGCNGGATCNACTGGTGGCTTTTTATCTGAAGAGCTTTCGTCAGAGAATAATGTAACTTTGATTGATAGAGATATTAATAAAATAAATCAAATTCAAACAAAGAATAAGTTAGACATAAAAACAATTTGTGGTGATTGCGCAGATTTAAATTTATTTGAAGAGATTGATTTAAAATCAACTGATTTTTTTATTGCCTGTACAAACGATGACAAGCTTAATCTTTTGACCGCTATGTACTTAGAATCTGTACCTGGAATTCAAACACTTGTTGTTTTGAAGAATAATAAATATAAAGATTATCCTGGTAAAGTTGGATTCCCTGAGATTAAAACTTTTTATCATGGTGATATAGTTTCTGAAAAAATTATGAACTTATTTGAAACTCCATATTCATGGGAGACGGATAAAATCGCAGATTCAACCATACTTTTTTTAAAGATAAAGATTGATGAGAATAGTCCATTACTTGGAAAGTCAATATATTCGCTTAATAAAGATGGTATTAATAAATGGAAGTTTTTAGCTGTAACTGAGGATCCATCAGGACAAAAGCTGAATTTTATTAAAGCGAATAGTCCTTCGACTAGATTAAAAAAGGACGATATTGTATTAGCTGTAGTATCGTATGATTTAGAGAGAGAGTTTGAAGAAACTTACTTTTCAAATGAGGATGTTGAGTTAAGTAATATATTCATCGTTGGAGGAAGCTACATAGCTTCTAATGTAGCTAAAAAATTAGTTAGAAGGAAATGTAATGTTAAATTGATTGTCTCTGATAAGGCACGTGCTAGAGAGTTATCAGATGAGTTAAATGATGTGCAGATTATATTAGGAGAGCCAACAAATGAGGATTTACTAAAAGATAATGGTGTTGGTGAAGAATGTGATTATTTCCTTGCACTAACTGATGATGATGAAATTAATGTTTTAAGCGCTTTATTGTCAAATAAATTAAAAGCTAAGAATTCTTTAGTTGTATATTCGAAATCAGAATATCAGAATGTTATAAACAGTATTGGAGCTGAAAGAGAAATTAATACTAAGTTCTCAATATCAGGGGAAATTAATTCATATTTAATGAGAAAGCAATATTCTCATGAGACAATTGTAGACGAGAATACTAAGATTTTTGAATTTGAAGCGAAGGAAGAATTAGACATTAAAAATATATCTGATGACATATCCTTGGCCTTTATATTAAGAGAAACTCAAAATGGCAGGGTAATTATAGATCCCGAAGATGATAAAATCGCCAAAGGTGATTATGTAATCGCCGTTACACTAAATTCACAAGCTGAGAAGGATTTAGAATCTAAAATTTTAGGATGAATTTAAAAAAGTCAGGCTATTTGATATCCAAGTTTATTAATTATTTTGGACTTTTTTTACTAGTCCCCCTAGTGGTATTCTTGTTCCCATTAGAAAATTTATCAGATAAGCCATTATATAATCAAGCAGTTCCATTTATTTTATCTTCCTTATTAACGTTGATTCTAGGGTTCGCTCTTACTAAAATTTTTGATGATCCAAGTTCTGTAAAAGAAGACTTAAGTCGCAAAGATGGATTTTTACTCGCCTCAATGATTTGGTTAATGGCAGGTCTCTTAGGTTCACTACCCTATATTTTTTCATCAATCAATTTGTTTGGACTGAGTGAGTTTCCAATTTTTAAAGAAAATGTAATAACAAATTCAATATTTGAATCTATCTCAGGTATTACAACAACTGGTGCCACGACATTTAGTCCTTTTCCTGATGTGGCAAACCACCAATTCTTAATTTTTTGGCGTTCTTTATGTCAGTGGCTGGGAGGAATTGGAATAATTCTTTTAGTTCTTGTAGTTTTTCCTAGGATTTCTGTCGGTGTTATGCAAATCGCTACTGATCAAGAAGGCTCTGGACCCCAGAAAGAAAGGATTACTCCAAGATTATACGAGACAGGCATAACTCTATTATATATTTATATTGGGTTATCACTTACACTTGGTGTTTTACTTTATACTTTGACAAATCTTAATTTGTTCGACTCTATCGTACATACTCTTAGCACTGTTTCATCTGGCGGCTTCTCTAGCTACCCTTTAAATATAGAATCTTTAGATTGTATCCTAATAGAGTCAATCATTGCACTCTTTATGTTTTTATCTGGAATCAGCTTCGCTATTTTTTATTTTTTAATAAGTGGAAATTATAAAAAAATTTTAGAAAACTCTGAATTGAAGGCATATATCTTGATAAACCTCCTATTGATTGTTTTTGTTATCTTTTCGCTAAATAAATTTTATAATTTTGAATCTTTTTATCAAACAATTAGATACGGAATTTTTCAATCAATTTCTTTATCGACTGGTACAGGCTTTACCTCATTTAATTTTGATTTATGGACCAAGCACACAAAAATTATCTTACTAATTTTTATGATTCTTGGGGGGTGCTCTGGCTCAACAACTGGGGGAATTAAAATTATAAGATTACTGATTATATTCAAAAGAATGATAATTGAAATAAAAAGGAGAGTCAGTCCAAATATAGTAGCTACGGTAAAAATTAATGGTAAATCAGTTGATGAAGAAATCGTATCTGGTGTTTTTAGTTTTATGGGCCTCTATGTAGTGATTTGTACAATCTCTCCAATGTTGATAATGATTTTTGAAAGCGATATAACTGCTTTTAGTGCCTTTTCTGCTGTTTTATCTTGTATAACGAATGTAGGTCCAGGATTTGAACAAGTTAACCCTCATGAACATTATGCTTTTTTTACAAATAGTTCTAAGTTCTTACTATCATTTTTAATGATACTAGGAAGGCTAGAAATATTTACTATTTTTGCTTTATTAATTCCTTCATTTTGGAAAAAATATTAAAATATTTGTGTTAATATTTCTTTAAAATGACTATGCAAAACTCATCAACATTATTAATAGGGAACTTTGATGGAGTCCACTTGGGACACCAATCATTGATAAATTTTGCAAAAAAGATTGCATCTAGTTCCAATACAGAGCTATCTCTTGTAACTTTTTGTCCCCATCCTAGGGAGATAATCTTAAAAAAAAGTATCGATTTAATTATCCCATATAGCGAAAAGATAGAAATTCTTAAGACTTGTTTTATAGATAATGTAGTTGAAATTAAATTTACTGATGAAATCTCTAAAATGAATCCTGATGATTTTATTAAAACTTATTTGGAAAAGAGTAATCCATTGAATATTGTTGTTGGAAAAAATTTCAGATTTGGCTCAAAAGCATCAGGCGATCTTGATACTTTAAGAAATTATAAGAATTCAAAGTTCAATGTGCATGCAATTGATATAGAAGAAATTTCAGGGAAAAGGATTAGTTCAACCTTTATTAAAAATCTCTTAAGTGAAGGTAAAATTAAAGATGCCAACAGCTTTTTAGGACGAAACTATTATATTAAAGGAGAAGTAGTTGAAGGTGAGAAAAGAGGAAGAGAGATAGGATTTCCTACAACAAACTTAAAAACAAATTGGAATTTCTTACCCAAAGAAGGCGTGTATGTTACTCATATTTACGTTAAGGGTGTCAAATATGAAGGAATAACAAATATAGGGTATAGACCTACATTTGGAAAAAAGGATTTGCTAATTGAATCTCATTTGTTTGATTTTGATGAATTTATTTATGGGGCCAATATTAAAATTGAGTTTATAGAAAGAATTAGAAGTGAAAAAAAGTTTGATAGGGTCGAAGAACTTATAGAGAATATAAAGAAAGATGTAGAGTTCGCAAAAAAACTTTTTACTAAGGATGAGATTATATGATTTCTGGAAACACTAAAGTATATTCTGTTATTGGCAACCCTGTTAAGCACAGCAAGTCTCCAAATATGCACAATGCTGCCTTTCAAGCATTAAATATTAATGCTTGCTATGTCCCATTGGAACCTAGGAATGAAGACTTAAAAAATATATGTAATTTAATAAAGTTTGGGATTATTTCTGGGTCAAATGTAACCATACCTTTTAAAGAATCAGTTATGGAATATGTTGATGTATTGACAGATGAGGCATCTATGATTGGCTCAGTAAATACACTGTATTCAAGAGATGGAAAACTTGTAGGCAATAATACTGATGGTCTAGGTTTTAAAAAATCACTTTTTTCTGATTTAGGATTTGCTCCCTTAGAAAAGTCAGCAATAATTTTAGGAGCAGGAGGAGCTGCAAAGGCTGTAACTGCAAAATTATGCCAAGCTGAATTAAAAACACTGGCTATATTTGATATTGATTTAAAAAGAGCAGAAGAGTTAGTTAAACATATTTCTAATTTTAACTATAAAACAAAAGTCATATTGATTGATTCTTCTCAAGTAGACTCATATTCTAACCAAAGTGACTTAATAGTTAACTGTACACCGATTGGTATGAAAGATGATGACCCAGTATTGGTATCTAAAGAGGCAATAACAAATAATCATTGGGTTTATGATTTGGTATATACCCCTCCTATGACAAAACTTCTTACTAATGCTCAGGAGGTTGGAGCTAAAGTTTTAAATGGCATGGATATGTTAGCTTATCAAGGTGCAGAAAGTTTAAGTATTTGGGAGAATGTTGACCCACCATATGAAATCATGAAAAAGGAATTATCAAATGCGTAATCATAGTTGCTGGTTTCAAAGCATTGAAGATCCTAAGTATAAATATGATATTGGAGAAATACTTTATAGATGTCCAAATACAGGAAGTCTCTTAGAGGTTGAACATAATGTTAAGGAACTAAAAAAAGACAGCCCAGAATATTGGAAGAACTTATTTGATTCCCGTTATAGAAAACAGAGTTGGCCATATGGTAGTGGAGTATGGGGAAAAAAAGAGTGGGTTGTTCCATTTGTAGAAGATAAAAACATTGTCTCAATGTATGAAGGTGGCACCAATTTATTTTGGGCGGATAAATATGGAAAACAAATAGGCGTTGAAGATTTATGGATCAAAATGTGTGGAAACAGTCATACAGGATCTTTTAAAGATTTAGGAATGACAGTTTTAGTTTCGGCAGTTAAGCAAATCATTTCAAACGGCACTGAAATTAGAGCACTAGCTTGTGCATCTACTGGAGATACATCTGCAGCTCTAAGTGCATATTGTGCAGCAGCAGGTTTAAAATCAATTGTTTTCCTTCCTCGAAATAAAGTGTCTGTTGCGCAATTGGTTCAACCTTTGGCTAATGGAGCTTCGGTAATATCACTTGATACAGATTTTGATGGTTGCATGAAAATTGTTCAGGAGGTATGCAAAAAGCAGCAGATATATTTAGCAAACTCTATAAATTCATTAAGAATAGAGGGACAAAAAACTATAAGCATTGAGCTATGCCAGCAATTTGATTGGGCAATACCTGACTGGGTTATTATTCCTGGAGGTAATCTAGGAAATATCTCTGCATTAGGAAAAGGTTTTTTAATGCTTAAAGATATGGGGTTAATTTCTAAACTACCTAGACTTGTTTGTGCACAGTCTCAAAATGCAAATCCACTTTATCAAAGCTATCTAAACAATTTTGAAACATTTGAACCTGTATTAGCTAAAACTACTTTAGCAAATGCAATACAAATTGGTGACCCTGTTAGTGTTAATAAGGCTATAAAAATTTTAAAAGAATTTGACGGCATAGTTGAGCAAGCAAGTGAAGAGGAACTTGCAAGTGCCTCTGCTAGGGTTGATTTAACAGGAACTTTTAACTGTCCGCATACCGGAGTTGCAATTACAGCTTTTGAAAAGCTAGTTAATAATAAGGTTATTAAAAAAACTGATAAAGTAGTAGTTATCTCAACAGCTCATGGCCTTAAATTTGTAGACTTTAAAATTAATTATCATTTAGAAAAATTAAGTGAAATATCCAATAAGTTCTCAAACCACCCTATAGAAGTTGAGGCTAGTACAGATAAAGTTATGCAGATTCTAGACTCAAAAGTTTTATAGAATGAAAGATTTTTCGGGCCTGTATGTAATCACAGATGAGAACTTAATCAATCAAAAAAACTATTTTGATATAATTAACTCTGTTTTAATTCATAAGCCAACATTTATTCAATTGAGAATAAAGGGATTAAGCAAAGAAGAGGTTTTATATAAAGCAAAGAGAATTCGGGAATTATCTTTAAAATATGATGTTAAATTTATAATTAATGATAATGTTGAAGTTGCAATTGAATCCGGTGCCGATGGTGTACATATTGGTAAATTTGATGAAAATTTTAATAAAGTTAGAAAAAAAATTGGCGATGATAAAATTATAGGAGTTTCCTGCTACGGAGATATTGATAGATGCATTAAATTTTCGGATTTAGGTGCAGACTATATTGCAATAGGGACCCCATATTTTACTAAGACCAAGCCAGATAGGGAAAGAACAGATTTAGATCAAATGTCTAAAATAGTTACAACTATTGAATCAACACCAATATTTGCAATTGGAGGAATTGATAAATCTAATATTGATGAAATTAAAGGTACTGGTGTAGATGGAGTGGCAGTAATTAACGCAATTTTTAATCAAGATAATCCCTCAAGTGAAACACTAAAGCTAATCAGTTTTTTTAATAAAAGTATTTAATTTTTTTTGATTTCTTTTAAAACCCTCTAGTCTCTCAGCTAGAGAATGACTAATTAATGGAAGTGCAATTGTTGCATCGCAATAGCACTGAGCAAGTTCTCCATTTGGATCCTCTTTCCCCCATGAGACAGCTTCTTCAAAGGTGCAACCGGACAATCCACCCCACTGGGGTGAATCAGTTGTAATTTGTACGGCATATTTATGAGGATAATAAGCTTCCTGAGTTCCAACACTATCTCTATATTGAGGGTTACTTCTATTTGGTACCTCGCGCTCGTTGTATAGCAAATCAGCTGTGACCGATATTAGCTGAATCCAGTCCTTAGGTACCCCACCACCTATATATATAACCCCCGTATCTTTTACGTGCTCAGCTAAAGACATATATTCTCTATAATCTTTAATAGAATCTATAGTTAAATTAAAACCCTTTGATGCAGCAATTAGACTAGCATCACCATACGGACTATCAGGAAAAGCAGGACAAAAAATTGGGACATCTTTTTTAGCAGCTGATGAGACTATTGAAAGAATATTTTTATCATAAAGCCAATTTCCAAATTCAAATAAAAATTCTCTTGATGAGTAATTGTAATCATCCTTAAGTGTTAATGTGAATTCAGCTATTAATTCTGTCATTTCTAGATATTCAAGCTCGTCTCCCAGAACATCATAATATCTGTTGTAACCTTTTTTAAATAAATCACTATCAGATTCAATATGTGAAGATTGAATATAGCTTCCACCCATAGCCTCAACTATGTCCTCAGATATATTTGCCCCCGTTGGGACTAAAACATCAATCAGATTATTTTCTATAAACCAGTTGATAATTTTCCATTGCCCTGTTGTAGATAAGGAACCTGCATATCCAAAAAAAATCGTAATATTTGGATCTTTTGCCATTTTTTCTATAGCTGCTATGGCTTTTGCTAAACTTTTCCCTTGAAAACCTGTATTTTCCATTAATGTCATAAGTTCAGATATTGATCTATTTGCTTTAACATCAATAGACTGCACTTTTTTCTTTCCGTTAATATCCATATATTACAGACTCCTAATAGGCCCTTATTACTCAATATACCTAAGATTAATATCTTAAAAAAGTTAAGAATAGAATAAATGTGTAGACAAAGAAGATATATATTTTATACTTTTTATCTTTAGTTTAGCTATGTAATAATACCTCGGAGGGCTTAATATGAAATATAATTTTAGCAAAAGAACTGACCATTTTACTCTTCCAAAACAATGGGATAGTATGAGAGTTGCAAAGAAGTTAGAAAAAGAGACCGGTAAGAAGATTATCCATTTTGAAAAGGGTGATTATCAGGGTTCAGACTTTGAAACACCTGCACATATTCTTAAAGCAACTGTCGATGCACTAGAAGCTGGATACGTCAGGTACGATCCAGGTCCTGGTCTTCCTGAGCTAAGAGAGCACATCGCACACGAAGTTATGAAAGATAGACGACCAGGCACAAAGCCAGAGGAAGTTATTATTTGTGCTGGTGCAAAAAATGCACTTACAATGACACTATTAACATTATTAGAAGATGGGGATCACGTAATTTTTCCTAATCCTGGCTATCCACCAGATGAAGTTTGGGCAAAATATGCTAATGCAAAAATTGATCACACCCCACTAAACCAAGCTGATTGGCAATATGACTTAGATAAATTAGATGCCATGATAACAGATAAAACTAAACTGTTAATTATCAATACTCCTCAAAGACCTAACGGTCAAATTGTTGAAAATCCAGAAGCAATTGCTGAGATAGTTTTAAAACATCCTAATTTATTAGTGATTACTGATGAGATTTTTAGTCAAGTTATTTACGATGGCAAGAAACATAAGACAATTTCATCCATTCCAGAAATGAAGGATAGATGTATAGTTATAGACACTTGGTCAAAAACTTATGCTATGACTGGATGGAGAATAGGTTTTGCTGTTGCAAATGAAGAGATAATTACAAAACTTTCTATATTTCTTCAAGACTCTATAACTAACGTTGCAGCATTCATTCAAAGAGCTGCATACGAGGCAGTTACTGGACCACAGGACTGGACTATAGAAAAAAGAAATTTACTAGAAAAGAAAAGAAATCTGATGGTTGAAGGTTTAAATAGTCTTCCGGGAGTTACTTGTATGACACCTCCTGGATCTTTCTATTGCTTCCCTGATATAACTGGAACTGGCATGAAGTCACAAGAGTTTACTGATAAGCTTGTCGTTGATGCTGGTGTTGCAGTTGTTGCAGGAACAGCATTTGGTTCACAAGGTGAAGGTTTCGTTAGAGTTACCTATGCGGTTCACGATGATGATATAGCTGAGGGAATTAAAAGAATGAAAGAGTTCCTATCATAGTATGATAAGAAAGCTTTTTTTAGCATTTTCTTTTGTCTGCATATTAATTTCTTGTTCTACTGCCCCAATCACAGGCAGGAGCCAATTAATTTTACTAACTGAATATCAAGAATTAAATCTAGGTAGTTCTGCGTTCTCTCAAGTTATGAAAGAGAGTAAAGTGTCGACCAATAAAGTTTATCTGGATGCTGTAAAAAGAGTAGGATTTAGAATTGCCCCCGTAACCAATAAAAACTATCAATGGGAGTTTACTGTTCTTCAATCAGATCAAATAAATGCTTGGTGCCTTCCTGGCGGCAAGATAGCCTTTTATGAGGGAATTTTAGACATAATGGAAAATGAAGCTCAAATTGCTGCCGTTATGGGACATGAAATCGCGCATGCTACAGCAAGACATGGTGGAGAAAGAATGAGTTTAGGTATATTAGCTCAAGTTGGAGCCATAGCTGTTCAGATTGCAATGAAAGATAAGGACCCTGCAGTACAATATGCAGTTTTACAAGCCTATATTCCTACTGTACTTGTGGGTGCCATATTACCTTTTAGTAGAGCCCATGAACACGAAGCCGATGAAATAGGACTAATTTATATGGCAAAGGCTGGATACAATCCAGAAGAGGCAGTAAGATTTTGGGAAATTATGTACGAAAAAAATAAAGGTCAAAAAAGACCTCCAGCTTGGCTAAGTACTCATCCTCCAACTCAAAAAAGAATAGATGAAATAAAAAAGTTATTACCTGAAGCTATGGAAATTTATAATTTATCTGAGAAAGCTGAACTTAAAGTATTGCATTAAAACTTATGGCCATGCTTAATGATATTCCCTGTTTTAATATAGTAAGTATCTTCTGCTATATTAGTTGCAAGATCAGCTATTCTCTCTATATCTTTAACAATTAATACTAATGACTTGCAAGAATCAATATTTGTTGAATCAGCCTTCATAAGATTTATAAGCTCTTTTGATAAGGCTACTTCAGCGTCATCAATCTCATTGTCCATCTCGCATACATCCAGGGAAAGTTTCTTGTCACCTCTAATAAATGCTTTAATTGATTGATTAACCATTTTCGATGCACCGTATCCCATTTTGGTTAATTCAGATAAATCATTTATTGGAGGATGATCTAAAAGAGTAATGGACTTTTTAGCTATATTAACTGCATGATCACCAATTCTTTCAAGATCTTTAGTTATATGCATTGCCATTGTAATAAATCTTAAGTCTTCAGTGAGAGGTTGAAATAGGGCAAGAATTTCAATTGCTTTATCATCCAATTGAATTTCACAGTTATTAACTTCTTCTTCATTAATCAAAACTGTTTTAGCTATATCAGCATCTCTTTCTTGTAGCGATTTAATAGCTAAGTTCACGTTCTCTTCAGCAAGGGTGGCCATTTTGACCAAATTATTTCTTAAAAGCTCAAGTTCTGATATTAATTCTGACATTTTAATTCCTCCTTGTAATTTTAACCGAATCTTCCACTTATGTAATCATTTGTTTGTTGCTTACCTGGATTCAAAAAAATCTTTTTTGTTTCGTCATACTCTATTAGGTCTCCTAAAAAAAGGAACGCAGTATAATCTGAAACTCTCGAAGCTTGTTGCATATTATGGGTTACGATTACAATAGTAAAATCATCTTTTAGGGTTGTTATAAGCTCTTCAATTTTTGCTGTAGCAACAGGATCTAAAGCAGAACATGGCTCATCCATAAGTAAAACAGTAGGTTCTATTGCAATAGCTCGAGCAATACATAGTCTTTGTTGTTGTCCGCCGGAGAGTCCAAAAGCAGAATCATTAAGTCTATTTTTAACTTCTTCCCATAAAGCTGCCTGTTTCAAACTTTCTTCAACTACATGGTCAATCTTACCTTTATTTTGTTCTCCACCAATTTTGAGTCCATAAGCAATATTTTCATAAATACTCATTGGAAAAGGATTAGATTTTTGAAAAACCATTCCAACATTTCGTCTTAATGTCGTTACATCATATCCAGTGGAGTTAATATCAATTCCATCTATCTTAATTTCTCCATCCATTGTAACAGAATCAATTAAATCGTTTAGTCTGTTAATGCACCTTAATAAAGTTGATTTTCCGCACCCTGAAGGCCCTATAAATGCAGTAACTTGTTTCTCTTTAATATCTAAAGAAATATCATTTAAAGCCTTAGAGCTACCATAAGATAAATTTAGGTTTCTGATTTCTATTCCTTTGCTCATTTTATATCCCCTATCCTTTATGTTTTAATTTTAGTCTGTTTCTAATAAGAATAGCACTAGAATTCAATACTATGACGATTAATATTAATAAAAGTGCCGTTGAAAATACCATAGGTAATGCTGCTTCGGAGTTAGGAGATTGAAATCCAACATCATAAATATGAAATCCCAGATGCATAAATTTTCTTTCTAAATGTAAATATGGAAAGTACCCATCTAAAGGCATAGAGGGAGCTAGCTTGACAACTCCTGTTATCATTAATGGGGCAACTTCACCTGTGGCTCTAGATATTGCTAAAATAAGCCCTGTTAGTATTCCAGGTAAAGATGTTGGTATTATAATATTTCTTAATGTTTCCCACTTAGTCGCACCTAATGCTAGCGAACCATCTCTTATGCCTTTTGAAACTGCATTTAAACTTTCTTCTGTTGCAACTATAACAACTGGGACAGTAAGAAGTGCAAGAGTTAAAGATGCCCATAATATTCCACCTGTTCCATAAGTTGGTGATGGAAGATTGTCTTGATAAAATAAGGTATCAATCGATCCACCTATCCCATAGATAAAAAATCCTAAGCCAAATACCCCGAATACAATAGAAGGAACCCCAGCAAGGTTATTTACACATATTCTAATTAAAGCAACAGTTTTTCCTTGTTTTGCATATTCATTTAAATATACTGCAGCGATAACCCCTAAGGGCAGTACAGCAATACTCATTATTAAAACCATCAAGATGGTTCCAAAAATCGCAGGGAACACCCCACCTTCAGTATTTGATTCTCTTGGTTTGTCTGATAAAAATTCCCATATTTTGGATAGATAAAGACTTATTTTGCCCCTAAGTGTCAGTTCATTTGGTAGATTAAATCTTATAATATTTACCAAAGTTAAAAGTTTAGTTGCTCCTTCTATATCACTAACAACAAGTTTGGTCGAGTTAAGAATTTGAATATTTTCAAAAAGTTTTTTTTCTTCAATTTTATAACTGTTTAATAATTTAAGTTTCTTTTCATCAAGTTTAGTGATTTTATTTTCATTCAAATTCACTCTCGATAAAACTCTCTTTTCTTTTTCTAACTCACTAAGTTTGAAATTTATTTCACCTATTTTTTTATTAATTACATTAATTTTTTTTGCTATACTGCTCTTATCTTTTAAGGACGAGTTGATAAGATTATAAAATTCATTTTTATTGTTTTTATTATATGTAATTTTTTTATCTTTATGTTCAAAGGACTTAGGATATCCATAAAAGGAACCCCATTCGTCTCTTTCTATATGAAGAATTTCTTTATCATAACTAATACTTTGAATTTCAGAATCTTTTATCCATCTAAAATCAACACCATAAAAATCTCTATTACCTGTTTTTAGTTGAACAGTTAAATCATTATTAAAGTTTATTTCCTTCTTCTTGATTTCTCCTATAATATAAGAATTATTTTTTAGTTGAACTAAGGCGACATCTTTTTGCCAAAAAGTTGCAAACCCATAGTACATAACTAGCCCAATAAGCCCTGAAACAAGAAGTACACTTAAGGCCATCATGCAACCTGTTAACCAAATATAAAAAGAACCGTTTTTTTTCATAATTTACAACTCAGCATACTTTTTCTTTAAGCGAATTCTAATAACTTCTGCAATAGAGTTTATAATGAATGTGAAGCAGAATAATATGAAGGATGATAAAAATAATGTTCTGTATAGAGTACCGCCTACAGGTGCCTCTGGTATTTCAACGGCAATATTTGCAGATAAGGTTCTAAACCCATTAAAAATACTAAAATCCATAATAGGGGTATTTCCAGCAGCCATTAATACAATCATTGTTTCTCCTACCGCTCTTCCAATACCAATCATAACTGCACTAAAAATTCCTGGGCTTGCACTAGGAAATACAATTTTTAATGCTGTCTGCCATTTTGTTGCTCCTAATGCTAGAGATCCCGAAATTAAATGTTCTGGTACATTTGATAATGCATCTTCGGATATTGTAAAAATAATTGGAATTACTGCAAAACCCATTGCAATTCCTATTATTAAAGCATTTCTTTGATCGTATTGTATTTGGAACGATTCATACATCCAGGCGTTAAAATCGGAATTAAAGAATATTGATTCAAGAGAGTTTCCTATAAAAAGTGAAAGTATAAAGACAATTATAATTAAAGGTGCTCCAATAATAAGGTAGTTCATTCCCTCTTTCTTAAAATTCACAAAATGTTTAACTCTTTCCCATATTTTCGGCATATAAATAGTCAATATTATCAGTAGAATCGGAAAGCAAGCGATTGGTAAAAGTATTTTATCAATTTTTGGTGCTAACCATAAGCCAGCAAGGAAACCAAGTACAACACTTGGTAGGGCAGCCATTACCTCTATTATTGGCTTAATTACTCCTTTAAGCTTTGGATGCATAAATTGTGATACACATATTGCTGCTAGTATTGCTATCGGAATTGCAAAAATTATTGCATAAAATGCACCTTTTAAAGTACCAAAGATAAGTGGAATAAGGCTAAGTTTTGGTTCAAATTCATCTGAACCTGAAGAGGATTGCCAAATATATTCAGGTCTATCAAATCCTTCATACCATACTTTTGAAAATATAGTTTCAAAAGTTGTCTCCGGGTGCTTAATATCAAAGTTAAATCTATTTATTTTATTTTTATCCAATGTTAAAAGTGCTCGGTCTTTAGTTGCAAATGCAGTTTTTAAAAACCCATCATTGATTTTAAAACTTAACAATTCTTTTGATGACGTAGTTGAGTGGATAAGGACATTCCCAGATTCATCTATGCTTGTTATCATTTTTTTTAAGGTTTGCTTTATATAGTTTTACAATCTTGTTTGTATGCCCGATTAGCGGCCTTACTTTAACTATATTATTTTGTGAATAGAATAAGACATTAAGAGAGCCATCTTCACCCCCAGCTACAATTGCTTGTCTACCATTAAGCATTTCAATCTTAGTGATAGGGGCATTTATTATTCTTCTCGAGTCTAAATAATCAATTTCATTTGCTATATCCCAATAGTGAATTCTTCCCTTATTTGATGATACAAAAATAATTTCTCCGTTGAAATAAATCCCTATGTCTGTTGGTATTGAATTTCCAAGATCAGATGTTATATCATATAATTTTGCAACTGCATTCTC
>NHDL02000004.1 GCA_002167555.2 Deltaproteobacteria bacterium TMED58
TGAGTTACCACCGCAGTTTGGAAACGGACATAGATTCCAATTGGATCCANGTTCTGTTAGAACTGCAACTGGTGATGACGTAAGATCATGGTATATGGCTGGAACACCTTTTGACTTCATGGGAGGTCTATTAGGAGATGTTCAGTGTCATGGTTTAATTTCGTTCACATTTAACTTAATTATTCCACCAGCATCAATTGTATGGGAGAAAAGAGTTGAAAGAACAGACGAAGATACTGCGAAGCATCTTCTATTCTCAACTCCTTACAAATATACAATGAGACACAGATTCTTAACACCATACTATCCAGGTGCTTAAGTCTGAGTAAATTGGGCCCAGTTGGGAATTTTCCTGACTGGGCTTTTTAAGTGAAATTTGCAAAAAAAGAGGGTGGAATTTAAAGTCACTCTTGTCGCTAAACTCAAGTTATAGGTTCCACCCTCTTCCATAGTAACAATTTAAATAATCAAAATCAACTAATTTGACTTTTTTTCATAGAAAACTGAACATAAAACCCCTATTTTCAACACAAAACCATCATTTTTTGTTAAAAAATTTGCTTTTAGTAAGATTTCCATTAACATTTTTTAATGTCACCTATAATTGTAACAAGTTGCAAGTGTAAACCTAAAAAGAAAATCTATGTTAGCATTCCAAGAGAGGTCTATTTTAAAGAAAACATGGCTAATCACGATTGGCAGCTTGAATACTCTAAGAAAGTTAAGGAAGAAAAATACAGATTTTACAAAGAAAATGTTATATCTGAGGGAGATATTTGGATAGAATACGATAAAAAAGAGGTTATTTGTATAGAATGTGGGAAAAAACTAAAAATATAAAAAAAAAGAGGTACTGCTAAGTACCTCTCAGGGTTACGGGGATGTTACCATCCTACCTACGCTGTTTCAATTTTAGCATAACTGACTTTTTAAAATCAACTANTTTTTTAAAAAAATTTAAATCCCTTTTGTAGAAGCANCTTTTGGATGGTTCTTTCTCCATCTAAGATTATTTAAAGCATTAATAAAGGCCTTTGCGCTTGCTACTATAACGTCGGTGCTAGCTCCCTTGCCTCTAGCAAAGAAACCCNCATCTTTAATTGAAACCGAAACTTCTGCTTGAGCATCCATCCCTTCAGTTACTGATGCTACAGAGTATGAATCCAAAGTGGGATAAACTTTGGCGCCAGTGGAAATTGCCTTGAATACCGAATCCATAGGTCCATCCCCAGACTCTTCTACTTCAACTGACTTTCCATTAATAATCATCTGAATTTTTGCAATTGGTTTAATCTCTGACCCAGATGAACACTCAATCGTTCCTAGTTGATAAAAATCTGACAATCTCATAAACTCCTCATTTACCAAAGAGAAAATATCTTCATCAAATACATACTTTTTTTTATCGCACAATTCTTTAAATTTTAAAAAAGCTATTTCAAAATTATCTTCACTTAGTTCGTAGCCAAATTGATTTAACCTATCTCTAAATGCGTGTCTTCCTGAATGCTTACCAAGGACAATATGATTAGAAGGAATTCCTACTTCCCCAGGGTCCATTATCTCATATGTCATACTTTCCTTTAAAACACCATCTTGATGAATTCCGGCNTCATGAGCAAAAGCATTAGCGCCTACAATTGCCTTATTGGGTTGTACAGAAACACCTGTAACGCTACTTACTAACTTACTGCAAGGATATATTTGTTTTGTGTCAAGACGAGTAACAAAAGGATTTAAGTCATTTCTAACTTTCAAAGCCATCACAAGTTCTTCCAATGACGCATTTCCAGCCCTTTCGCCCAAACCATTAATCGTACATTCAACCTGTCTAGCCCCTTCGTGAATAGCTGCCAAGGAATTTGCTACAGCTAAACCAAGATCGTTATGACAATGAACACTTATAGTTATATTGGAAACATTATCTACATTTTCATGGAGCTTTCTAATTATGGCACCAAACTCTGAAGGAACACTGTATCCAACAGTATCAGGAATATTAATAGTTGTTGCGCCTGCNTTAATTGCTACTTCTACAGCTCTATATAGAAAATCTAAGTCTGTTCTAGTTGCATCTTCACATGAAAATTCAACATTTTTTGTATATTTCACTGAATGGGAAACAGATTCTTCAATAATAGATAAAACTTCATCCTTAGTTTTTTTTAATTTATATTTCAAATGAATATCAGATGTAGCTATAAATGTGTGAATTCTTGGATTAGCAGCATTTTTAATTGCTTCCCATGCTCGATCTATATCTTTCAAATTTGCTCTAGACAATCCCGCAACCTCACAATCCTTGATATTTTCTGCGATTAACTTAACCGAATTAAAGTCTCCCTCTGAAGCAATAGGAAAACCAGCCTCTATTATGTTGACTCCAAGCTTCTCAAGATTCAAAGCGACTTTAAGTTTTTCATTTTCATTCATACTACAACCAGGNGCTTGCTCACCATCTCTTAAAGTAGTATCAAAAATTTTAATTAAATTACCCATTGATTAAAAAATATAAGTTAACTTATTTTTTTGTCAATTTTCGGAAACAATAAATCAACTTTAGTGATAATTAAATCCTCTTTTAAAAAACTAAAGTTAGCTAAGGCGTCAGAATCTAAAGCAAGGATTTCTTCATCTAATCCTAAAGATTGCAATATTTTCAAAGACGATAAAGGGCATATTGGATAAATTAAAAAGGACAGTATTCTAATAGACTCCAAGCTTATTCTTAGAACAGTTGAAAGCCTGTCGGTCTCACCATTCTTTGCAAGTGCCCATGGCTCTTGGCTATCTATATATTTATTTACTAAAGATACAATTTCTATAACCTTGCTTATTGCTTTACTAAAATCAGTAGAAGTCATATGGTTCTTATATTGAGAAGTGAGTATCTCTATCTTGCCAGTCAGAGCATCTTCACTCTTAGTTAAATTTGAATATTTTGGAACCTTACCTTCAAAATTTTTTAATATCATTGAAAAAACTCTATTTATTAAATTTCCGAAATTATTAGCTAAATCGGAGTTTATTCTTAAAATTAAAGAGTCGCGCGAGAAGTCTCCATCGTTACCAAAAGGTACTTCTCTGAGTAAAAAATATCTAAATTGATCTAAGCCAAACTCATCAATTACCTCATTAGGGTCCACAACATTTCCCAAGGACTTAGACATTTTTTCTTTTTCAACTGTCCACCAACCATGTGCTACAAGTTGTTTTGGTAATGGAATATCAGCTGCCATCAAAAATGCGGGCCAGTAAACCCCATGAAACCTTAATATATCTTTGCCAACAATATGAAAGTCAGCAGGCCAAAATCTTTTAAATTTGTCTCCTGCAGTATCTGGGTATCCTAAGGCGCTCAAATAATTTACCAGAGCATCTAACCAAACATACATTACGTGATTATTATTTTCAGGGACAGGTATTCCCCATTTAAATCCTGTTCGTGAAACAGATAAGTCTCTAAGGCCAGATTCAACAAATCTTAAAACTTCATTATATCTGGACTTAGGTTTAATGAAATCTGGATTTTTTTTATAAAAATCTAATAATGGCTTTTCCCATTCTGACAATCTAAAGAAGTAGCTGGGCTCTTCTACCCACTCAACTTCAGACCCTGTAGGAGCCTTTCCATTAACCAGTTCTTCTTCTTGATAATAAGCCTCATCTCTAACAGAGTACCAACCTGCGTATTTATCTAAATATATTTGATCCTTCTCAACTAGTGTTTCCCAAAAGAAGGATGCACTATTTTTATGTTGCTCAGAAGTAGTTCTAATAAAATAATCATTAGTTAGCATCAAACTCTGAGAAAGATTTTGAAAATTTCTGCTAACATCATCAACGAATGTTTGAATATTTATATCTTTTTTTTCAGCTGATTGTTGAATTTTCAAACCGTGCTCATCTGTACCTGTAAGAAAGAAAACATCATAGCCTGCGATTCTATAGAACCTTGCCAAGGCATCACAAGCTATGCTGGTATAAGCATGTCCAACATGAGGCTTATCATTAACATAATAAATTGGCGTTGTTATATAAATTTTATCCATAAATTATACTGTTCTAATTTCCTTAGTACTTAGCATAAAATCTAAAATTATCTCTTCTAAGCTAATTCTTAAATTTACAGTCGTGCCCTTTAAATTAATATTTACATCTTCAATATTTGTAACAAGGTCACCAATATTATAACTTGATGCTTTATTATCAATAATACTATTCAAAAGAGCGCTGTCATTTAAAGTTTTATGCTTTTGTCTTAATAGTAGTGAAAATAATCTTACTATAGCATCGATAGTTTTATGATGATTGGCTTTATTTTTAAAAAATTTATCTAAATAATTTGTTAACTTATCAATGGAAAAAACTTCTTTCATGTAAATGATTCTTATAAAATCAATTAAATCCGAAATTTTTTCATCTGTATAGAAATTCTCTTCATCATATGAGCCATTTAATAGAAATAAAGCTATGTCTAATTGATCTTTATCTTTATATCTTGACTCTAACGATTTAGAAATAATATCATCAGGAAGTCTGTTTAAATTTAATTTTATACATCTTGATTCAACAGTTGGCAACAATAAAGAACTATTAGCGGTGAGAAGAAAAAAGAATAGATAATCGGGAGGTTCTTCTAAAATTTTTAAAAGCTTATTTTGAGCTATAAAATTCATTTTATCTGCTGATTGAATAATAATTATTTTTTTACTAGCCTCAAAAGGCTTATTAAAAACCCAAGACTCAACCTGATTAATATCATCAACGAGTATTTGGTCTTTTTCTACATCTAAAACATATAAATCGGGATGTATATTCTTATAAATTTTTTCATTATTTTTTAAAATAATTTCGGAAATACCACAGGCAAAATCTTTCTTGCCTATAGAACTCTGTCCTATTAAAAGGTATGAACCTGACACTTCGTCTTTAGAAACATAATCTATAAAAGATTGATGTTCTTTTAAATGAAAACTTGCTATTTCCTTATTAAACATTTCAAATTAAAGCCTAGAAAATATACTAAAATTCTTTGATAAGCACTTTTTTATTTCCTGGTGCACATTGCCCTCTTCATCTTCACCATTAATTATATGAACTCTTGGTGAATCCTTTGCTATACCAAGATATGCCTTTTTCACTCTAGTATGAAAGTCAAAAGATTCATCATCAATTTTATTCCTTCCAGGTCTTTCAACTATTCTGCTCAATGCAGTATTAACAGATATATCAAGAAGAATCGTTACATTTGGCATCAAGCCTAAAGTAGATGCTATAGACATTTTTTTTACCAAATCAATATCTAATTTTCTTCCATGCCCTTGATAAGCCAAGGTAGAATCACAATACCTGTCACACAATACAATTTTTCCTTTATTGAGCATTGGTCTAATCAACTCTCTTACATGTTGAGCTCTATCAGCACAAAACAAGGATAGCTCTGAGAATGAATCAAGATCTAAATCAGGGACATCAAGTATTATTTTCCTTATGAGCTTACCAACTGCTCCCCAACCTGGTTCTCGTGTTATTTCAACATCAAAATGTACTTTCTCCAAGGCAGATTTAAGAATTTTAATTTGAGTGGACTTTCCTGATCCCTCTATGCCTTCAAAAGTTAAAAACAATTATAAACCTCACTTAAATACAATACTTTTTAGCTCTTCTAATTCATTATAATCTAATTTAATAATTTTTCCTGAATCTAATTCACCTAACTTTATTGGTCCCACACTTATTCTCTTTAATTTTGCAACATCTCTGCCAAAATATTTAAAAAAATTCTTAACAATATGGTTTCTACCCTCATGTATCTCCATTTTTATTAATGATTCGTCTGAATTAGAACTTAAAAGATCTAACTTTTCTGGTAGTAAAAAACCATCGGATAAATTTGCACCTTTTTTCATCTTCTCAAAGAAAGTCTTACTAATGTTTCCTTTCAAATGTACTAAATAAGTCTTTTGAATTAAAAAGCTGGGATGTGATATTCTATGAGCCATCTGACCATCATTTGTAAAAAGAAGCAAGCCTTCTGTATCATAGTCCAATCTACCGATGGGAAAAAGTTTTGTTTTAACTTTTGGTAATAAATCTAGAACAGTTTTTCTTTTTTCTTCGATTGCCATGGTCGTTAAAAAAAATCTTGGCTTGTTCATTTTATAATATTCAAAATCTTGGACAATTAATTTATTCTTTTTATAAAAAACCTCATCTTTGCTTGAATCTATTATTCTTTGTAATCTCTTTTCTACTTCACCATTCACAATGATCTCACCAGACTCAATTAAAATCTCAGCCTTCCGTCTGGACGCAAGACCACACAGTGATAAATACCTATTTAAACGAAGTTTCATAACAAGTTAAATTATTTATCTTTTGAAATTGATTTATCGACTACTTCCATAGTAATTCCCGCATGGGCCCAACAAGCGCCTGCATTCATAACCATCGCAATGTTTATAGCCTCTGTAATTTCATCCTTAGTTACCCCTTCTTTTCTTCCATCTCTAATACAACTTCTTATACACCAGGCACATTTTGCCAGAATCGCGCAGGCCAATCCCATTAGACCTTTTTTAAGTTTTTTTGATAAATGTCCATCTGCATAAACTTTCTCATTAAAGACTGAAAACTTTTCAAACATTTCACCACTATGATCATGGAAGTCTGTTATCTGAGGGGTAATATGTTTACTAAAAAAACTTCCTTCAGTGACATCCTCTTTATTTTCCATTTTGTCAAAATTTTCGAAAGCAATGCTACTATAAGCATAGGGCTGACCAATCGCTAACCGCATCGCTATAAACACAGTTTCTGCTATTTCTTCAGCTGATGCCCCAGCTGCCAAAGCTAATTTGGTTCTAGATCTTATACAATAAGGACAGCTAGTCATATGTGCACAAGCAAGTCCAATTAATTGCTTATCCTTTTTACTGATCTTTCCCTCTGCAAAAACCTCATTATGATAAGCCATCCATGCATCATTTAACTCAGGCGCTGCTTTTTTTAGTTGCCCCATATACGTGGAAATATCGTCTTTATAAATACTATCACTCATAATATACTCCTTATATATGAATTATATCATAGAATAGATTATGAATATGAAACTTGTATCCAACATTGAAAAAAAAAGACTGACTGAGATTAAGGAGTTCTTGAAATCAGAAAATATACCCTTAACCTCCCTAGTTAAAATAAAAGGTGATGCATCTTCCAGAGTATATTATAGAATAAAAAATACTGATTTCATTTTAATGGATGCAGACCCAAAAACTAATGAAAAAATAAGTTCTTTTATTAAAATACAAAAAATATTATCTGAATATGGGATAAACGTTCCAAAGATTTACAAAAGAAATGTCTCATTAGGTTTAATGATTATCGAAGATTTAGGTAAAAAAAAGTTCTTAGATTATATAAATAATTCGACGGCTAAAAGAAACTTATATATAAGTTGTAAATCAGTATTAATCAAAATCCACTCTAAAAGTATTAAAATGCCTGACAAAATAAAAAATATAAAAAAATATACGATGAATGAGCAAATGAAAGAAACAGATTTATTTTTTTCTTGGTACCTTAAAAAACACTTAAAGAAAACTATCTCCAAAAAAGAAAAAGATAGTTTTAAGAAAATCTTTAGAAAAATATATAAAAACCTCAGAATTAAAAACTACTGCTTAGTGCTAAGAGACTTTCATGTTGACAATATAATTCCAATGCCCTTGAAGGACACTTTAAACAAGGAGGAAATGCCAAATACCTCGGAAGCGTATAAGCTAGGCTTAATTGATTTCCAAGACGCTCTAGTGGGTTCACCTGCTTATGATTTTTGCTCTTTAATAGAAGATGTGAGAGCGCCGTTAGATAATCTAGAAAAGGAAATTGTGATAAGTAAATATTTAGTTAAATCTAAAGCTCTACTAAATAATAATCCACATCAACCATTACACAACTTCGAAACTCAAGTTTCTTATTTTTCAATTCAAAGAAATCTGAAGATTCTAGGAATTTTTTGTAGACTAAAGTATAGAGATAAAAAATCTAACTATATCAAATACCTTCCGCAAGCAAAAAAGTTTATTAAGGAAAATCTAAAGAGAAATGAATTTAGAGAATTAAGGAAGTGGTTTGTTGAGAATAAAATAAATGTTTAAGAAAATAAACTTGGAAACCTTTACTATCAAACAAAAAACGTTAAAAAATAAATTCAATGAGGACTCGCTTTCTCTTTGTTCTTTTATCAATCAAGATCTAAGTGAAAAAAAAATTATAGAACTTGGCTCAGGTTCAGGAATAATATCAATCTTTATCGAGAAGAATTTTAGGGTTAATGAAGTTGTATCTATCGAAATAGAAAGGAAAGCCTTTAAGGCTTTAAAAGAAAATATTAAAATAAATAATTGTATTAATATAAAAGCTTATGAATATGATATTAAAGATTTAAAGAATGATTTTGACCCAAATTCATATGATTTAGTAATAACAAATCCGCCCTTTTTTAAAATTGGGCAGGGTAAACAATCTATAAATACCGAAAAGCTTTTGGCTAGACATGAAGTACTTTGTAATATGGAAGACATATTTGATGTTAGCTATAACTTATTAAAGAGCAAAGGATCTTTTATTTTTTGCTACCCCGAAGCAAGAGATAATGAAGTAAACTTAAATGCACAAAAATATAGATTCAATATAGTAGAAAAAAAGTATAGAAAAAATGTTAATTTTTACCATCTTATTAAAGATTAACAGCATCAATTAGTTTATTTAAATTTTTATTATAAACAGAAATCCCAATTGAGTCTTGATTAATTTTATCTGTGAAAAATGCTGTATTCACATTAAGACCATAAACATAAAAAATCTCACCGTTTGTTTCAAAAACTGGTAGTTTAGATCTTATAAATTTTGGAACTTTATAATCTACAAAAATATCTTGGAGTTTTTTTTCATAAGAGTTCTTTATCTTAATCTTATCTCCATTTTTAAAATTCCTAACTTTGATATTAATTTTATTATTAAAAAAATTGAAGAATTTAGCATTGATATTTTGTGATTTGTTAATTTGAACAATTAAATCTTTATCTTCCCAGTATCCTTCAGAGTTAATTTCTATATCATATACATTATTGATTGATTCATCTAACTGAACAAAGAGGAAATCATATCCTTTTTGAATTTGAATCTTACTTGTCAAAAAGAATTTACCAGAAGCATTTTTAGATGAAGCAAGAGCGAGTATATCAGCGATATTTTTAAAACTTATAAATGTTCTCTTTCCCACCTTATTAGAAAGAAAACTAAATAATAATTCTTTCTTTTCAAATATGCTAAGCTTATTAAACTTTTTTAGAGATAAAATGAAATCATTATTACCTATGTGTAATAAAAATTCCTTCTCTAATGACTTAATGTGGTTATCTATGAAAGAATTCTGTTCGGATATATGATATAAATTATTTTTTAATGTTTGATCAAAATTCGGATTTAGTTTAAAAAAGAATGGGACCAAATTTTTTCTAATATTATTTCGAGTATACGATTCATCAGAATTTGTTTCATCTTGAACCCATGAAATATTATTACTTCTAGAATACTCTTCGATCTGAACTTTTGCTACATCCAATAATGGCCTTAGGTAAATACCCTCAAGAATAGACATAGAAGTTAAGCCTTTAGAGGAAGAGCCACGAATAAGTCTCATCAAAAAAGTTTCAATTTGATCGTTATTATGATGGCCTAAAACAATTAAAGAAGAATTTGTCATAGTTGCTACTTCTTCAAAAAATTTTTTTCTATACGACCTTCCAGTTACTTCAATTCCGGCTTTTAATAATCTAGAGGCTCTTGAAATATCAAATTTTTTTGCATAAAAAGGTATTGAGTTTTTTTGACAAATCTTCTGAACAAAAGTTTGATCAGAATCCGAACTGTTTCCTCTAATCATATGATTAAAGTGGCAAACATGAATTTTCAGATTTAGGTCACTTTTAAGCAAAAGATCCAGAAGAACACACGAATCTTGTCCTCCGGAAACTCCAACAACAATTTTTTGATTTTTTTTAAGAAATTTCTCTATGTTAGAATTTAAATTTTGATAGAGAGTTTGGGTCATTAAAAGCAAGTCCTCCTGAAAGTATTAACTGAAAAGCTTCATCTGCAGAGATATCTAACTGTTGAATTTCATCTTTTTTGAAAAACACTAAAAATCCTGAGCTTGGATTAGGAGAAGTTGGTATGAAGATTGGAATCTTATCTAAATCTTCTGAATCAACTTTATGTGGAGCGAACCCCAAGCAATAGGAGCCTTTTCGAGGATACTCAACAAGCACAACATTCTTTTGTTTTTCTCCTTCCGAAAAAACAATTTTTGATATTTCTTTAGTAGTAGTAAATATTGCGTTGGCTAATGGTATCTTAGAAATAGTTTTTTCACCAAACTTAACTAAAAGTTTGCCTAATAAATTTTTAGTCGCTAAACCTAAAATTGTTATTAACAGAATAAAAAAAATTGCTGCAACAACAAATAAAATTATTTCAGTAAAAAAAGGGTTTATAACTTCGGGAAGTTTGATATATCTAGCAGGTGTAAAGCCAACAAGAGAATTTAACCACTTTCCAACTTCTAAAACCAAATAAGTGGTTATAACAAATGGTATAAAAACAGCTAAGCCTGAAACGAAATTTTGCCTGATAAAAGACAGGAGTCTAAACATTAGGATCTTCACCATCGCTTTTATAATTAAGCTTCTTCTTTAAATTTTTACTCGGCCTAAAAACGATTGCTTTTCTTTCAGCAATTTCAATAGGATCACCAGTAGTGGGATTTCTTCCTAACCTTGACTTTCTTTCCTGTATTTTAATTGATCCAAATCCAGGAAGCTTTATATCTTTCCCTTCACTTAAGTTTTTAACTATCGTATCAAAAAATTTATCAACAATCTTCGAAGTTTCTTTCAAGCTAATTCCCAAATTTTTATTTAAAATATTGGCTAAATCCTTTTTTGTCATCTCAGTCTCTAATCTCCAATGGAATCTTCTTACTTATATCAGATAAAATTTTTTCTAGCTCTTCAGCAACCTCTTTATCTTCAAGAGTCCTATCATCAGCACCAAAAAGCATTGAAATTGACAGGCTTTTCTTTTCAATACCAATTTTAGAATTTTCAAAAACATCAAAAATATAAGCTTCTTTAACTAACTCAGATTTATATTGATCTATTAAATCAACTACATGCATACCTTCGATATTTTTATCTATAAGAATAGATATATCTCTTTGAACAAAAGGAAAATTACTAAAACTTTTCAATGTTTTTGGCTTAATGTCTATGGTAGAAATTTCACTCAAAAATATTGTTGAGACAACTAAACCTTTTTTGATATTATACTCTGCTAAAATTTCTGGGTGCATTTCTCCAACAAAACCTATCTCTTTTTTATCGTAAGAAATTATTGCTGATTTTCCTGGATGAAGTATTGGAGAGTAAATACTTTCCATATTAACACTATAAATTAAGTCTCTAGGGCTTATACTTAAAAAACTCAAGAAATTTTCAATAGATTTTTTCTTGTCATAAAAGTCAAAGTTGTTTCTATTCCATAACAGATTTTTTTCTTCAGATGAACAAATTGTTGAAACTTGCATAGCCTGAGAAATTTTTTTATCTTCAATTGAAAAAACATTACCGACTTCAAATAATTTAAATCGATTATTTCCATGATTAAAATTATATGATGCATTCTTTAATAGTGAGGGGATTAAGCTTGATCTTAAAAACTTAGAATCTTGTGAAATAGGATTTAAGATTTCGACTTTGGTAAGCTCATGAAACAATTCATCGTCAGTGAAACTAAAGTTTACTACCTCTGAATAACCATCTTGAGAAAAAGATTCTTTTGCATTGATTGCAATATTTCTTGTATTTGAGAGTGGGCTTCTTAACTTTTCTCTTATGGATAAGTTTGGTAAAACAGGTTCAATTGAATCAAAACCATTAATTCGAGCAACCTCTTCAATTAAATCTTGTTCTGATTCCAAATCAAATCTAAAATCGGGTACATCGAAAGTTCTAAAGGTACCATCTTTGGATTTATTACTATTAAGTTTAATCGATAAGGAGTTTAAAATTTTTATAATTTTTTCCTCTTCAATATTTAACCCTAAAACTTTATGGACCTTGTTTAAATCTAAAATTATCTGTCTTTTGTTTTCTAATTGGGGACGTGTATCTAAATAATCTTCGTCTAAATCCCCTGAGCATATGGATTGTATTAACTCAGTTGCATAAAATAAAGCGTTTTTGANACAAAACTCTGATACATGTCGTTCAAATCGATAAGATGATTCAGTAGAAATGTTTAAGGATTTTGAACTGTTTCTAATTTTGCTTGGATCAAACGAAGCACACTCAATTAAAATGTTTTTTGTATTATTATTAACACTCCCTCTCTTAGCGCCTATTATTCCACCTAAAGCAATTGGACCAGATTCATCGGAAACTACTATATGCCCATCAATTTTTTTTGATTCATTATTAAGAGCTTCNATGTTACCCGTGGCTGATGTGTTAACAGATATTTGTTTTCCAACTATCTGATCGAAATCAAAAGTATGAATTGGATGACCAGTAAGCAACATNAATAAATTAGAAGCATCAACAATATTATTAATTGAAGAAACATTCATTTTGGCAAGAAAGTTTTTTAACCAAAAAGGTGAAGGTCCTACTTTAATATTATTAAGTTTTTTTAAAGAGTATCTTAAAGTTTCTGGGCCCTCAATGTTTACAAATAATTCATCTATTTTGTTTACATTTTTATAGTTGCCCTTAAATTCATTCATCGGATTTATAAAATCGCAATCTAGCAAAGCTGATAATTCTCTACATATTCCAAAAACTGACAAACAATCTCCTCTATTTGGGGTAACAGAAATATCAATTATAAAATCATTCAAATCAGATATTTTTGAAATTTCCTCGCCTGGATTTAAATCTGCTGGCAAAATAAAAATTCCATCATCATATTCATATCCCAAACCAAGCTCTGACGAAGAACACAGCATTCCATAAGATTCTACTTCTCTAATTTTAGACTTTTTAATATTTATACCATTTGGAAGCTTTTCTGATTGGGATAACNTTGCNCCTATTTTAGCCANTGGTACATTATCACCNACCTTGATATTNTTGGCNCCACAGACTATATCTAAAATTCCGTCNCCAGAATCAACATTACAGAGCTGTAATTTGTCCGCATTGGGGTGTTTTACAATTTTTTTAATATTTCCCACCACAATATTGGGATCTAAAGAAGATAAGGAAACCTCATTGATACTTTCAACCTCTAGTCCAATCATGGTAAGGGATTCGGAAACANTATCAATTTGAAGCTTTTTATTCAAACATTTACTTATTTCACTCAGTAATACTATCATTGGTAAATCTAACCCCTCTATTATATTAGATTATTTTATTAATAAGTGCAATTTTTTCCTTTTTTTTCTAAAATCATTATCAACATGCTGTGGAGAAATGTTGATAAAGCTCAGTTTAAAGCTGTAAGTAGCTGTAATTATTGAATTATTTTCCAATACAAAAACTTGAAAATAATTTGTCATAAATGTCGTTATTACTAACTTCTCCGGTTATATCGGAAATAGAGTTAATAAATTCCCTGATCTCAATAGATACAATCTCAAAATATGCGTCGTCCTCAAATAAACCTTGACTTTTCCTAAGACTAACTAATCCCTCATTCATTAGAGCTACCTGCCTTTCGGTTGTTAAAAGTCCCTCTGCAAAGTCACTTTCTATGTCCACATTTGAGAATTCACATATTTTATCTAATAAAGAATTGATTCCGGACCTNGTTTTNGATGAAANTACATGAGTATNCAAGGGAAGANNAATATCTTTATCAAATAAATCAGATTTNCTTGCAACTATAAATCTTTTTCCACGTGGAACAAAATTAAAAAATTCATCAATTATATTTTGATTTTTATAGAAATCCTTCTTTTCAACTAAAATTATAACAACATCTGAAAATTCNGCCTTATCTTTNGCTCGCNTTACTCCTTCAGCTTCAACTTTTCCCTTTGTNGNNCTAAGNCCAGCAGTATCATAAAAAATNATTCTTCTACCATTNTGTACAATATCAGCTTCCAAAATATCTCGAGTTGTTCCCGGGTTTGGAGATACTATAGCTCTGTCCTCCTCCAGAAGTACATTTAAGAGTGTTGACTTTCCCGCATTTGGTTTACCTAAAATAGTTACTCTAGTTCCAGAAAATGCAAGCCTCCCTTTTGAATAAGTACTAAGTATTCGCTCGGAATCTGAAATTAGTTCTTCATAAAGCAAGCTAATCCTTTTTTTATCAAGTTCAGGAATTTGATCCTCGGGAAAATCAACTCTGGCTTCTATTTCAGCTAATAAAGTTACAGCTAAGTTTCTGATATCATTGAACTTTTTGGAAATTTCACCTGATAAATTTTTAATTGAAAGGTTCGCTCCCATTTCAGTTTGGGATGCTATAAGAGACGCAATAGATTCAGCTTTTAATAGATCAATCTTACCATTTTGATAAGATCTGAATGAAAACTCTCCAGGACTCGCAATTCTGCCACCATGATTAACTAAAACCTTAAGAACAGCATTTGGCACAAAAGTGCCACCATGGGTATGTATCTCAACAACATCCTCGCCTGTAAATGATTTTGGTGACTTAAAAAAGATACAAATTGATTCATCTATGACTTTATGAGAGTCTACAATTTCTCCCAAATAAACTCGTCCCAATTCTAAATTTGAAAATTTCTTCCCATTTTTGGCTTTAAACATCTTTTTTACAATTCTAAAAGCGTCAGGCCCACTAACTCTAATCACAGCAATGGAGCCTACTCCAATAGGTGAACAAATGGCACAAATAGTGTCTTCAGCTTGTATGACATATTTCATCTAATAACAATATAAACTTATTTCTTAAACAAGAAAAGTAGTGGGTTTTGTAACTTTTTTTTTTGCGATATAGATTGCATTCTGATATAATTAATTTCGTTCTATTTACCCCTAAAATATATATAACGGAGGAAAATTGATGAGTTTAAGCTTTGATTTTTCAGAAGACCAAAACATGATGAGAGATGCAATCAGGACCTTTTGTAAAGAAGAGATTGCTCCATTGGTAGAAGAAGCAGAAGAAAAGGAATCCTTCCCTCAAGAGCTTTTTCCTAAAATGGCTGAAATGGGTCTTTTAGGAATTTGCTTTGAAGAGAAATATGGTGGTCTTGGGTTAGACAAAGTTACCCAATGTATATTAGCAGAAGAGCTAGGTAGAACCTGTGCAGGTATTGCAAAAGGAGTAGCTGCCCACGTTGATCTTGGATCTCTACCAGTGGCCAAATTTGGAACAGAAGAACAAAAAGAGAAATATCTAGTACCGTCAATTGCCGGAGAAATGATAGGTGCTTTAGCAATAACAGAACCTAATGCTGGTACGGATGCTAGGTCAATTAAAACCAATGCGGTTAAAGATGGTGATTCATGGGTTATGAATGGAACAAAAACATGGTGCTCAAATGGTGTCATTTGTAATTATGTAATAGTTGCAGCCTATACAAATAAAGAAGATAAAAAAAATGGAATTAGCATTTTTATAGTTGACAAGGATACTCCTGGCTTTGAAGTTTCAAGAAAAATTCACAAGTTAGGTCACAGATCTTCTGATGTAGCTGAGTTAGTTTTTGAAAATTGCAAACTCCCTGCAGACTCTTTGTTAGGTGGTGAAGAAGGAAAGTTTCAAGCTTTAATGGAAACTTTAATTGCTGCTAGAATTTCTCATGCAATTAAAAGCGTTGGGCTTGCAACTGCTGCTTTTGAATATGCCCTTCAATATTCCAAAGAAAGAGAGGCATTTGGAAGGCCGATTAATAAGTTTCAAGCTATAAGCTTTAAGTTGGCGCAAATGGCTGTAAAAATTGAAACTGCAAGACTTCTTGGATACAAAGCCGCATGGCTATATGATCAAGGAAGGCCTTGTGTTAAAGAAGCTTCTATGGCAAAACTATATTCTGCAGAAGTAGTCCAATGGTGTGCTAGTGAGGGCGTTCAGGTCTTAGGAGGCTATGGATATGCAACTGAATATTCCGCTGAAAGATTTTATAGAGATGCAAAGCTATCCTCTATCACAGAGGGAACATCAGAAATTCAGCACGTTATAATTGCTAAGGAGCTTGGAATTTAAGTATTTTTTGTTAATCTAAAAGAATAAAAAAATAAAGGAGAATAAGAAAATGGGTACACACATACCAAGTATCGTAGATACAAAAGAATTACTAAAGAAGAATCAGATTGGAATTATAGGTGTAGGAGAGACTGAGCAAGGAAAAATTCCTGGAAAAAGTTCTTTTCACTTTTTATCAGAAGCATCTAAGCTTGCAATTGAGGACGCGGGCCTTCAAAAATCTGATGTTGACGGTGTTATTACTGCTTTCTCATTAGTTGAGGAAACATTTATGCATTGCACTACTTTTGCAGATTATATTGGAATCAATCCAAAATACTTTGAATCAGTTGCAATTGGAGGAGCTACAGCGGTTTGGATGACTGCTGCAGCAGCTATGGCAATCAACTCGGGCCAAGCTGAAGTCGTTTTATGTGTAAGAGGAGATAACACTTTATCAGGAATTTCATCTACTGGAATGATTGCCCTGATTAGAGAAATGTGTCATGGAGAATTTGAGTTTCCATTTGGTTTAACAACTCCAGGTGGATATGCTCTTATGGCTCAAAGATATCTTCATGAAACAAAAGGAAAAAGAGAGCATCTACATTCAGTTGCTGTTACAATGCGGGAACACGCAAAATTAAAAGAAAATGCAATGATGAAAGATGATTTAACTTTAGATGATGTTATGGGAACTAGACTACTTGCTTCTCCATTAACTAAATTCGATTGTTCAATTGTTTCTGATGGTGGAGCTGCTTTCATTGTTACTACAAATGCAAAAGCAAAAGAGCTAGGTTTAAAAAGAGACCCGGTATACCTTCATGGAATGGGACAAGGCTTTTCGCATCAATATCTAACTTCATGTGAGGATTTAGATCAAATTTATGGTGCTGTAGAAAAATCAGGTAAAAAAGCATTTGATACAGCTGGTATGACTAATGATAATGTTGACATAACATTTTTATATGACTGTTTTACAATAACAACATTACTAGAACTTGAAGGATTGGGAATAGTTCCTAAAGGTCAAGCTGGTGCTTACGCACTTGAAGGAAGACTTCACAAAGATGCAGATACACCTATTAATACTCATGGAGGTCTTTTGTCACAAGCTCACTTAGGTGCTATGCACCATGTTATTGAAGCTGTGCTTCAGTTAAGGGGTGAAGCAGGGCCAAGGCAAGTTAAAGATCCAAATGTTGCTTTAGTTCATGGTAACGGTGGAATTGTTTCAGCTCATAGTACAATTATTTTAGGAAATGAGCCAGTTAGTTAAAAAAAAGAATTAGGAGATTGAATATGTCAGAAGAAAAAAACGAATATACGAAACCACTACCAGATTTTAGACCAGAAACTAAGCCTTTTTGGGATGGAACTAAAGAGCATAAATTACTTTTACCTAAATGTAAGGAAACAGGGAAAGTTTTCTTTTACCCAAGAGCTATAAGCCCGTTTCCAGGATCAGTTAATATGGACTTCGATTGGGTCGAGTCTTCTGGTAAAGGTACAGTTTGGACATACTCTGTTCATTACATGGGCCCTACTAAAGCTTACAAAGGTGAAACATATGTTGTAGCACTTATAGAGCTTGATGACGGAGTCAAGATGATGTCTAATGTTGTGGATTGTGATCCTGAGAGCGTAACAATTGGAATGGAAGTGGAAGTAGTTTTTGAAGATGCAACTGATGAAGTAACTTTTGCTAAATTTAAACCAGTACAATAAGAATAAAGGTGATAAAATGGACGATAAATTATTTTACGAAGATGTTGATGAAGGTACCGAACATGAATCAAGTGGTCGAACAGTAACTGAGGCAGATGTTGTAAATTTTGCCGGACTTTCAGCTGACTTTAACAATATGCATATTGACGAAGAGTTTGCTAAAAATACTGTTTTTAAAACCAGAGTCGCTCATGGAATGTGCGTTTTGTCGATAGCTACAGGTCTTTGGTTTACAATGCCCAGACTTGCAACAATAGCATTCATGGGATTACAAGATTGGAGATTTTCTGGTGCAGTTAAACCTGGAGATACAGTTAAAATAACTCGTAAGCTTGTTGAAAAGAAAGAACATAAAAGACCAAACATGGGGTTCTTGAACTGGGAAGTTAATGTTGTCAACCAAGCAGGCGAGGTGGTACAAAAGGGTATTTGGGTCATTCTTGTTCAAAGAAAAGAAGCTTAATTAACTATCTTTCTATATCAAAAAATGCAATAACTAGAGGTATTTAACTACCTCTAGTTATAAATTTCTTAAGAAAAAAGCTTAATAAATGTTGACATTAGTTGACTTTTTATGATAAAACTAGATAACTCTAAAAAGGAGGTATATGTATATGTTAGGATATGTACTTGTACTCGTAGGTTTCGTATTTTTTGCTAACGGTATGACCTTGCTAGGAAAAACCGGTGGTAAAGAAGTTGGTATGCTTAACGGTGGCGTTGCAGTTTTAATTCTTATAGCGGCTTTCACAGGCGCTGGATTAGGACCTGAAGGTGCTGCTAGTACCACACTTATTTCAGTTTTTGCTCTTATCTATGTTATAGCTTTTGGTGTTTTCACCTTAGGTCATGACGGAAAAGGCTTAGGATGGTATTGTTTGTTCGCTACTATAGTTTTTCTATGGTACGCATCATACTTCTTTGGCGTTGGAGCTATGGAACTAGGTATGTTTAATATTGCGTGGGGTGTTCTTACTTTAGTTGCTTTCTTAGTGTTAGCACAAGGTAAAGCATTAGGAACTCTTCTTGCTTATTTATTTATAGCAGAAAGTTTTGTAACACTTTTAATTCCAGGCATGAACTTATTACTTAAAGGAACATTCTTTTAAATAATAGTTTATTTTATTAAAGGGCCAGTCAATCTGGCCCTTTTCTTACTTATGGAGCAATCCAATCACTACTCTTTACAACATCATTTTCAATAACAAAGCGACATCTAACATGTCCATCATAATTCAAGGACAAATAGTCTATTTCATACGCCTTGCTTACAATTAAACCAAAGATATTGATTCCTAAATCTTTATTGTCAAAGTCGAGTAAATCATTTGTGAAAGGTTTTTCTAGAATGGAAGATGGCGGTTGCACAGCATAATAACATCTTTTGCTTATCTCTTGAGAACTATCCCAAATAGACTGGACCTGCTGCCCATGTTCTATTATGTGGGATTTGGACTTAATACGTATTTGTATTTTCTTTTCATAATCGTAGAAAAGGAGTGTTGTTTTGGGATTTTCTTTAATCTCATTAGCCTTACTAGATCTTAAATCACAATTGCTTCTGAGCAAGAATTTATCAAAGACAACCTCACGTAAAATAACAATTCTAGACTCCGGGGTTAAGGATGAAGAGGTGGTTGCCATAAAACATAGATGAAAAGGGTGCTTCCTTTGAGTCGCACCAAAATTTAATTCTTCCCAAATTGAATTAAATATTAAATCAAGATTTGGTTTATTTTTTTCCATACCACTTTGGCAAAGATCTTCCAGTAAAAATAGAAATATTTTTAACTCTAAGATATTCTTCTAAGCCCTCTGAGCCCAATTCTTTTCCAAGTCCACTCTGCTTAAAGCCACCATATGGTGTCTCAGGTATAATGCCTCCATATGTATTTACCCAAAGATATCCTGCATCAACTTGAGATGCAACTCTAATCGCCCTTGAAATATCTTGCGTCCATACACCACCAGCTAGGCCATAATTAGTTTCATTAGCCATTGAAATAACTTTATTTTCATCCTCAAATTTCATTATAGCAACAACAGGGCCAAAAACTTCTTCTTTAAACAAAATGTTCTTTGTATCTAAAATTTCAATTAATGTTGGAGGAAAATAGTGACCATTTAAACCTTTCTTGATTTTACCTTGAAAGATTATCTTCGACCCTTGTTTAATACTTTTATCTACGCAAGAGGTTACTTTTTTTAAATGAGCTTTGGAGATTAAAGATCCCATTTCACTATTATTCTTATCAGGCTCATCCATATTAATTTCAGCAATCCTTTTTTTGTAAAGACTAATAAATTTATTGTAAATTTTCTTATGAACAAACAATCTTGTTACTGCCGTACAATTTTCGCCCTGATTAAAAAAACCGCCTCTTAAGTTCGCCTCAAGACAAGAGTCTAAGTTTGCATCATCAAAAATAATATTAGGAGCCTTTCCTCCTAACTCCAATGAGAGTTTGGTCAAGTTATCCGAACTATTCCTTACTATAGACTTTCCAACAATTGAAGACCCAGTAAAGGAAATCTTTGCAATTTTTTTATTTTTTACTAGTGCATCCCCAGCCTCTTCACCACTACCAGGGCAGACATTAATTACCCCATCTGGAACGCCACAATCAGAAATAATTTTAGCAAGCTCAATTGTACCGTGTGGGGTCAACTCAGAAGGTTTTACCACGACAGTACACCCTGATGCAAGGGCTGGTGCAATTTTCCAAGAAGCTAACAACAAAGGGAAATTCCATGGTAATATCTGTCCAACAACCCCTATTGGTTCTTTTATAGTTAAGGAAAGAAGTTCTTTGTTGATTACTTGCGAGGTGCCTTTTATTTTTGTAGCTAGCCCAGCATAATACTCAAATGTCCTTATAACACCTCCGAGCTCAACCAGCGTACTTTCTTTGATTGGCTTGCCTGTTTCTTGAGTATTTATTAATGATAAAAAGTTAATCTTTTCTTTTAATTGTGCAACTACCCTGAACAAGATTTGCCCTCTAAATGCAGGAGGAGTTTCTGACCAAGTTTTAAAAGCATTCAGGGCAACGCTACACGCGTGGTCTACATCTTTTTTTGAAGCCAACGAAACCTCTTGAAGTGGGTCCAAGGTTGCAGGATTTTCTCTTATATAGGTTTTTTTTGAATTTATAAATTTTCCATTTATATATAGAGGTGAACTTCTCATCCTAAATAATTTATCATGTTTTCAAGATTTAAGAAAGAAGGGGGGCCAAAGCCCCCCTAAATGATCTAAAGTCTTAAGCACCTGGATAGTATGGTGTTAAGAATCTGTGTCTCATTGTATATTTGTAAGGAGTTGAGAATAGAAGATGTTTTGCAGTATCATCATCATTTCTTTCAACTCTTTTCTCCCATACAATTGATGCTGGTGGAATAATTAAGTTAAATGTGAACGAAATTAAACCATGAACAGTTACGTTACCTAATGAGCCTCCCATGAAGTCAAAAGGTGTTCCAGCCATATACCATGATCTTACGTCATCACCAGTTGCAGTTCTAACAGAACTTGGATCCAATTGGAATCTATGTCCTGTACCGAACTGTGGTGGTAACTCAGAACCAAGGTATGTAACTTGGTGGTCACTGTATGCAACACTTGGATGAGTTGTGATTCTGTAGTTTAATCTGCCCCAGTCTGTTTTACCGTAGAATGTTGGTTTAACAGAAACTGGTTTATCAGAATAACGACCATTTGCTGAATGAAGAACATAACCTCTTCTTTCCATTGTCATGTTGAAATAGTTGTCATTTGTTCCATGCTCATAAGCAGCAATGTATGCAGCTTTTTTTGGAAATCCGAAAGGTTCTCTACCAGCAAAAATTGGTGAGTCGTTTGAAAGGTACATATGTGGATAATATCCACCTTTCCAAACCTGAGCGTCTGCTC
>NHDL02000002.1 GCA_002167555.2 Deltaproteobacteria bacterium TMED58
TCGCATACATCCAGGGAAAGTTTCTTGTCACCTCTAATAAATGCTTTAATTGATTGATTAACCATTTTCGATGCACCGTATCCCATTTTGGTTAATTCAGATAAATCATTTATTGGAGGATGATCTAAAAGAGTAATGGACTTTTTAGCTATATTAACTGCATGATCACCAATTCTTTCAAGATCTTTAGTTATATGCATTGCCATTGTAATAAATCTTAAGTCTTCAGTGAGAGGTTGAAATAGGGCAAGAATTTCAATTGCTTTATCATCCAATTGAATTTCACAGTTATTAACTTCTTCTTCATTAATCAAAACTGTTTTAGCTATATCAGCATCTCTTTCTTGTAGCGATTTAATAGCTAAGTTCACGTTCTCTTCAGCAAGGGTGGCCATTTTGACCAAATTATTTCTTAAAAGCTCAAGTTCTGATATTAATTCTGACATTTTAATTCCTCCTTGTAATTTTAACCGAATCTTCCACTTATGTAATCATTTGTTTGTTGCTTACCTGGATTCAAAAAAATCTTTTTTGTTTCGTCATACTCTATTAGGTCTCCTAAAAAAAGGAACGCAGTATAATCTGAAACTCTCGAAGCTTGTTGCATATTATGGGTTACGATTACAATAGTAAAATCATCTTTTAGGGTTGTTATAAGCTCTTCAATTTTTGCTGTAGCAACAGGATCTAAAGCAGAACATGGCTCATCCATAAGTAAAACAGTAGGTTCTATTGCAATAGCTCGAGCAATACATAGTCTTTGTTGTTGTCCGCCGGAGAGTCCAAAAGCAGAATCATTAAGTCTATTTTTAACTTCTTCCCATAAAGCTGCCTGTTTCAAACTTTCTTCAACGACATGGTCAATCTTACCTTTATTTTTTTCTCCACCAATTTTGAGTCCATAAGCAATATTTTCATAAATACTCATTGGAAAAGGATTAGATTTTTGAAAAACCATTCCAACATTTCGTCTTAATGTCGTTACATCATATCCAGTGGAGTTAATATCAATTCCATCTATCTTAATTTCTCCATCCATTGTAACAGAATCAATTAGATCGTTTAGTCTGTTAATGCACCTTAATAAAGTTGATTTTCCGCACCCTGAAGGCCCTATAAATGCAGTAACTTGTTTCTCTTTAATATCTAAAGAAATATCATTTAAAGCCTTAGAGTTACCATAAGATAAATTTAGGTTTCTGATTTCTATTCCTTTGCTCATTTTATATCCCCTATCCTTTATGTTTTAATTTTAGTCTGTTTCTAATAAGAATAGCACTAGAATTCAATACTATGACGATTAATATTAATAAAAGTGCCGTTGAAAATACCATAGGTAATGCAGCTTCGGAGTTAGGAGATTGAAATCCAACATCATAAATATGAAATCCCAGATGCATAAATTTTCTTTCTAAATGTAAATATGGAAAGTACCCATCTAAAGGCATAGAGGGAGCTAGCTTGACAACTCCTGTTATCATTAATGGGGCAACTTCACCTGTGGCTCTAGATATTGCTAAAATAAGCCCTGTTAGTATTCCAGGTAAAGATGTTGGTATTATAATATTTCTTAATGTTTCCCACTTAGTCGCACCTAATGCTAGCGAACCATCTCTTATGCCTTTTGAAACTGCATTTAAACTTTCTTCTGTTGCAACTATAACAACTGGGACAGTAAGAAGTGCAAGAGTTAAAGATGCCCATAATATTCCACCTGTTCCATAAGTTGGTGATGGAAGATTGTCTTGATAAAATAAGGTATCAATCGATCCACCTATCCCATAGATAAAAAATCCTAAGCCAAATACCCCGAATACAATAGAAGGAACCCCAGCAAGGTTATTTACACATATTCTAATTAAAGCAACAGTTTTTCCTTGTTTTGCATATTCATTTAAATATACTGCAGCGATAACCCCTAAGGGCAGTACAGCAATACTCATTATTAAAACCATCAAGATGGTTCCAAAAATCGCAGGGAACACCCCACCTTCAGTATTTGATTCTCTTGGTTTGTCTGATAAAAATTCCCATATTTTGGATAGATAAAGACTTATTTTGCCCCTAAGTGTCAGTTCATTTGGTAGATTAAATCTTATAATATTTACCAAAGTTAAAAGTTTAGTTGCTCCTTCTATATCACTAACAACAAGCTTGGTCGAGTTAAGAATTTGAATATTTTCAAAAAGTTTTTTTTCTTCAATTTTATAACTGTTTAATAATTTAAGTTTCTTTTCATCAAGTTTAGTGATTTTATTTTCATTCAAATTCACTCTCGATAAAACTCTCTTTTCTTTTTCTAACTCACTAAGTTTGAAATTTATTTCACCTATTTTTTTATTAATTACATTAATTTTTTTTGCTATACTGCTCTTATCTTTTAAGGACGAGTTGATAAGATTATAAAATTCATTTTTATTGTTTTTATTATATGTAATTTTTTTATCTTTATGTTCAAAGGACTTAGGATATCCATAAAAGGAACCCCATTCGTCTCTTTCTATATGAAGAATTTCTTTATCATAACTAATACTTTGAATTTCAGAATCTTTTATCCATCTAAAATCAACACCATAAAAATCTCTATTACCTGTTTTTAGTTGAACAGTTAAATCATTATTAAAGTTTATTTCCTTCTTCTTGATTTCTCCTATAATATAAGAATTATTTTTTAGTTGAACTAAGGCGACATCTTTTTGCCAAAAAGTTGCAAACCCATAGTACATAACTAGCCCAATAAGCCCTGAAACAAGAAGTACACTTAAGGCCATCATGCAACCTGTTAACCAAATATAAAAAGAACCGTTTTTTTTCATAATTTATAACTCAGCATACTTTTTCTTTAAGCGAATTCTAATAACTTCTGCAATAGAGTTTATAATGAATGTGAAGCAGAATAATATGAAGGATGATAAAAATAATGTTCTGTATAGAGTACCGCCTACAGGTGCCTCTGGTATTTCAACGGCAATATTTGCAGATAAGGTTCTAAACCCATTAAAAATACTAAAATCCATAATAGGGGTATTTCCAGCAGCCATTAATACAATCATTGTTTCTCCTACCGCTCTTCCAATACCAATCATAACTGCACTAAAAATTCCTGGGCTTGCACTAGGAAATACAATTTTTAATGCTGTCTGCCATTTTGTTGCTCCCAATGCTAGAGATCCCGAAATTAAATGTTCTGGTACATTTGATAATGCATCTTCGGATATTGTAAAAATAATTGGAATTACTGCAAAACCCATTGCAATTCCTATTATTAAAGCATTTCTTTGATCGTATTGTATTTGGAACGATTCATACATCCAGGCGTTAAAATCGGAATTAAAGAATATTGATTCAAGAGAGTTTCCTATAAAAAGTGAAAGTATAAAGACAATTATAATTAAAGGTGCTCCAATAATAAGGTAGTTCATTCCCTCTTTCTTAAAATTCACAAAATGTTTAACTCTTTCCCATATTTTCGGCATATAAATAGTCAATATTATCAGTAGAATCGGAAAGCAAGCGATTGGTAAAAGTAATTTATCAATTTTTGGTGCTAACCATAAGCCAGCAAGGAAACCAAGTACAACACTTGGTAGGGCAGCCATTACCTCTATTATTGGCTTAATTACTCCTTTAAGCTTTGGATGCATAAATTGTGATACACATATTGCTGCTAGTATTGCTATCGGAATTGCAAAAATTATTGCATAAAATGCACCTTTTAAAGTACCAAAGATAAGTGGAATAAGGCTAAGTTTTGGTTCAAATTCATCTGAACCTGAAGAGGATTGCCAAATATATTCAGGTCTATCAAATCCTTCATACCATACTTTTGAAAATATAGTTTCAAAAGTTGTCTCCGGGTGCTTAATATCAAAGTTAAATCTATTTATTTTATTTTTATCCAATGTTAAAAGTGCTCGGTCTTTAGTTGCAAATGCAGTTTTTAAAAACCCATCATTGATTTTAAAACTTAACAATTCTTTTGATGACGTAGTTGAGTGGATAAGGACATTCCCAGATTCATCTATGCTTGTTATCATTTTTTTAAGGTTTGCTTTATATAGTTTTACAATCTTGTTTGAATGCCCGATTAGCGGCCGTACTTTAACTATATTATTTTGTGAATAGAATAAGACACTAAGAGAGCCATCTTCACCCCCAGCTACAATTGCTTGTCTACCGTTTAGCATTTCAATCTTAGTGATAGGAGCATTTATTATTCTTCTCGAGTCTAAATAATCAATTTCATTTGCTATATCCCAATAGTGAATTCTTCCCTTATTTGATGATACAAAAATAATTTCTCCGTTGTAATAAATCCCTATGTCTGTTGGTATTGAATTTCCAAGATCAGATGTTATATCATATAATTTTGCAACTGCATTCTCGTCTTGATTGGAAGAAAATAGTTCATCTTCTTCATTACTGCTTGCTATTTTAAGCACTCTAATCCTTTTCCTTAAATCAATGGCAACAAAGGTTTGAGCCTCATCATTAGATATAAAATCAATATGTTTTACTGGACTATCACTTATTTGATAAGATTCAGAAAAAGTAATCTTTGGCTCTGTTATTCTATCTAGTTCATCAGTATATGAAGTCTTGTATAAAATTGTGCCAATAAATACTCTTCCTGTCGAGGTTCCAAAAATATATTTTTTTCCATTTTCCTTGGAAACAACTGAGGTTATTTCCTCATTATCTATAAGATTTAATTTAGCTTTTGAAATGAGTTTCTTGAAATTTATGTCATAGAAAACAATCTCACCATTTGATTGTATTATCGATAGTACATTATTGTATTCATCACCAAAAAACTCAACAGTTTTTGATAATTCTATATCTTCAATTTTTTCATTATCTTTTGATATCAAAGAGTATTTTTTAATTAAGGGTAAAGCTTCTTTACCGATAAAAAAAATGATTAAAATAATTGAAAGAATAATAAAAAAGCCGCCGAGTTTGAAAACATACTCAGCGGCTTTATCTTTTATTTTTCTTTTATTGAATGCAGTGTTTTCATTTAAACTTAAATTTTTTTTTTCGTTCACTGCATAATTTCATAAACCCTAATTAAGTTGGCTTAATACACCATCAACTTGTGCTTTAGACAAGGGAATATATCCATCCTTTATAACAATTTCTTGACCTTCTTTGCTTAATGCAAAGTTGATAAATTCCTTGATTAATGGCTCAAGTTCAGTTCCTGGTTTTTGGTTAACATAAAACTGAAGAAATCTAGCTAAAGGATATTTTCCTTTATCGATTTGTGATGGAGTTGGATCTGAACAACCTTTTCCTTTCTTGTCTAAGGCAATAGCTTTAACACCAGATGTTAAATATCCAATACCACTATAACCAATAGCAGATATATCGTTGGCAATACCTTGAACAACAGCAGATGAACCTGGCTGTTCTTTTACGGAATCCTTATAGTCTCCTTTACATAGAGCTTTCTTCTTAAAATAACCATATGTACCAGATGCGGAATTACGTCCGTATACACTAAGCGGTTTGTATCTTAAATTCCCCTTAGCTCCTAATTGTCCCCAAACAACAATATCCTCTGGGCCTCCACATTTTCGTTTTTTTGAGAAAACTGCATCTACTTGTTTAATTGACATACATTCTACTGGATTGTCTTTATTAACAAAAACAGCAAGAGCATCAACAGATGTTTTTATTCTTACTGGCTTGTAGCCAAAGGCGTCAACAAACTTTTTAAGCTCCTTTTCTTTCATTGCCCTGGACATTGGGCCAATATTACTAGTCCCTGAGATTAAGGCTGGTGGAGCAGTTCCAGACCCTTTACCTTCAATTTGGCATTTTACGCTTGGGTATACTTTAGTAAAACCCTCGCACCATAATGCCATCATGTTATTCATAGTATCAGAACCAACACTTGAAATTTGACCACTTACTCCGCTAACTTTCTTATAGCTAGGGATTTTTGAATCCACTGATAAAGAAAATGCAGAAGCAGTGAAAAGAACAAAGAAAAGTATGGTTCCTAAAAATTTATTTTGCATTGAATTGCCTCCTTTTAGTATGAGGTAAGTAAGAACGAGTTTTGTTAAGAAATTGTTAAGAAGATATAAAGCATTAGTTAATTTGTGGAATTGTAACTCTAAATGTTGCACCTTTTGTTGTATCTATTAGTTCTACTTTACCAGAATGAAGATTTGCTGCATGTTTTACTATGCTTAATCCTAAGCCTGTTCCACCTAATGATGAGTACGATCGGTTTTTATCCGCTGTGTAAAATCTATTAAAAATATATTCTTTATCAATTGTATTAACTCCAGGCCCATTATCTATAATTTCAATTATTAAGTTGGAACTTTCTTTAGTAATTTTGATAATAATTTCGTCATTTTCCGGGGAATAATTAATAGCATTTTGCAGCAAATTGATAAATATTTTTTCTATTTCACTAGAAAGGCATTTGATTGAAATCTCGTCGCTACTAAAATTCGTCTTAATCCTTATTTTTTTCTTTTCAGAGTGTATTTTGAGTATTTCTATAGAGTATTTTGCAATTTCTATAATATTTGAATATGCATATTCCCTCTCTAGGTCTAACTTTTCTTTTTCTTCCAGCTCTGCCAAAGCTAGCAAGTCATTAGTTATATTGCTTAATCTCCTCGAATTTCTTTCTATAATATCTATCATTGATAAAATTTCTTCATTATTATCACTGCCATGCTCTTGAATGAATTGTGTGGCGCCTATAATTCCACTAAGTGGTGTTCTAATTTCATGTGAAACACTCGCAACTAAGTCTTCTTTAATCTTGTCTAGTTTCTTAAATTCGGTTATATCAGCAAGAGTTATTAAGATTTTAGATTTTTCATTATTTATGTAACCAGCTCTTATTATAAAAGATGAATCGATCTCACTTAGAAATTTTATTTCTTTTTTAATATAGTCTCTGTTATTTTTTAACTCATTTATTACTTCAAAGAAGTTTTTATTTTGGACTATATCAACAATTTTTTTATTTTCATATTCTATTTCTAGAGGAGCTTTAATAATTTTTTTAAATTCTTTATTAGCAAAAATAATAGTATCCTCAGTATCTATTAATATTAATCCAAATGTAATATTTGAAACAACAGATGATAATTCACTATTTTTTAAATTTTGATTCTTAAGCTTTGAGCTAAGTGAATTTATTATTTCATATGTGGCTCTATCATATGTTTCTCTAAGTTCAATCATATTCATCTCAGAATAATCAAACTTATCATCGATAATTTCCTTTGAAATTTTTTTTATTTTATTATGAGAGTCTAAAATTTTTCTTAGGAAGAAAAAGCTAAAAATATACAGTGCTGTTATGATATAAAAATAAGTATTAAAAAAAACCCGACCTTCTTGCCCTTTTTGACTTAATAAATAAAAAATATAAATTAATGAAATTATTACAAAAAGAAATCTTCGTTTTCTAAAAATATTTCTCATTTATTCATCACTATCCATTTTATATCCAACACCCCGTACACTTTTTATTAATGTTGCTTTTATACCGATTTTTTCCCTTAAATTTCCGATATGAACATCAATTGTCCTATCATATATGATTTTATCATCACCCCATATTCTCTTTCTTTTTATTAGCTGATCCCTCGAAAGAACTCTGCCTTTATTTTTAATGAAAGTTTCAAGTAATAAAAATTCTGTAGTAGTTAAGGAAATTTTTTGGTCATCGATTAGGACATTATAACTTTCAAGATTCATAGTAATTCCTTCAAAGTCTAAAACTTCGTCTTGTTCATTTTTTTTAAAATTTAAAAATCTTCTAACCTTTGAAAGTAAGATATTATTATTGAAGGGTTTGACAAGATAATCGTTACCACCTATTTCGTGACCAACAACTATATCTGACTCAGTTGATTTAGCAGTTAAAAAAATAATAGGTGTATCTTCATATCTTGAATCATTTCTTAAGATTTTACAGGTTTCAATTCCATCACAAATTGGCATCATTATATCAAGTAAAATTAAATCAGGCTTTATAGATTTAGAAAAGTTTATTAGCTCTCTTCCATTAGTAAAAGATTTTGTCTTATAACCGTTCGAATTAAGATTAGATACAAGAATTTGTGATATGTCTTGATCATCTTCTGCAATCGCTATTAAATGACTCATGGATACATTATTTAATAATTTCATTCTAACTACAATCTTTTTGATTATAAAAAGAAGAGGATTTTTAAAAACTTAACTATTTCTTAACTTTTGTTTAACACCTAGTTAACTTTTGAAAAACATAATAACAAAGAAAAAAAAGATACTCACAGGAGGTAAAAATGAGAAAATTTTTAGTATTATTCTTTTTATTTGCATCTTTACTAATTGTTCCAGAATCATTTAGTAAAGAGGTTGCATCATCAAATATAGATGGCGATTCAACCACCCAGAAACTTACTAATACATTTGGTACTGACTTAACAAAGAAGTCCAAAGATATTAAATTAAAGTATAAAGCTGGGAAAGGATTAGAGTTTAAAGGCGGAGACGCTTTTAAATTAAAAATTGGCGGTAGAATGCAGTTCAGATTTGATAGCGCTGATAAGAACCAAGAAAAAAGAGGTTCTACAAGTTCTGATGGTTCTGAGGGTGTAAGTCATGACTTTCAAACAAGAAGATTTCAGTTAGCTTTTTCAGGTTATGCATATAGCCCAAATATCTTTTATAAATATGTAATTTGTTCAGATAAAAACGGTACAGGATGTGCTGGTGCAGATGGCATAGGTATTGAAGATGCATATTTCGGATATAAAGCTGGAAAGGTTTTAAAAGTTACAGTTGGACAAATGAAGATTCCTCATACTTTAGAAGAGCAAACTTCATCAAGTAGCTTAACTTTTGTTGATAGATCTTCAAAGCATTTAACATTTGAAAGAGATCACGGTATCAAGTTGGAAGCAACAATGCCAAATAAGAAATTTAAAGTTATAGGTTTCTTAGGTGCTGGTCTAGGTGGTAATAATGCAAGAGGTTCTTCTCATGCTGATGTTTGGGATAAAATCTATGTAACAAGAGTTGAATTAACACCATTTGGTAAAATGAAATATGGTCAAGCTGATCTTAAGAAATCAGATAATATGAAACTTAGATTGGGTGCTTCTCAACTATGGTGGAACGGATTAAACGTTAATTATACTGGTTCTGCTTTTAAAGAAGAAGATGGTTCAACTGCTTTAGATCATGCTGGTAAGCTTGATGATAGAATTAAAGACATTGCTACAGCTTATAGTAAAAACGGAAAAACTCAGCTTACAGGTGTTACATATTTAGATGTTACATCAAGAACTTATGATGCTGGATTTAAGTATAAAGGTCTTTCAGGTGAGTTTGAACATACAACATTAACTGGTGATGAATCAATCCTAGGTAATGGTAAAGAAAGTTTAGACTGGACTAGAATCCAAGGTAACTATCATATAACTAATGGATGGGTTGCAGGATATAGATACGGTGTAAGAGATAATTCAGACCAAACTAAAGACAAAATATTTGAGCATACATATCAAGTTTCTAAATATTTTGTTGGACACAATTTAAAAATAAATGCTGATTATGGCCACATCAATGAAGAACAGACAACAGGCGATGATAAGCAAACAAGAACATTTAGAATTCAAGCGCAGCTTAAATTCTAAATAATTAAATACGCTAAACACACCTTCCTCAATAAAGAGCAAGTCTTAAAAACTTGCTCTTTTTTTTTAGCGATTTAATATACTTAATAAAATTGGAGGCTATTTTGAAAAAATTTCTTAAAGTTTTTATTTTGTCACTTTTTCTACTTTCATCTATTCAAAGTTGTTCATGGTTAGGCAAGACCTGGGATAAAAGACCTTCTTGGATGGGCGGAGAAGAAGAAGTAAAAGAGTAATAAACATTTATTTTTTTTTACAGTTTATAATTACTATCTATGAATAATCTTTTTATAGATAAGATTACCGCTTTGCTTGGCGATAGGTTTTCTACTGCTGAGAGCGTAAGAGCGAACTATTCTAAGGGCGAAGATATATTTGATTCAATATTACCTTCAGGTGTAGCCTTCCCAAATACAACAGAAGAAGTCTCAGAAATTCTTAAAATTTGTAATAACTATAAAGTTCCTATCGTTCCATTTGGTGCAGGGACATCACTTGAAGGACAAGTCGTCGGGATTAAAGACGGAATATCAATTAGTTTAGAAAACTTAAACAAAATTATTGAAGTAAATAAAGATGATTTTGATTGCAGAGTCCAGGCGTATGTAACTAGAATTCAACTGAATAATTACTTAAAGGATCAAGGTGTTTTTTTTCCAATAGATCCTGGTGCAGATGCGACAATAGGTGGGATGTGTGCTACTTCGGCCTCAGGAACTATGGCTGTTCGTTATGGAACTATGAGAACGAATGTTTTGGGTTTTACAGTCGTTTTACCTAATGGTGATATTATTAAAACAGGTGGTAGATCTAAAAAAACATCTTCTGGTTATAATTTGACTGGTTTATTTATTGGCTCTGAAGGTACTTTGGGAATAATCACTGAAATACAATTAAAATTGAATCCTATTCCAGAAAGTATAATTAGCGGCATATGTCATTTTAATAATCTTGATGATGCTGTAAATTCTGTAAAAGAGATAATTCAGTTTGGCGTACCAGTAGCTAGAATTGAACTACTTAATGCTGATCAAATGGAAATAAGTATTAATTTTTCTAAACTTAGTGATTTAGAAATAAAGCCGACACTTTTTTTTGAATTTCATGGAACTGAAAATGGAAATATTGAATCTATCGAAGTTTGCAAAGAAATATCCGAAGGCAATAATGGTTTCAACTTTAAATGGTCTAAAGATTTTGAAGAAAGAAATAAGTTATGGAAAGCAAGGCACGATGTTTATTGGTCGGTTAAGGCTTTAAAACCTAATGCACGAGTTTACGCAACTGATGCTTGTGTACCTATAACAGAATTAGCTGAATGTATTAAGTTTGCAGAGAAAGAAATTCAAGATTTAAGCCTAAAGGCACCAATAGTAGGGCATGTCGGTGATGGAAATTTCCATGTTACCGTTTTATATGATCCAGAAAATAAGGATGATTTTGAAATTATTAGAAATTTCAGCAATAAATTGGTAAGAAAAACACTAGAATTAGGTGGAACTTCAACTGGTGAGCATGGAATCGGATTAAACAAGAAAGCATACCTTTTACAAGAACATCCTTCATCGATAAATTTAATGAAATCAATTAAAAAAACTATTGATCCTAACAATATTATGAATCCGGGTAAAATCTTTGATTAATGCTGATTTTAAAGGGTTTTATGGGATTATCCTTTCAAGTATTTTTGGCTATTCTTTTTAGCATACAAAAAAGTTAAAAAAACTGCATAAAAACTTGCTAAAATCGTTGACTTATACCCCTAAAAAATGTTAGATTTGGTTAACTTTACATAGGAGGTAAAGGTTTATGCGTATTATGAAATATGTACTTGCTTTGGTATTTGCTTTGGGCATGGCTATTCCGTCTTTTGCGGTTGAGCTAAGTCTTGGCGGATTCCCAAGTTTTATGCGTTTTAGATGGAGAACACTCCATAACGCTACTTATCATAATATCTTGACACCAGGCGAACTTGCAGGAATTGCTGGTTTAGATGGAGATGCTACAGGCGAACACATTCACTTCGCTGACATGACTCTTCGTCTTACTCCACAACTTGTTTTAAGTGACGCAGTTACAATTAGAGCATCTATTGATGTTTTAAGTAACGCTCTTGCTGGTGGTGCTACTGCTGGACTTTTTGGTGAAGATTCCGATGGTTCAGAATCTGGTGGTGTTGTTCAAGATGATTTAAGATATACTGATAGATTTAACGGTACTTTACTATGGGGCGATGATTCTATATCAGCAAACTATGGTTCTTTCTCTGTTAAATATCTTCATGCAGATATTAACTTAGGTGATAAGGGATTCGTAAGAATCGGAAGACAGCCATTTGATTTTGCTATGGGACTGTACGCTAATGGCGGACACGATCCATATTCAGATGCTGGTTTTAACATTGATCGTTTATTATGGCTAAAAGGGTATGCAACACCACTTGGTGCAACTACTTTAGTCTTAGTTTCTGATTATATCGGTGGTGGTTCTGACACTTATGGTGGTGCAGCAACTACTCAATCAGATAATTTTGCTATCTTTGATGGTAACGGACAGACAGTTGATTATTTAGCTGCTGCTGTAATTATCAATAATGGCGCTTTAACATATGGTGCTTATTTATTCCCATATATTGAGCAAAATAACATGAATATCGGTGGAACAAGTAATAACATCGATATGGCTTTACAGTTATACAGTGCGTATGCTGAGTACAAAACATCAAGCTATAGATTCATTACTGAGTACACTGGTGCTTATGGTGAACTAGATGCTGGTTATGGTACTGACCAACTAACTGTTACAAGGAACAACTATGTTGCAGCTGCAAAACTAGAGCTGTTTAACGCTGCTCCTTTCACAAAAGTTGCGTTTGAAGCTGGTATTTCCCCTGGTGATGAGAATAACGCTCAGGCAGGAAATAATGACTATGAAGGTTCTATCGTAAGAGGTAATGGAGCTTATCAACTAGATAACCTATTATTCAAACATGTTATCCCTACTCTATATCAGAGATCAGGTGGTATCATCAATGCTAAATATTTAAAAGCAGATGTAGATTATGCTGTTAATAATGGCGATAATTTAAATCTTGCTGTTCTAATGGCATGGGTAGAAAACAAAAAACCTGCAGACCAAGGTATTGGTGCTAACGCAGGTGGTTCCGACGGCGTTGCTGGTGAAATCAGTGGATACTACGGAACAGAATATGAAGCTACATACTCAATGAATTTAGTTGACGGTGTTGAGCTATCTTTAATTGGTTCATACATTGACGCTGGTTCAGGTCTTAAGGATGCGTTAATTGCGCAAGCATATAACAACACCACTGGTATGAGAGCTGCATCATTATTAGATACAGAAGATTCTATTTGGGGCTTCCAGTCTAGATTATTGATTTTCATCGATGATTTCTTTAAAGCTCCTGCTGCTTCTAAGTAGTATATAGATGACTAATCTTGGGAGTCCTAGTGAAAATTAGGACTCCCTTTTTTTTTATAATCTGCTAAATTAATAATAATGTTTCTAAAAACTCTTTCTTTATTTGCATTTCTAACATTTACTTCTTGGTCAATTTCTTTGGACCAAGCTATACAAGTTGGTCTTCAAAATAACAAAAAAATATTAATTCAAGAAGCCGAACTAGATTCTAGTTTAAGCTTAATTAAGGAGATGGAGGGGATCTTTGATGTTTATTTAAATACTGAGATTAGTTTTGAAGATTCTGTTTTACCCTCAACTTCCGCTTTTGCAAAAAATAATACTTTAAATAGAAAATCCACACTATACAGTGCTAGCTTAGATGGATACCTTCCTACAGGAACTAGCTATAGTTTTTTTGATTTTAATCTAGAAAAAAGAGAAACTGATCTTGGGACAGATGCAATGAGTCCTTCGTGGATATCAAATCTTTCATTCAAAGTAAAGCAAAACCTTCTTAAGGACTTTGGAGTAAGTGCTAATAATACTAAAATACTTGTCGCTAAAGGTAATGCTAAAATATCAAAGATTGAGCTTGAGAAAACAATTTCTTCTTTAATAGTTGAAATTGAAACAAAATATTGGGATTCAGTCTATGCCAAAAATAATTTGGAGCTTGCTTATTCTTCTTTAAATCTTGCTCAAGAAATTGTTAATCAAAATACTGTCGAGGTTGAAGTTGGCACTCTTCCTCGTATTTCTTTATTGCAGGCCCAGGCTGAGGCCGCTTACCGTCAAGTTGAAATAACCTTAGCAGAGAATAGGTATAATGATTCATTAGATTTATTGAAAAATGTTTTAGGCTTATCTTTAAATGTTGATTTAAACGTTGATAATTTAATTTCAATCAAAGAGTTAGAAAAAATTGATCCTGATGAAATTGAATACATTGCAATTAATAACCGTCCAGAGGTTAAGCAAGAGTCGATTATGTTAAATAATTCTCAAGAACTATTAGATTTTTATTCTAATCAAATCTTGCCTGATTTAGACATAGAGGCTTTATTTAGTTATTCCGGCCTTGGTGGTAGCAAGAATAGTGATTACTCTTCAGCTATCCTGGGTACGCCTAGAATAGCATCAGATTATAATGATGGCTTTTCTGATTCAATAGGAACGCTTAGATCAATGGATAATTTTTCTTGGGCTATAGGTGCCAAGCTTAGCATTCCATTAAATAATAATGTTGCTGAAAGTAAGCTTGAGGTTGCAAATGCTCAAAAAAGAAAAAGGTTAATTATCTTAAATCAAGTTTTAGATTCTATTCATTTAGAAGCTAGAAAGTCCTACCGTGATGTAATTTCCAATTTAGATAATATTGAAGCTTCCAGAAAGAATTTAGAATTGCATCAAGAAATTCTTGATAATGAGGAAGAAAGGTTTGAAGTTGGTGTATCAAAAACTAAAGATTTATTAGAGGCGCAGAGAGATTTAATTAAAGCTCAAATTTTTTATAATAAGTCATTAACTGACTATAATGTTTCTATAACAAACTTAGATCATAATCTAGGAATTTTAATAAATAAAAATAAAATTATAATTGATAATTAATGTTTAAAGTGTCTTACGCCAACAAAAATCATAGCAATATTATTCTCATCTGCCGCTTGAATAACCTCTTCGTCTCTTATTGATCCACCAGGCTGAACAATAGCTGTTACACCTGCTTTTGCTGCTTCATCAATTCCATCTCTAAAGGGAAAGAAAGCATCTGAAGCTAAGGCTGATCCATCAGTGCCGTAATGCTCTTTTGATTTAATTTGAGCTAATTGGACGGAATTTACTCTGTTCATCTGACCGGCACCTATTCCTACTGTTTTATTGCCTCTTGCAAGCACTATAGCGTTAGACTTTACATTCTTACAGACTTTCCAAGCTAAAAGAAGTGTCTTGATTTCTTCATCACTCGGCTTTCTTTTGGTAGCGACTTTATAGTCTATAAAGTCTTCATCTGAGGTTCTATCAGCATCTTGATACAGAATTCCACCAACAACTTTTTTTATGTCCATAAGATCTGACTCTTTAATTTTTAAATCAGGAGTCTTTAGTACTCTAAGATTAGGTTTAGACTTAAATATTTCTAATGACTCATCCGAATAATCTGGTGCGACTAAAACTTCAATAAAAGTTTTTACTATTTCCTCAGCAACATCTTTTTCAACTTTGTTATTAAATGCTACTATGCCACCGAATGCACTTACCGGATCGCAGTCTCTAGCATCTATATAAGCTTGTAGTAAACTTTCATGTTCTGCAACACCGCAAGGATTATTATGTTTTACAATTACACATGCATTACTTTTAAATTCCTTTACTGTCTCTAAACATGAATCAGCATCGTAAATATTATTTAAAGAAAGTTCTTTTCCTTGTATTTGCTTTGAATTTGAAATAGAGGGCTCTTCTTGATTTTCTTGAATGAAGAATGAACCTTCTTGATGTGGATTTTCTCCATATCTCAAATTGAAACTCTTTTTATAATGAAGTGTTAAAGTATCAGGAATTTTTTTCTTACTGTTATCGGTATTTAATATTCCAAGATGATTTGATATTGCAGCATCATATTTTGAAACATAAGCGTATGCTTTTTTACAAAGCTCATAATTAAATTCTTTATCAACACTTAGTTTATTATCTGATATTTTTTCTATTAATTTTTTATAGTCCGATATATCTACTATTACTGAAACATCTTGGAAATTTTTTGCTGCCGCCCGTACAATTGTAGGGCCACCAATATCAATATTTTCGATTACTTCCTGAAAAGCAATATTTTCAGATTTAATTACTTGTTCAAAAGGATAAAAATTTACTATTATTAAATCTATTGGGCTTATATTCCCGGACTTCAAGGCATCCATATGATCTTTGTTCGATCTAATTGCTAGTAGTCCACCATGTATTTTAGGATGCAAAGTTTTCACTCTTCCATCTAACATTTCAGGAAATTCAGTTATCTCTGATACATCTTTTACATCAATCCCTTTTTCCCTTAAGAACCTGGCAGTCCCACCGCTGGAAATTATTTCCACGCCAATAGAATCCAAATGTTTAGCTAAAACATCGACATCTGTCTTATCCCAGACACTTATTAGTGCTCTTTTGATATTGCTCATTGGATTATGATATTTTATATCCAAATGGTTAGGATTGGAAGTAAAAATTAATTTTTTTGTAAACATTTTGTTATAATTAAAAAAAGGTTTTTTATGAAAGATAATTTCAATGATTTAGCAACAGAAAAGATAAATTCACGTATTAAAAAAAAATCTGATACAAATGAACATCTAATAGTTGATTTTATTGATGAATATCAAGATGTTAGTTCGATATTAAAAAAGAATAAAAAGAAAATTTCTGAAGCTGTAAACCTTTTTACAAAAACATTTACTAAAAATGGATCAATTTATTTTATTGGAGCCGGTACAAGTGGACGTTTAGGAGTTCTAGAGGCAGCTGAATGCCCTCCAACTTTCGGAACAAAGCCTGATAGAATTGTTGGTATAATGGCAGGAGGTAGATCTGCAGTATTTAAATCTAAAGAGGGAGCAGAGGATTCTTCAACTGATTCTATTAGAGATTTAAAAGCTAAAAATTTTAATAAAAATGATTTGTTGATTGGTATTTCGGCAAGCGGTAAATCCACTTATGTTTTATCAGCTATTAAATATGCAAAAGGTTTAAAGGCCAAAACTATTCTTATTTGCTGTAATAAATTAAAAAAAAGTGTCAGTTATTTAGATATAGTTTTAGATGTTGGGCCCGAGTTCGTAGCTGGTTCAACTAGGCTAAAATCAGGCACTTTAACCAAAAATACTTTAAATATTATTACTAAAATTTCAATGATAAAGCTTGAAAAAGTTTACAATAATATGATGATTGATATATTGCCAACCACAAAAAAATTAAAAGCTCGTTGTGTGAGAAATCTATCAAACATTTTAAGTTTGAATGAGAAAGATTCTTTAAAGTTATTAGAAAAAAGTAAGTGGAATATTAGAATTGCTATTATAATTTACAAAATGGATATATCTTTTAGTAAAGCAAAAGCTTTATATAAAAAAGTTTCTATAATCGAGATTTTAGATGGGTAACAAAAAATTTTATAGCATTATAGGTATAAATTCAGGAACCTCCGCAGACTCATTGGACATTGGACTAGTAAAGTTAAATAGTGGAAGCATTTCTTTGTCTTATTCAGCCTCATATGATTTCCCCGAAGCATTAAGAAGAGAGATTTTAGCTTCAGGACCAAAATCAACTATTTATGATATCGAGCTTCTAAGTTTAAAATTAGGGGACTTTGTAGCAAGAAAAGTAAATCAATTTATATCAAGCAATAAAATTAATCGCTCTAAGGTTGATTGTATTGGCATGCATGGGCAAACAATTCATCATTCACAAGAAATAAATCAAACTATCTCAATACAAATATCTGAGGCTGATGTAGTTTCAAGCAAAACTAAATTAAGGACTGTCTATGATTTTAGAAAAAAAGATATTGCATTAGGGGGCGCAGGAGCACCTTTAGTTCCTATTTTAGATTTTTATTTATTTCCTGAGATCAAAAGGCCTTTCATATGTCAAAATTTGGGCGGAATCGCAAATTCAACATTAGTAGAAAAGAATTTTTTAAAATGTTTAGGCTATGATTCAGGGCCAGCCAATTGTTTAATTGATAGAGCAATTCAAATTAAAAACAAGAATAAAGTCTTTTTTGATAAAGATGGTTCCATCGCAAAAAAAGGAAAAGTAATAGTCCCTCTTTTGAACAAGATTCTTAGGAACTCTTATTTTTCTTTAATGCCACCAAAATCAACTGGAAATAAAGAGTTTGGCACTGAATATATAAATAATCTTATTCGGTACTCCATACAAAAGGGCATAAGATTTAATGATTTAGTTGCAACTCTTTCCACTGCAACTATTGAGTCAGTGGCTGATTCATATGAAAAATTTATATTCCCAATATCAAACCCAACGAAGGTTATTGTGTCAGGAGGTGGAGTTAAGAATAAGTTCATAATGGATGGATTAAAAAATAGGCTTCCTGGTCTTGAATTTATTCAATCAGACAAGCTTGGTATCCCTTCAAAGTATAAAGAGGTTATATTGTTTGCACTGTTAGCATATTTAAGATTAATAAATAAAAGTTTTAATTTAAAAAATATTACAGGCTCCACAGAAAAAGCTTTATTAGGAAAAATCTCGAGCCCGTGATATGCAAAATATTTTTTCTAATTTAATTATCCCAAGAATAAATTTAAATTCAGAGGAATCTTTGGTAAGTGCCGTATCACTTATTCGAGACTATGGTTTTGATTCTTTCATATTATTTGCAACAGACAAAGTTACTTTCGGTGAGAGGGAAAGATTTACATTAAATCGTTTATCAGAAACAAGAAAAATTTTGGATTCTGTGTCAGAAAAAAAGGTTTTATTTTTTTTGGATGCGGAGAATGGGCTAGGTAGGCGTTGTATAGATGGAAATGAATATAATTACGAGGATATTGATTCTTTAAATCATGAATCTATCATAAATATTTTTGACTCTATAAATAAAGAGTTACATCTTAATCAGATTTCTTTTAATCTTGGTCCAGTTTTAGATTTAAAAAGAGATGATTCAAAAGTATTGGAGGGTAGGTGTTTTTCAGATAAGCCTAATGAGATAATTAGGATAGGGGGTCTTTTCTTAGAGTCATGTAGAAAAAATAATATAATTTCTTGCGTTAAACACTTTCCTGGACATGGTGCCGTCGCAACAGATACACATGAAACACTTCCCAAATCTTCAATTTCTGAATTTGATTTAAAATCTAAACATATTAAACCTTTTGCAGAATTAGTACAAAATACTGATTTAGTTATGATGAATCACATAAACTACTCCTCTATTGATTCATCCTTTATACCAGCATCAATGTCGAAAAATATAATGATAAATATATTGATTAAAGAACTTCATTTTGATGGCATTATAATCAGTGATTCAATCCGAATGAAGTCCGTAACCGAGAACTTTAATGAATTTGATACTGTTCAAGGGGTTTTGGTTAATGGTGGAGATTTAGTTTTGGATCCACTAGATCCTATAATTTGTATGGAAGCTATAACTGATTTATATTGTAAGTATGGCAAAGAAATTGATAAAAAGCTTGAAAAGATTGTAAAGATTAAAGATATGGCGAGGAGTTCAATAGTATAATGGACTACTTTCTTTTCTTAGATTTTTTGTCAGCCACAGATCTTTTAATAATTTCTTTATATTTAGCTTTAAGTATTTCGATAGGCATCTATTTTAAGACTAAAAGTCAAAATAGTATTAGCTCCTATTTTGTCTCGGAAAGAAATTTACCATGGTGGCTACTAGGAACATCTATGGTAGCAACCACTTTATCTATTGATACTCCTATTGTAGTAATTTCATGGATTCGTGATCCTGGAATTTGGAAGAATTGGTTTTGGTGGTCATTTTTGTTTACTCATTGTATTGTCATTTTCTTTTTTTCTAGATATTGGAGAAGAGCTAATGTGATAACAGATAATCAGTTAATTGAAATTAGGTATTCTGGAGCTCCTGCAAAGTATCTTAGAGTTTTTAAGGCTTTTTATTTTTCAACTTTTTTTAATCTAATAATATCTGCATGGATTATTAGTGCATTCCTTAAAATATTTAATGTAATATTAGGATTTGATAGTACTGTTCTACTAATTATTGTTACATTGGTAGCACTTTTTTATACTGCTTCCTCTGGTTTGAAGGGTATCGTTATTAATGACTTTGTTCAATATTTTGTAGCCTTTGCAGGCTCTATAATTTTAGTTGTATTTCTAATTAATTCACCACAGATTGGGGGATTAGATAACTACTTTATTTTAGTAAAGGAGATATCTCCTGAAAAATTATTAATGATTCCTTCAATATTTAATACTGAAGATTTCATGTTGTTTCTGAGCTACTCAACTATTGTATGGTGGTCTTCTCATAATTCTGATGGCGGAGGTTATATAATACAAAGACTTTGTTCTGCTAAGTCTGAGAAGGATGGAGTTTTAGGAACCATTTGGTTTGTTCTTAATCACTATGTATTAAGGTTCGCACCTTGGATTGTTATCGGCCTTTGCGCTTTAATACTTTATCCTACGGAAACTACTATTCTAAATGATAGTGAGGAAATTTATCCAATCCTAATTAGAGATTATGTTTCAGATGGATTTAAAGGCTTTCTAATTGTAACTCTTTTAGCGGCTTATATGTCCACGATAAGTACTCAGATAAATTGGGGCTCCTCTTATTTGGTAAATGATTTATATAAAAGGTTTTATGCGAATAATAAAAGCGAAAAACATTATGTCCTAATATCCAAAATATTCACCGTTGTTTTCTTGCTTCTGGCTTTGGTCGTAGGACTGGGAATTAAAAATATTGGATCTGCATGGATATTTCTATGGTCTGTAAGTTCCGGGCTAGGGTTCTTCTTGATTGCTAGATGGTTTTGGTGGAGAATAAATTCTTGGTCAGAAATATCAGCGTTAATTTGTTCAGTGTTTCTAAGCATAGTATTTTATTTCTTAGACTATTTACAAATTTTAGAGCTAGACTTTAAATTAAAATTAATCATTATCCCCATATCGATATTGGTGGGCTTGTTAGTTACTTTTCTGACTAAGCCTGAAAATGACAAGGTATTAGAAAAATTCTATAATCAGATTAGACCAAGTGGTTTCTGGAGACAACAAGATTCTCAAGATAAAGACATAACATCTTTATTGAAAGCTTTTCAACTCGCGCTATCTATTTTAATTCTCATATTTGCTTTTATACAACTAGCTATTGGTAATTTCTACTTATCCATTGGTTCAATGTTTATTGGGATAACGATTTTAATTTATATAGTTAGGGAAATTGAAAGTTAGACTGTAAAGGATGAACCACATCCACAAGAAGCTTTTGCGTTGGGATTTTCAATACCAAAACCAGTACCATTTAGCCCATCAGAGAAATTTAAAGTTCCACCTTCTAAATGGGTAAAGCTAAATTTATCAATCACTACTTTTACATTTGAATTTTCGAATACTTGATCAGAGTCATCTATTGCATCATCAAATCCCATTTCATAGGAAAATCCAGAGCATCCACCTGGAACAACTTTAATTCTTAAAAAAGAATCAGAAGAATCTTCATCACTTAAAAGTCTATTAATTTCATCAACAGCTTTTTCACTTATATTAAACATATGTATTATAATAAATAATATGACTAATATTTGCAATATTTTTGTTTATATAGTTAATACTGTATATTAAGTTTCATGAAGAAAATGACTTTAATATATGACAGTACAAAAAATTCATCTGACCTACTATATAAGACAAAATTCAAAGCACCTGACCCAATAATATTTTTTGAAATTAGAAAAAAGACCCATCTTGTTCTAAATGATTTAGAGCTAGAAAGAGGTAAGAAGCAGGCGAAAGTTGATGAGATTTTATCACTTCGAGAAATTCTAAACTATGCCAAAGGGAATAAAATTGAGAATATTATATTTGCTTTAATTAAAAAATATAAAGTGGATGAAGTACTTGTCCCTTATACTTTTCCATCATATTTATTCAACAAACTTGTAAAATTAAAAGTTAAACTTAAGGCTTCAGATAGTTCAATTTTTTATGAATCTAGATTAATAAAAGACAAAGCTGAGATAAAAAATATAAGGAAAACTATGAAGTTAACCGAGTCAGTAATGGCAAAAATAATTGATAAAATTAAATATTCAAAAGTTAAAAATAAATTACTATATTCGGATGGAAAGATTTTAACATCCGAAATTCTTAGAAGTTTTTGTCAAAATGAGCTTTCTCTAAAAGGACTAGAATGCCCAGACTGTATTATTTCATCTGGCAGGCATTCATCTCTACCCCATCATGAGGGCTCTGGTCCAATTAAAGAATCTTCGCCAATAATAATGGATATATTCCCACGCAATATAGATAATGGTTATTATGCTGATATAACTAGGACTATAGTAAAAGGGAAGCCATCAAAGATTTTAAAAGATATGTTTAAAGTTGTTAAAAATGGTCAAAGTTTAGGGGTAAAATTAGTTAAAGCAGGGATGGATTCCAGGATTATCCATAATAAAATTAAAAACTTCTTTGATGAATCAGGTTTTTTAACTGATTTCGAAAAAAAGAACCCCGATGGCTTTATTCATTCAACAGGCCATGGTCTGGGCTTAGAGATTCATGAGCCACCTAGAGTCTCTTCACTGAAAGAGATACTTAAGGCTAATCAAGTTATTACCATTGAGCCAGGTTTATATTATTCAAATATTGGTGGAGTTAGAATTGAGGATACTGTGGTTGTAACAAAAGAGGGATGTAAGAGCTTAAGCAAATTTCCGAAATTTTTTGAGATATAAATTGAAAAGTCCAGAAGAAAGAATTAGAGAATTGATTAACTTAACAAAAGCTCTTCGTGCTGAAGGTGGCTGTCCATGGGATAGAAAGCAAACTCTTTTAAGTCTACGTAATTATATTATTGAAGAAGCATATGAAGTAGTAGATGCAATAAGTAGAAATGATATTGGTAATTTAAAGGAAGAAGTAGGAGATTTACTTTTACAAGTTTTGTTTATTGCAAATATTGCAGAAGAAGAAACTATGTTCACTTTTGAAGATGTCATTCTAGAGCTATCAGATAAATTAATACGAAGGCACCCGCATGTTTTTGGGGATGAAAGTGCAAAAGATGAAAATGAAGCATTAAAAATTTGGGAAGAACAAAAAGCCTTGGAGAATAATGGTGAAAATAAAGATTTTCCAAAAACTCTTCCATCATTAAAGCGGGCAGTAAAAATTTCCAAATTTTTTTCAAAAGACGGCTTAGATTTTAAATCAATTAAGGAGGTTCATAGCAAGCTTGAATCAGAGATCTTAGAGTTTGATGAAGCCTATAAAAGAAATTCTAAGTCGGATATAGAGGAAGAGCTAGGTGATATTTTATTTACAGTTGCTAATCTTTGTCGACTTAACAAGATTGACCCCGAAATAGCCTTAAACCAGAGTAGTGATAAGTTTTTAGAACGTGCAAAAATCTTTTTAGCTATAAAAACTAACTATTTAAATGACGAAGATGCTTGGGAAGAAGCTAAATTAACTTTGAAAAAAAGAAAAAAGTAACTCGTGACCAGAATGTTCAACTATGCCTGATTCATTCGCAGCTTTTTCAGTGAAAACTTCCTTTCCATGATTATTATTGTTTAATCTGGAATCAAAAATTAAGAAAGGTACATATTCATAACTGTGAGTTCTCAGTTCGCAAGGGGTTGGATGGTCAGAGACAACGCAGATTTTATATTCATCATATTTATTTTCCATTAAATCAATTATCGGGCCTACCACTTTATTATCTAGATCATTTATAGCTTGTATCTTCTTTTTATAATCACCTTCATGGCCCGTTTCATCAGGGGCCTCTATATGAATCATACAAAAATCATCATTTTCTAGACTTTTAATTGCCGCTTCAACTTTTCCTTTATAGTTTGTATCAAGGTATCCGGTCGCTCCATCAACCTCTAAAACATTTAAGCCAGCAAGCTTGCCTATACCTTTTACTAAGTCTACAGCTGAAATAATTGACCCACCGATTTTATGGATTGATTTAAATTTAGGTAACTTAGGCTTTTTACCTTGACCCCACAACCAAACATCGCTACAATCAGATGACTTTAATTCGGGAACTTCATTTTTAAGCTTTTTTATAGCTACTTTTGCCTGTCTCATTAAGTCTCTTAATCTCACTGAGCCTGGGCCTGAGGGTAAATATTGAATTATATTTTTGTCTAAAATATCATGGGGTGCTGTTGTTTCTATTTCAGTCATACCATTTTTCCATACCAATATATGTCTATAGCTTACACCCTCATAAATTTTAAACTCATCATTTTCAATATTTTCTCTTAGAGCCTCGATAATTTGTTTTGATATTGTATTTTTAATATGACCAGCTGAATGGTCTTCCATGATTTCTTTTCCATTTTTATTTTTGATTGTTACCAAGTTGCACCTGTAACATATATCGTTAGGCTCAAGATTAATACCTATACTTTCAGCTTCAATGGGGGATCTACCTGTAAAAAATTTTTCAGGATTATATCCTAAAATACTAAGGTTGCCTACATCGCTCCCTGACTTCATACCCTTAGGTATATGATTAACAATTCCCATTTTAGATAATTTTATTAACTTATCTAAATTTGGTGTATTTGCGGCTTCAAGTGGGGTTCTGTTGCCAAGTTCTTTTATTGGCCTATCAGGCATTCCATCTGCTTGAATCAAAAGAAATTTCAACTTATAACTCTCTTTTTTAAACTTTGTTTTGCATTTTCAAGTTGTTTCTCTGCATGATATGAACTTCTAACCATAGGACCACATTCTGCAGTAATTATATTTTCTTTCTCTTCACAATATTTCTTAATCCCATCAAACTCCTTAAGAGTATAATATTTAGATACATTTATAAAATCCTTTGAAGGCTGAAGATATTGTCCAACTGTAACAATTTCACATCCAACATTATTTAAATCATCTATGCATTCTAGGATTTCTTCTGTTGTTTCACTTAGCCCAATCATGATACCAGACTTAGATATAATTTTTTTTGACGAAGAAAAAAAATTAAGTAAACCCAAAGATCTTTTGTAGAAGGCCTGAGGTCTGACAGCTCTCTTTACAGAAGTACCCGTATTTTGTTTTAATTTATAAAGTCTTTTTACAGTTTCAATATTATGATTAACTACATCAGGTTGTGCATCTAAAATTAACTCATAACATTTAGTATCCCCTAAAAAGTCAGGAATTAAGACCTCAACTTTAATACCAAGGTCAAGATTTTTTATCTCTTTAATAGAATTTGCAAATATTTCTGCACTTTGATAGTTTTTATCATCTCTATTTACGGAAGTGAGGACAATGTGATCTATCAGCTTGTTATTTCTCTTTATATCTAAAATTCCTCTCGCTAATCTTTTAGGCTCTAAATAATCTATATTTAGCCCTTTCCCTGTTTTTACAGCGCAAAATCCACAACTTCTTGTGCAAGTATCACCAAGTATCATAAAAGTCAGTGTTCCCGCACTCCAGCATTCACCAAGATTGGGACATTTTGCCTCTACACAAACTGTATTAAGCATATTTTTTGATACTATAGATTTTAATTCAGTAAAGTTATTTCCTGTAGGAATCTTAGATTTAATCCATCTCGGCTTTCTCACTATCCATTACCCCCCTTTAAACTCTGATTGTTTTCAATTGCAATAATCTTCTTTTTTAATTCATTATTTTTGATACTTTTCTTGTATAAATTGGAACCTATCAGAACCAGAGAAATTAAGGCTCCGAGAATAAAAGATGAAATCATAAGAATTGAATTGTTTATAGGAATATCATTAATTTTAAATAATTTCAGGTCATAATTAATTGAGAAACTATGAATAAAAATGGACTGATTCTGGAAGATAAAAGTTAGTGTTACTATAAAGATTAATATTATTAAAATAGTTTTTAGCATAAACTAGAGTTTAACATATTTAGAATTTTGGTGAATAAAGGTAGTAAAGTTTTTTATTCAACATATTTAGTAGTGATGAGTTATCAATTGCAGGGATTATGCCATCTAGTAGCTTCTCCTCTTTTTTAGGAAAATACTCTAAATCAAGATTTGGTAACTGTATAATTCCTTCAATATAGATAATAGCCTCTTCAAGACCACCAATTTTATCGATTAATTTCATTTCCAATGCTTGATTACCTGAAAAAATTCTCCCATCAGATACTTCATTGATTTCTTCATCGGTTAGCCCTCTTGTTTTACTAACACTTAATTTGAATTGATTATGTATATCTTTTACCAAAGAATTTAAAAGACGCTTTTCTTCATTTGTTAAAGCTTTTGAGGAATCACCAATGTCTTTCATTTGCCCAGATTTAATAGTCTCAATATCAAACTTTAGGAACTTAATAAGTTTGGAAAAATTATAATATTGGCTTATTACCCCGATGCTACCAGTAATGGAACCAGAATTGGCAAAAATTTGACTAGTACCACATGCAATAAGGTATCCACCAGAAGCTCCGATATCAACAATACTTGCGACCGTTGGTATTTTATTTGAAATTTTTATAAGTGATTCATGAATTTCCTGTGAAGAACCGACAGTGCCACCTGGGGAATCGATTCTTACAATTAAACCTTTTATAGAGTCATCCTCAGATATGTCTCTCATACTTTCTAAATATTGTTTTGGATTTTTAATCACCCCTTCAATTTCTAAGATTGCAATTTTGTCATTACTAGAAAGAGAAAATAAAGCACTGAAAACAAATAAGATGATTACCAGTATTATGAGTACTTTTTTTATTTCAATATTCTTAAATTTATTTATCATGAAGTACACCATCGATAGTTTGTTTTATTAGCCATGGTGGGGTTGAAGCTCCAGCTGTTATACCAATGATTTTATCTTCAAGATTCATATTGAGTTCTTTGATTTCCTTAAATGTTTCTATTTGATAAGTATTTTTATTTACATTTTTACATATATCAGCAATTTCTTTAGTATTTGAGCTATTTTTTCCTCCGATAACAAACATAATATCAACATCTTTTGCTATCTCTTTTGACTCAATTTGTTTATTATTTATATCATCACACAAAGTATCAATCGCTTTTATATCATAATCATTTTGTGTTTCAAATATTTCAACTACATCCCAAAAAAGCTCTTTAGGAATAGTAGTTTGAGCTACAACACCAATTTTCTTTGATTTTAAAACACTTGTATCTAGTTCGTTCTTATCTTTTATAACCATTACATTCCCTTCTTTTGCGTAACTTTTGGCCCCGATAACTTCTGGGTGCTTTTTGTTCCCAACAATTACAACAAAAAAATTATTATCAGATAGATATTTGACGGCAAACTGTAATTTTTTAACTATTGGACATGTCATATCAATAACATTAACCTCGGAGTCCTCTAAGTTTTTTTCTTGATAATTCGGTATTCCATGGGCTCTAATAATTATCGTTCCCTTCTCATTCTTATCAATTTTATCTACGACAGAAAGCCCTTTATTCTTCAATATATCTACTACTTGTGGGTTATGAATTAAGGGTCCAAATGATTTTACATTTTTATTAGAGTTTTGGCTCAAGACTTCTTCAGCAGTAGTAACTGCCTTTTCAACCCCAAAACAAACACCTGCACTATCAGAAATTATTAATTTTCTAGGCATTATCTATTACCGTTTTAATTTTTAAAACTACTTCATCAATAGTCATATTACTTGTATCTATTATAACAGCATCAGCGGCTGGGTGTAATGGGCATGATTCCCTAGTCATATCCAAATTATCTCTATTGCTGATTTCTTTGGCTACATTTTCTTCATTCATATTAATACCTAAAATTTCTTTTAATTGATTCGCTCTTCTTTTAGCTCTTATTTTTAGATCTGCATCTAAATAAAATTTGTATTCAGCATCTGGAAAAACATAGGTTCCCATGTCCCTCCCTTCTGCAATGAAATCCTTATCTTTAATCATCCTTCTTTGCATCTCTCTTAAAATTTTTCTCACGATATCATTTGCTGCAAATTTGGATGCTAGCGTTGAAATTTCATTTGTTCTAATATCCTCAGTTACATCATCAGTATTAAGAAGGACTCTTTCCCCCTCTTTATCATCTATAAACTGGATATGTAAATCTATTAAAATTTTTTTTAATCTATCAGAATCGTTATCCGATACGCCATTTAAATTAGCAAAAAGTGCCAATGCACGATACATCGCTCCAGAATCAAGATATTTGAAACCTAATGATTTAGATATAATTTTTGCAATAGTACCTTTTCCTACGCCAGCCGGGCCATCAATTGTTATTATCATAAGCCTTACTTCCTGAAATTATCCAAAGCTTTGAAGAAATTTGGAAAAGAGATAGATACACAGTCAGGATTATTTATTATTGTTTCTCCATTAGCAATTGTGCCAGCAACTGCTAACATCATAGCTATTCTATGGTCTTGATGACTATCACAATCTCCTCCATTGAGTGAGCTTTTGCCGTTAATAATTATTCCATTTTCAATTTCTGTTATACCGCTACCAAGTTTAGATAGTTCACTAACTGTAGTTTTAATTCTATCAGATTCCTTAAATCTTAATTCTCCAGCATCAAGTATTTTTGATTCACCTTCTGCTAATGAGCAAGCTAAGCAAAGTATTGGTATTTCATCTATTAATAATGGAATTGAGTCTCCTTCAATCTGAACAGATTTTAAATCACTTGTTTTAACATTTATATCTCCAGTGGGCTCTCCAGAACTTTCTACTATATTTGAAATTTCTATTTTAGCACCCATTTTCCTTAGAATTTCTATAAAGTAGATTCTAGTTTTGTTAAGGCAAAGGTTTTTTATAGTTAGATTACTATCTTTATTTAGTAGGGCCGCAACTATAAAAAAAGCAGCCGATGATGGATCACCGGGGATATTAAAACTTTCAACTTTTACAACCGGATCTGGTTTAATAGTAATTTCGTTTTCTACAATCTTAATATTATCAGTACAACTCATAAGCATTATTTCAGTGTGATCTCTAGATTTTTTAATTTCTTTTAACTTCGTCTCTCCATCAGCACATAGTGCAGCAAATATTATTGCAGATTTTACTTGCGCTGAACCTAAACTTAAATTAAAGTTGCCACCCTTTAGATTGCCTGGAGAGATTGTGATTGGTAGTTGATTATTTTCTGATGAAATATTCGCACCCATCTCACTAAGAGGTTCTATAACCCTCGCCATTGGTCTATTTTTTAATGAATTATCACCATTTAATTTTGATTCAAATCTTTGACCACTAAGAAGCCCCATTATCAGTCGGGTAGTAGTTCCAGAGTTACCACAGTCCAATATTCCTTCTGATTGAATAAAATCTTTAATACCCCTACCTCTTACAAATACATTGCCTTTAATTTCCGCAAATTGGACTCCTATATCTGCAAGACATTTAATAGTAGATTGTATATCATTTGATATTGTTCGAACATCTTCAGAAAAAGCTAAGTTAGATATTTTTGTCATCTCTTTATTTAGAGATGCAATTAATAGGGCTCTGTGTGCAATAGATTTATCAGCAGGGACCCTTAGCTCACCGCTAAAGGTATGGCTAGAACTTTTAATTTCGATTTTATCCATTTTTTTCTCGTTACGTTATAATACCTAATAAATCTTATGCTGAAATCTTTTTCAAATTATAAAAAAGCTTTATTAATCGGAATAGGAGGTGGTGCTGATATAATTGGTACCATACCAACAAAATTATTCTTAGAATCATATGGGATTAAATGTATTTTGGGCGGTTTACCATGGGAGAGATACTCTATTGACCCTTTCCCTGGACCTAGACCTTTTTCCCAGATTATTAATAACGACATAATTAATGATAGTTTGTGTTGGGCCAAGCAGGATACGAAAACGCTTGACGGATTATTCTTTAGTGAGTCCAAGGCTTCAAAGGTATTAAAAGAGAAGATTTTGCTAGTTAATATTTTTAATAGCTCTGCTGAAATTTCAAAAGATTTAATTTCTTTTTGCAAAAAAAACAAAGTTGATTTAATCGTTGGAGTCGATGTAGGGGGTGATGTGATAGCAATTGGAGATGAAAATGGTCTTTCAAGTCCCTTGGCAGACTCAATAATGTTATCCGCCTTGAAGAGAGTTGGGAGAACTATTGAAACTAAGATTGGTGTTTTAGGTTATGGAAGTGATGGGGAGCTAAAGCATTCTGAGTTGAATAATTCACTTTCACTGATTTCTAAAAAGAAGGGTTTAATTGGAATGCAAGGAATAACAAATGACTCTAGTAAATTAATGAGAAAACTTATTTCAAAAATTGAAACAGATGCTAGCAGAATCCCAATCACTGCATTTGATGGAAACTATGAACCGGCAAAAATTCGAAGAGGGAGATTAACCATTGACGTTCATCCTTTTTCTCAAGTTACTTTCTTTGTTAAAACTTCTATAGTTTTTAAACATGTATCTTTGTCTGCAAAGCTTATTCATAAGTCCTCCAATATATGGGAGTCAAATAGTATCCTTTTGAATAATGGTTTTAAAACAGAACTTGACTTCGAAATTAAAAAACATCTTATTTCATTAGAAGATACAAAACTATAGGAACAAATATAATTGATAAGACTGTAGAGACAAAAACAAGTGAGGCAACTTTCTCAGGCGATTTATTATATCTGTCTGATAAAATAAAGTTAAAGACTGCTGATGGCATAGAAAATTGCAGAATCATAACTTTAGCAATTAGCCCCTGAACTCCAAGAATTTTACAAACACTATATCCAAGAAGAGAACCAATGAGTAGGCGAAAAGAGCTTAAAAGTAAATTCTCATTTAGATCAACAATTTTAGTTTCTGAAAGCTTATGCCCTAGGCTAAACATCATTAAGGGAATACTAGTCGTACCCAAAAGATTAATAGCATTGTTTAAACCTATATGAATATTAATTTCATTATTATTTAAAATAAGTGCTAAAGAAACTGCATAGATTAACGGGGTTTTAAATACTTCTGTAATTTTATCACGTCCATTTAATATAAAAATACCTATAGAGCAATGATAAAAGAAGACAATTGTGGTAAAAATTATTGCGTATTCAAAAGCTTCATTTCCAAACGCATAAAGAGCAATCGGGAGTGCCATATTTGCTGTATTTGGAAACACCAATGGGTTTAAAAAAGTGACTATATTTTTTTTTAGTATTTTCAATATAGCTGAAAAAAGGCCAATCCCTACAAAAATCATTATGCTACCTGCTACAATTATTTGATAAGCCGCATCCATAGTAATCTTTCCATCCATAAGGGAAGAAAAAATCAGACAGGGTGTCGAAATATAAAGTAGAAGGAGATTTACGGGTTTTAAATTAACATTTGTAACTTTTCCAAAGCAGAATCCTGTTAAAATAACTATTATTACAGGTAATATTACTTCAAAAACTTTAATCCATAATTCCATTAAAATAGTTTACACAATGTAAATTGATATATAGTTTTTCTTTGTTATAATTTTGCTAATGTGGTTGCTTAAAACAAATCCGACGTGGGCATCTTTGCTTCCAAGACTAATTTTAGCTATTACTTTCATACCTGCTGGTTGGTATAAACTATCAGATTTTCAATCTAAATCTTTAGCTTGGAGTGTAAATTTTGGTTTTCCGGTATGGGCAACTGGAGTAGCTGTTTTTGTTGAATTTTTTGGTGGGATTGCATTAGCATTGGGCTTACTTACTAGATTAGCCGCCTTTGGTATCGTTATTGTGATGTCTGTTGGAATATGGGTGGCACATCTTAATGATGGTTTTATGCCAACCTATGATACATACGGTTATCAACTATGTTTAATTGGACTTGCTTATACTTTGTTATTTATCGGTGGGGGGAAGCTATCCCTAGATAATAAATTTTTTTAAATTTTAAAGATTTTTCTTAATTAATTCAACTGCAGGCTGGTCAAAAGGATTAATTTTCATTTTTTTGGCTAAGATTATAGTGGTCAACTCAAAAATTAAAAAAAGTTCGCCCAGTACTTTTTCATCTAAGAAGTCAATTTCAAGTTCAATATATGGCACTTTTTTTTCCTTTAGCGCTGATAGTGTTGCATTTTTTTCTTTTAATGCAGACCTGTGGAGGAATTTATTACCTGATATGGATTTTTTAATTGATATAAATGTAATAGTTTTATCTTTTGGTCCATCCAAGATAAGTTGTAGTTGGGAGTGCTGATCCTTGGGACCCAAATAGCGTGAAGGAGTAAGACCCATTTCTAATCCGTCATCCCGTATTTTTCCTAAGCTTTCTCCCCATAGTTGCATGAACCATTCTCCAAATGAATCAAGATTATTTTTGTATGAAATTAAACCAGTATTTGTTTTATTTTTCCCTAGATGCTTGTAATAAAAATTACTTAAATAATTAATCTCTTTAAAGCCATTTAAATAGAGCTTTTTATAAGCGGACATAGCACCAATAATAATTTTTTTCCAATTAACATCCATCATCTCACAAGCTATTAGAGAAGATTTGCTTAATACTGAAAATCTACCCCCAATATTGGGATTAATATGAAAAGTTTCAACATTATTCTTTTTTCCAAACGTATTAAGGTAGCCACTATTATTTTCAGTTATAAAATACAAACATGAGCTAATTTCAATTTTTTTTTCTTTAATCTTTTTTAGAGTCTCAGTTAATAAATTTTTTATCTCGAAAGTTTGACCTGATTTACTAATAAAAATGAAATTTGTTGATTTAATGTTAATTTTGCTAAATATCTTTCCAAAATATTCCCCATCTACATTATCAATTATATAAATGGAATTTTTAAAAATATCTTCATGATTTAAGCTTTCGACTATTGTCTTTATACCTAGACTAGAACCACCAAGCCCAAAAAATATTAAATCTTTATTTTTAAATTTTTTTTTATTCAAAAGAGAATTAATTTTATTTAGTCCTTTGATTTCTTTTATTATTTCTAGTCTATTAATTTCTTCAATAGTTTTTTTTGAACATTTTATATCTTTTACAAAAGATTTATTATCTGTATTTAGTTTTATTTTATTAAAATTGAATAAGCTTATATTTACCATTTTAAAACCGCTGAACCCCAAGCAAAGCCAGCACCGAATACAGAAAATAAAATATTATCACCTTTTTTAATTTTAGATTCCTCTAATGCTTCATGCAATGCAAGCAGTACAGATGCTGAAGAAGTATTCCCATATTTTTCAATATTAACAAAACATTTTTCAATTGGTAGATCTAATCTTTCTCTAGCTGCTTCAATAATTCTCATATTTGCTTGGTGTGGTATAAATAAATCTATATCACTTGGTTTGATATTTGCAGCTTCTATTGCTTCCAGGGAGTTGGATTGAATTACTTTTACCGCTTCTTTGAAAACCTCTTTTCCATGCATTACAAGAAATCTTGAACCATTAGGGTCTTTCGATCCCCCGCCTGGCGTATAAAGTAGCTCAGCTTCCTTGCCACTGGAACCCAAACATACAGACATAATTCCAGGTGAATCACTCTCTTCTATCACAACAGCGCCAGCACCATCACCAAAGAGAATACAAGTACCCCTATCAGTATAATCAACAATCTTAGATAAATTTTCAGCTCCAGCAATAAGTAGCTTCTTTGTTTGCCCATTTTCAATCATTGCTTTTGCGATATTTAGACAGTAAATAAATCCTGAGCATCCTGCTGAAACATCAAACGCAAAAATCTTTCTTGTTTTAAGCCTGTCTTGAAGTAGACATGCAACAGAAGGTGTCATATAGTCAGGTGAAATTGTTGCAACAATAATTCCATCAATTTCATCTGGGCTCGTAGAAGAGTTCTCTAATGCTTGAAGACATGCTTCATAGCACATATCTGAAGTAGCTTTATCTTCATCTAAAATTCTTCTTTCGGAAATACCGGTCCTTGCTTTTATCCATTCGTCAGACGTATCAACAAGCGACTCTAAATCTTTATTAGAAAGTATTTTTTCTGGAATGTAGACCCCAGTACCTGTAATCTTTGCAAAACCCATTTGAATTTAATCCTTAACTCTTAGTATTTTTTATTATATCTTTAATGTCAATTTTGAAATATTCTAGATTCAAAGCTAATTCGTTTTTATAATCATTTTCTAACTCATATAACTGAAGAGATTTATTCTTTTTATTAAATATTCCTATATGAAAAAGTTCATGTGAAAAAAGATGGCAAATATTTTTCAAATCCTTCACATCTTGAACCGACATTAAATAAGATATATCATCGAATTTGATTTTATTTTTATAAAAATTGATTTTGAGCTCTAGAGTAGGGAATTCTCCTTGCATTATTGGATTAAAAAAAAGCTTAAAATCTAAATTTTCTTCAAAATTTTCAATTGAACTTAGTTCTTTACAGCTAATAAGAAAAAAAATATTATCATTTTTGATTATTATTGAACCTTCTTGAATGAAATTAAATTTTTCGTAAATTATTGAAATAGGTATATTCTTAGTTGATTTTTTCATCACAATTAGAGTACAATTGTAATGTTTACACTGCAAGATAATAGGAGGGAGTGTTCATGACAGGTATTGCTATAGCTTTAAGCTTTATTGCACTTTTTTGGATTGCGTATACAAACTTTGGAGAAAATGAAGGTGCCGCTGATGGTGCTCCAGGTGAGACTCAGAGACCTGCTTCAGATTCTTTAACAGACGGTACGCCGCCAACTGCTAATGAAGGTATAACAGACGGTTCAGAATTCGCTGCTCCTAAAAGTTAATCCCTTTAACTTTTAGCCTGCAAAGAACTCAAAATGCATGTAATTTTGTAGGTTTAGAATTGCGTCTGGTTCAGGATTATATTTATAATTTTTTCCATTAATTGTTCGTGCAATAATTTTTATGCCTTCGAGTATTCTATGAGAAGGTTTAGAAAAATAAGAATATGCATCGACTATATAGACCTGACCATTATTAAATGCTGGTATTTTATTTAATTCTGGATTCTCTAGTAATATATTTATTTCATTCAGAGTCCTTTCGATGTTGTATCCACACGGCATAATGAAAATAAAATGCGGTGCAAATTCTAATAGTTGTTCGAAAGAGATCTTCTGTGAATTTACATCATGACCCTCATTCATATTTAATCCACCTGCAATTGTGACCATTTCAGGAACCCAGTGCCCAGCTGAATAAATTGGGTCGAGCCAGTCCATACAGAAAACTCTGGGTTTATCAATATTATCTTTAGTAATCGAAGTTATAGTCTTAATATCTGAGTTGATTTTGTCTACTATTCTTTCTCCTATTTTATTGACACCCAATATTTGAGATATATTGATTATTGAATCATTTATTCCTTTGATAGAAGTAGGTGAAGTCTCAATTATCTGAGGTTTACAAGTTAATTTGCCCAATAGCTCATTTATTTCCTTGGAAGAAACTGCACATACTTCACATAAATCTTGAGTAACTATAAAGTCTGGCCGAATTTCTTCTATTTTATTAATATCTAAGGAAAAAATAGGTTTATTAGTATTTATACTTTCGTTAATTATCTTATCAATTTCAATACTATTAAGTTCATCAAAATTAACCTCTGTGCTTAGCACCTTTTCTTTTAGATTTATAGAACTTGGATATTTACATTCATTTGTAACACCAAATATATTATCTTCAAGACCAAGTTCACAGAGTATCTCTGTAGCACCTGGTAAAAGAGAAATTATCCTCATAAAGATATATTAATGTTTTTTCTTATTAGGGCAAAATAAAATAATTATTTATATTTCACCTTTTATTCCAATCATAGTAGTTCTTCCAGGAGAGTCAAAGTTTAAAATTTCCTGTCTTTCATCATCCAGAATATTTTTAACTTTCACAAATGGTTTTAAACTATAATTAATATAAGAATTACTCAGACTATATTCTGCATAAAGGTCAAAATTCCAAAATGGTTTATTCCACAACCTAACATTTGATGATTCATAATCCCATCTTCCGCCTGTATATGATCCATCTAGTGATAGATTATAAAATTCATTTGATTTACTTAGTGAGAACCCACCACTTTTTCTAGGTCTTCTTAACAGATCTTTATTATCTGGCCAATTTGCATCGCCCCCAAAGTTTCCATTTTTATCAACATTTGTTTTTAGATGTGTATACCAAAGCTTGGCCCTTAGGTTTTTTGGTAAAATTATTAACGTAGATAATTCTATTCCTTCGGTAGATGCTTCTTGAATATTTTTATACACTGCACCAGACTGAGTTCCAGTAACCCACCCAGTATAAGTTATTAAATCATATATTTTAGTATCAAAATATGTGGCACTTATTATTATATTTCTCTTAATGTTTTGATCTAAACCTATTTCATAAGATTTTTGTCTCTCTGGCCTTAGCATATAGCTTTGGCTGTAAGATTCATAAGTATTTGGGTATTTAATTCCTTTACTAAACCCACCTCTAATTCTAGTAGATGATTCAGAGAAATTTTTAGATAGGAAGACTGAAGGTAGTGTATAGCCTCCATGAGTTTCATGATGAATCTTTCTCATTCCGGGATTAATAGATATTTCATGTGGTAATTTAAAATTTATGTTTCCATAATATTGATTTATATCATCTTCGTGTGCATAGTAGGTCCCACCAAAAGTATTATAATCACTGCTTTCGGTCACTGAGTCATATCCTAATAGGGTATCAATAGTAACTATATTGAAATCCTTAGAATGCCTTGCATAGTAGTCAAATCCCTCTCTTTTTTCCCAAAAGTTTGTATCGCTATTTGTTTCGGCACCATTCCAGGCTTGATATCCAGATTCAACCCATTTGTGCATATACCAATACTTGTAAGTGGTTCCTAGAGTAATTAAATTAGCAATTTTATATTCTAAATTTATCGACCTAGTAGTTATATGTCTCCTATCCTTTTGTGTGTTAAGAAAAGGAGTTCCTTCTGTTTTACCTGTACTATTAGTTGGATAACGATATCTAACTTTCTTCTTACCAAAACTGGCATTTACTTTCAATTTCTCATCTGCTGTAAAAAGGCTAAGGCCACCATTCAAATCGGCTTTGTCATGGTTGTTATTTTTAAGCATATGACCGTTATCATCAATTCTCTTAAAGCCAACAGAATATCCAAATCTGAGATAATCATCATTTTTATTAATCGAAATAGGACCAGAAATATTAATACCTTGTTCATTAATAAAGTAAGTCCCACCATTACTTTGTAAACCTCTTGAAGGCGACTCTCCTAGGCCAAGAGCTGTACTAAAGGTGATAGTATTTTTTTTATTATATTTTTTGGTTCTAATGCTTATTACGGAGCCCATTGCACCCGGACCGTAGAGTGCGGCTTGGGGTCCTCTTAGAACTTCAATTTGCTCTATGTTGTTAATGCTTAATCGAGAAAAATCATAGTAGCCCCCGATTTCATTTATCTTTACACCGTCAATGATAACCAAATTATGATCACTTTCACTTCCTCGGGAAAAGATACTTACTACTCCTCCCCGTCCTCCTGATTGTTTGATTGAGAGCCCAGGCACCTTTCTTAATAATTCTTGCACATCGCTGGCACCAGATTTTTTTATATCATATTCTGTTATCACTGTTGCAGATCCACCAAATTGAGAGAACAAAATATCAGAATTAGAAACTTTAGGATTGGAAAAATTTAATTCATTAGATACCTCACTAACCGCTGCTTCTTCTTTACTGTGAACGTTGGTTGCAAAGTAGAAAATTAAAATAATAAACAGAAAAGAGATTCTCATTACATGCTCCTTTCTTCAAGTAATTTATAAAAAATAAGTTTAAGCTCATTTTTCCTTTAACCTCGAAGAAAAATAAAATTTTTATTGGCAGGTCTTCTGACTTAAAGCACTCTTAGTTGTCTTCCCATTTTTCAACAGTGACTTATTAACTAAAAGTATTAGCTTATTACAGCAGCGGGTCTGTGTTGGACTTACACCAACTTCCCTTTTAAGCTTTCGCAAACACCAATCATGTAACAATATAAAATTAGTTATAAAAAGTCAATTTTCTTTGTATTATTTATATATGATTACTACTTTTGGTGGCGGTGTTGGCGCAGGTAAATTCTTGGAAGGTCTTTACTCGCAAATATCTAATAAGGAATTAAACATAATCGTTAATACAGCTGATGATATAGATATATATGATGTACGTGTTAGTCCCGATGTTGATTCAGTTTTTTATTGGTTGTCAGGGATGGTTAATAGGCAAAAAGGCTGGGGTATAAAAAATGATACTTTTAATCATTTAAAAAATAGAGAAATTAATGATTCATGGTTTAATCTCGGAGATAGTGATTTTATTGAAAATAAAAAGAAAAAAAAACTATTAGATAAAGGAATTTTATTACAGGAGATTATAAACAGGCAGAAAAAAAAGTTTGGAATTAATAAGGCAAATATCTTCCCTATGACAAACACAAATGTTGAAACTTTTATAACATCCAAAAGAAAAAAAATACACTTTCAAGAATATTTAATTAAATACAAAATGAAACCCAAAATAGATAAAATTACTTTCAAAAATATAAGAAAGTCTAAACCAGCTAAGGGAATTTTAAACAAGATAAGTCAATCTGAACTTATTATTTTTTGTCCCAGCAACCCTATAATTAGCATTGAGCCAATATTATCCGTTCCTGGTATTAGAAAAGAAGTTAAAAAGTCTAAGGCGATTAAGGTTGCAATTAGTCCCATTGTCGGAAAAAAAGCATTTAAAGGACCTGTACTCGATTTCATGAAAGCAAAAGGTCTTCCGCCTTCAGTCTTTGGTGTTGCTTGCTTTTACAAAGATTTGGTAAATTATTTAATGGTTGACATAGAAGACAAATCATACGAAAAAAAGATTAGGTCGTTAGGTATTTGTCCAATCTATAGAGATATAAAAATGATCAAAAAAACTATATCAATTAATATGGCTAAATCTATATTGAGGTTATTACCAAGTGAATAATATAAACTTAATTCCATTAACTGGTATACCAAAAGTAAAAGTAGGAGATGAAATTTCCACACTTATAATAAAATCAATTAAAAGAAAAAAGATTAAAATTTCTAAAAATGATTTAATTGTNATTGCTCATAAAATTNTTTCTATNTCAGAAAATCGATTCGTAGAACTAAATAAAGTTAAAGTAGGGAAGCNTGCAATCTCCCTTAGCAAAAAAATTGATAAATCGAAAGAATTCTGTCAGTTAATTTTAGATAATTCCAAAAAAATTATAAAAATTAAAAAAGGTGTTATTATCACAGAGAATCGATTAGGGATTNTTACTGCTAATGCAGGAATAGATCAATCAAATATAAANAAGAAAGATTTTTGTCTNCTTTTACCTTTGAATCCAAATGCTANCGCCAGAAAAATTTCNCGGGCAATTTACNANGAAACCGGCAAAAAATTAGGAATCATAATTNCTGATTCTGTTGGTAGACCCTGGCGCCATGGCTTAACTCAAATATCTATTGGAAGCTTTGGAATTTCTCCAATCAAAAAATATAAGANAGATTTGTTTAAAAATAATNTATANGATACAGAAGTNCCTATTGTTGATGAAATTGCATCAGCTGCAGGAATATTGATGGAAAAAGATATAGGTATTCCCGTTGTTTTGATAAAAGGGTATAATTATAAGAAGTCAAATAAGGATTCTAATATCCTTTTGAGAAGCGGCGAAAATGATATCTTTAAATGAAGCACACAAAATTTTTTTAAATTCTCATAGTTCTTCTGAGATTTTAAGATCACATGAGATACCTTTCGGTAATATAAATAAACTTTCCGACGGTGCTAGGTCTGCGCTTGATAAAGCTTTGAATGAGATTGAATTAGGAAGAGAAGATGTTTTATCACTAGCAGAAATACCTTTAGAAAATGTATCTTTGCTTATGTCAGTTTCGAATTTTCTTCGTGATAAATATAAAGGCGATTTAATTAGCTTTTCTAAAAATTTTTTTATACCTCTTACTCAACTATGTAGGGATCATTGCTCTTACTGTACTTTTAAATATGAGCCTGGTGATGGGGACCTNTTATATACACCTGAAAAAGTTTTAGAAGCNGCTAAGAAGTCAACTGAGCTTGGATGCACAGAAATGCTTTTTGTTTCTGGTGATAAACCTGAGCTTGTATATGANGTTTATAGAAAAGAATTAAATAAAATGGGGTACAATTCAACTTCNGAATATATGATTGCAATGTCCGAGCTATGTTTAGAAGAAGGGATTTTTCCGCACTCTAATTTAGGAATTGCAAAACCTGATGAGTTAAAAAAGTTTAAAAATTCAAATCCAAGCATGGGATTAATGTTAGAAAGTATTAGTGAGCGTTTAATGGAACCCGGTGAAGCACATTATAGATGCCCAGATAAGTATCCTAGAGCGAGAATAAAAACAATTTCTGATGCTGGTAGATTAAATATTCCATGGACCTCAGGAATATTAATTGGTATCGGTGAGACCTGGGAAGAGCGTGTTGATTCAATTTTTGAATTAAAGAGAATTAATGATGAATTTGGTCATATACAAGAAATTATAATTCAAAATTTTAGCCCGAAGCCTGGTATAAAAATGGAAGGTAGTCCTGTTCCAACTGATTTAGACATGATAAAAACAGTCGCTATATCAAAGATTTTAATGGGCAAGAGTGTTAATATTCAGGTCCCTCCTAACCTCAATGCTAAGACCTATACTCTTCATATTTTTTCAGGTGTTAACGATTTGGGTGGAGTTTCCCCTTTAACTATTGACTATGTTAATCCTGAAAGTCCGTGGCCNCAGTTAGATATAATGAAAAAAAATATTTCTGAATTTGGTTTTTCACTTAGGGAAAGACTCCCAGTTTATCCAGAGTACTTGGACAAAAAATTTTTGACTGATAGAATTTACAATAAGGCTTTAAAGTTTGTGGATGAAACAGGATATATTAANGATAATTAAGGTTTGAAAAATGGATAATGAGTTAAAAAAGATTATTGACGATATTGAAAACAACAGAGTTAAAGGATTGGACTATCTTTTTGGTAGGGCGTCAGAAAAAATTGTATCAATCTTAAATAAGTCATTGAATAAGGAAGAAATTACAGAAAAAGATGCTGAAAAACTTTTTTTAATTGAAAGTNTCGATGATTTATCTTTATTAGTAGTCCTAGCTGATCAGATTAGAAAAGAAGATGTAGGAAACGATGTAACTTATGTTGTAAATAGAAATATTAATTTTACAAATATTTGTAATACATATTGTGGTTTTTGTAATTTCATGGCTCCTGAAGGTGACNCTAGAGCTTATTTTTTAACTATGGATGAAATTAAAGATAAAGTTCATGAGGCTAGAGAAAATGGTGCAACAGAAGTTTGCATGCAAGGTGGCATGCATCCTGATATTGATGGGAATTTTTATTTGGAAATAATTAAATCTGTAAAGGATGCGGTTNCTGACATGCACACTCATTGTTTTTCTCCATTTGAAGTTCATTACGGTGCAGAAACGCTCGACATACCAGTAGGTGATTTTGTTTCCCAACTAAAAGATATAGGGCATGGCACTTTTCCTGGAACAGCTGCTGAAATTTTAAGTGAAGATGTTAGGCAGATTATTGCACCCGGTAAGATTACTACTGACCAATGGGTTCATACAATAAAAGAAATTCATAAGGCTGGAATGAATACCACTTCAACAATTATGTACGGNCATGTTGATAAACCTTTTCACTGGGCNAAGCACTTCAATATTTTGCGTGATATTCAAAAAGAGACTGGTGGNATNACAGAGTTTGTACCACTAAGATTTATTCCATGGGATACTCGTCTATATAAAAAGGGGTTATCTAGAGAGGGCCCCACTGATTTAGATCAACTAAAGATGTATGCAGTTGCCAGGCTATTCTTTAGNGGTTGGATTAATAATATTCAGGTATCGTGGGTAAAGCAGGGACCAGAGTTTGCTCAGTATTGTTTGAATGCTGGAGCTAATGATTTTGGGGGGACTCTGATGGAAGAAAAGATAACTACGGCTGCAGGCGGTAAATTTGGCCAGTATTTTCCACCTGAGGAATTTAGAAGGTTAACATTTGAAATTAATAGAAGACCAGTTGAAAGGTCGACCAAATATGATTACTTAAAAGTCTTTGAAGATGATTTTAAGGCCGCAGAGAATAATTAATTAAGTCATGAGCTTTTTTCGTAGTGTCAGGTTAGATGTTTCGGCTGTTAACGATAGAGACCCAGCGGCTAGAAACTTTTTAGAAATCCTGATAAATTATCCTGGTTTTCATGCCATTTTCTGGCATAGAATAGCTAACATTTTATGGGCTTTAAGATTAAAACTTATTGCTAGGCTACTTTCTAATATTCTAAGAACTCTTACAGGAATTGAGATACACCCAGCTGCAAAGATTGGAGAGGGTTTTTTCATAGACCATGGAATGGGAGTCGTAATAGGGGAAACATCAGAAATTGGTACGAATGTAACAATTTATCAAGGAGTAACTCTAGGCGGTGTCAGTGCAAATCCAGGGAAAAGGCATCCGACAATAGGGGATAATGTAATTATTGGAGCTGGAAGTAAAATATTAGGTCCCTTAATTATCGGTGAAAATACTAAGATTGGAGCTAATTCCGTGGTTATAAATGATATTCCTGAGAATTCAACCGTTGTAGGCGTTCCTGGAAAGGTTGTTGGAAAGTCTTTTTCTTCCTTAGCCCCAGATTTATATCATAATAAATTACCGGATCCAAGTGGCGAAGATATACTTAATATTCGCAAAGAAATTGAAGAATTAAAGAAAAAAATGGATAGCTTAAAGCCCTAGGTTTTCCTCTAGTCCAAATAATAAGTTCATATTTTGAATAGCTTGGCTTGCAGCACCTTTTAACAAGTTGTCAATTACGCATGATATAAGTAGGCTTTTATTGTTTGGTAGAACTTTGATTCCAATATAACAATAATTTGTATTTTGTACCTCTTTTATTTCAGGGAGCCTATTGTCTAGAATTTTTACAAAACTGCTTTTAGAATAATATTTTTTGAATTCATTAATAATATTTTTTTCATTGAAAGTCGTATTTCTTGAAATATATATGTTAGACATTATTCCTCTTTTTATAGGTAGCAAATGAGGAATCATTATTACATTAACATTTTTTTTAAATTCTCTGTTTAAGAGTTGTTCAATTTCTGGTCCGTGTCTGTGATTTCCAACATTGTATGTAGATAAATTCTCATTACATTCTGTGAAACTATGCTCTAATTTACCACTTTTTCCAGCACCCGAAATTCCAGATTTCGTATCCACAATAATATCCTCAGATTTCTTTAAAATTTTGTTAATTGGAGATAGACCTAGAAGAATAGATGTTGCATAGCAACCTGGATTAGCAATATTCTTATTCTTATTAATTTTTGCTTTATTTATCTCTGGTAGTATATACTGAAAATCTTTAAAAGTATTTTTGTTTCTCTTTGATTCGTACCACTTATTATGACTTTTTTGATTTAATCTAAAATCCCCACTTAAATCAATAATTTTAGCATCTAATTTTTTTAATCCATTGTAGATTGAAACCAGTCCTCCATTTGGAAGGCATGAGAAGATTAAGTCTATATTATCATTTTTTAATATTTCCATATTCTTTTTTATTCTTAGTCTTTTTGTTAATTTAAGATTAGGAATATGGTCATTGATATAAGAGCCATAATTTGTATTCGCACCAACAAAGACTATATTTGTTAGAGGATGGTTGTTTAACGTTTTTATTAGCTCAATCCCTGTATATCCAGTAATACCGATTATACCAATATTAATATTCTTCATAATTGTCACAGTATCATGCAATTTTTATAAATTCAATTGTTTGAAATCTATTATGAAAAGTGTAAAATAAAAAAACTCTCTTATTAAAAAGGATAAAAACTATGTCAATTAAAATTGGAATTAATGGATTTGGAAGAATAGGAAGGAATTTACTTAGGATTTCTCTACTTTCTGATCAAATTGATGTTGTCGCGATAAATGACATTGCAGACATTAAGACTTGTGCTCACTTACTTAAATATGATTCAGTTTTTGGTGTCCTAGGGAATAATGTCTCCCACGATTCTGATGGCATTATAATTGACGAAAAAAAAATAAAGGTTTTTTCTGAGAGAAATCCTACAGATATTAATTGGTCTGATGAAGAATGTCGGATTGTTGTCGAATCCACAGGAATTTTTACTTCAAAAGAACAGGCATCACAACATCTAGGGGGAAATGTATCGAAAGTTATAATTTCAGCACCTGCAAAGGGTGATGTTGATTTTACTACTGTCATGGGAGCAAATGATGATATGTATGATAACAAAATACATCATATTATATCAAATGCTTCGTGTACAACTAATTGCCTCGCAATGATAGTTAAAGTTTTAAGAGATAATTTCAGTTTAGAAGGTGGACATATGACAACTATTCATTCATATACAAATGATCAAAGAATTATTGATTCCCCCCATTCTGATATTCGAAGAGCAAGGGCTGGTGGACTGTCCATGATTCCTACTAGCACTGGTGCAACAAAAGCCATAGAGGAAATTTTTCCTGATTTAAAGGGGAATCTTTCTGCGATTTCTGTTAGAGTGCCAACACCGAATGTTTCCATGGTTGATTTTGTGGCAAAGATAGGAAATAAAGGTCAGTCAGCCGATTCTATAAATGACGCGTTTATAAAAGCTTCTAAATCTTCACTACTTGGTTATCTTGACATAGCTCATGAGGGGGCTGTATCTGTTGATTTGCTAAAGAATAAACATTCTGCAATATTTGATCCTTTTGGTACTAGTATAATAGGAGATGATTTCGTTAAAATTATAGCTTGGTATGATAATGAATATGGCTATTCTTCAAGGGTCTTAGATTTAGCAATAAAAGTTGGAACTTCGCTTGAATAAAAAGAAAGTGATTTCAGATTTTCCCAAGTCTTTCTATAAAAGTAAAAAAGTTTTTGTTCGTGTTGATTTTAATGTTCCAATTAACATTGAGACTGATTCTATCAGAGAGGATTATAGAATCAGGAGAGCTATACCAACAATTGATTATCTTATAGATGCAGGTGCAAAAGTTATTTTAGGCTCTCATTTAGGTAGACCAAAGGGAAAAGTTGTAAAAAATCTTTCACTTCAGATAGTCTCCAAAAGACTATCTGAATTGATTGATAAAGAAGTCGTTTTTGTAGAAGATTTTATTGAATCAAAATTAGCAGAAAAACTTGATAATCTACCTAATGGTTCTGTTATTATGCTTGAAAACTTGAGATTCCATAAAGAGGAAACAGATAATGATTCAAAATTTTCATCCTCTTTAGCCAAACTTGCTGATGTATATGTGAATGAGGCATTTGGAACGTCTCATAGAGAACATTGCTCAACTCATGGAATGGCGAAAGATTTTGAAAATAAAATTAGTGGTTTCCTTGTAGATAAAGAATTGAGTTTTGTATCTAAAATGATGAAAAAACCAGAGCACCCTTTTTTGGTTATCATTGGAGGCTCTAAAATAAAAGATAAGATTTCTGCACTTGGAAATTTACTTGATAGTGCCGATAAAATTTTAGTCGGCGGTGGTGCTGCTTATACATTTTTGAAAGCCCAAGGAGTAAGTATTGGTAAATCTATCTATGAAGAAGAAATGTTAGAATGGGTTCAAGATGTTTATGTCAAATATAAGGATAAAATTGTTCTACCAATTGACCACGTGATTTCACAAACTTTAGATAAAACAAGCCAGTCTTTAATCACAGATGTTGATATACCAAAGGATTATATGGCTTTAGATATTGGTCCTAAAACTATTGAATTGTTCAACTCTATTATAAAAGGCCCTGGTTATATATTTTGGAATGGACCTATGGGGGTATTCGAATTTAAACAATATTCTTCCGGAACAATTCACATAGCCCGCGCGGTCGCATTAGCAACTTGGAGAGGTGCTACATCTGTAGTAGGCGGTGGTGAGACGATTGCAGCGATAAGAAAAGCAGAAGTACTGGAATCAGAAATTTCTCATATGTCCACTGGTGGCGGTGCTTTGCTTGAATATTTAGGCGGCGGTAATTTGCCAGGTATAGAAATTTTGGATTAATAATTTATAATATCAAAATAGAATGAAAAAAAGCTCAAAAAATGATCTATCTTGGATAGAGAACCTACTAGGCAACGAAGCTAGTTACCTATTGGATCATAAATGCAGTACTATAGATTCTAAAAATATAGTAAAACCAGGCCCTGATTTTGTAGATAGAGTATTAAGTAATACTGATAGACCTAATTCTGTTTTAAGGAATTTACAAACGCTATTTAATCATGGCAGACTTGCTGGAACAGGCTACCTTTCTATATTACCCGTAGACCAGGGTGTAGAGCATTCAGCGGGAGCATCTTTTGCACCAAATCCAATATATTTTGATCCTGAAAACATTATTAAGTTAGCTATTGAAGGTGGATGTGGTGGTGTAACTTCAACATTAGGAGTCTTGGGCTCAGTGTCAAGAAAATATGCTCACAAGATACCCTTTATTTTAAAACTTAACCATAATGAATTTTTAACTTATCCAAACCAATTTGACCAAATCAAGTTTGCATCTGTAGACCAAGCATTTAATATGGGTGCTATTGGTGTGGGAGCTACAATTTATTTTGGTTCTCAAGAAAGTACAAGACAAATCCAGGAAGTATCAGAATTATTTGAGTATGCACATTCTCTTGGTATGGTAACAATTCTTTGGGCTTACTTAAGAAATTCATCATTTAAGACAGCTGAAAATGATTATCATCTAAGTGCAGATTTGACGGGCCAAGCAAACCATCTATCTTCTACTATTCAAGCCGATATTGTAAAGCAAAAGCTGGCAGAGAATAATGGGGGATTTAAGGATATTAGTTTTGGTAAAACTCATGATAAAGTTTACTCCAATCTTACAAGCTCGCATCCTATAGATTTAAACAGATATCAAGTAATCAATTGTCTTTCTGGAAGAGCTGGTCTGATTAATTCTGGTGGCGCATCTGGAGATAATGATATTGCTCAAGTTGTTAAAACAGCAATAATTAATAAGCGTTCTGGTGGTATGGGACTTATTACAGGAAGAAAAGCTTTTCAAAAGCCTATGGATGAGGGAATAAATATATTAAATGCTGTTCAAAATATTTATCTGAATAAAAAAATTAGTATTGCCTAAGAAAACAACTTGCTCTTTAAATATTTATCTACTAGTTTTACCATTTCAGAAGATCCAATAAAAATTGGTGATTTTTGGTGAATAGATTTTGGTTTAATAGTTAAAATACTTTTCCTTCCATCTGTAGCAAGACCACCTGCTTGTTCGATTATATAAGCCATCGGATTGCATTCATACATTAATCTTAGTTTTCCTTCAGGCGCATTTTTTGCTTGGGAGTATATAAATAATCCTCCTTTGAATAGACTTCTATGCAGGTCAGCTACCATTGATCCAACATAGCGAAGAGAATAAGGTCTACCAGTTTTAGGATCCTTTTGTTCGCACCATCTTATATATTCTTGTAATGCAAGAGGAAATTCAAAAAAATTCCCTTGATTTACTGAGTACATTCTAGCTTTTTCAGGTATTTGTATATTCGTCTGTGATACATAAAATTCGTTAACATGTGGATCTAAAGTAAAAGCATCTACTCCTTTACCGACAGTTAAAACATAAATCGTAGAAGAGCCATATATTATGTATCCAGCGGCAACTTGCTTTTTGCCCTCTTGGAGGAAATCTTTTACAGATATTTTTTTTGATGTTTTAGGCTTTTTTAGAACAGAGAAAATTGTTCCAACAGGAACATTTACATCTATATTGGAAGATCCATCTAATGGATCTATAAGAACTAAATAGTTCGCATTTTTAGAATTTGGATTGTTGAAAATTAGTATTTTTTCATTTTCTTCAGACACTATTCCAGCACAATTTCCTCCATTTTCTAATGATTTTATAAATAAATCATTAGCTATAAGGTCTAATTTCTTTACTTTTTCGCCGTGGGTATTTTTGGAACCTGTGTTATCACCAAGTGAACCAGTTAGAGCTCCTGTATTAAGCTCTTTACTAACTTGTCTTCCTGCAAGTTTTAGGTCCTTTAAAAGGGCAATTAATTCTCTATTTTTATCTCCGGCAAGTTTTTCTTTTAATAAGTACTGGTAAGCTGTTAATTTTTCGTTCACATTAAAATCATACACTTATATTGTTAAAAAAAAAGATAAATATCCTTTTATTTTATTAAATAAAAATGTTTCCAAATTAAAAGCATTAGTAATTATTAGTAAAAATAAATAACCTAATGTAAATCCTAAAAACAATCCAGTCATCAGACCAAATAATCTATTTAAAATAGATAGCCTAAGACTTGAAAGTATTGCTTCAATAAGAAAGAAAAATAATTTAGATAATAAGTATATTCCCAAGTATAGTAAAACGCTAGAAGCAAGAAAGGAACCTGTACCGCTATAAAAACTAAATTCAGAAACTAATTTTGAATTAAATTCAGACGCGCCGATATATGATATAAATAATGGTATTAGTAAGCAAAATAGCTTAGAGAAAGACTTAACAACTCCAAAATAAAGACCACCAATAGAAAATGTCAAAACTATAAATACAAATATATAATCATATATAACCATAATAGATATATTATATTATTTTATGCTTTTTTGACTTATTTCTTATTTCTGATAACTTAGAAAAGTGGATTCTTCTTTAATTAAAAAGCCTATTTTAAATCATCTTGATCGAGTTGAATCATTGCTAAATGATGAAGTTTCAAGTGATATTAAGATATCATTTGATGTTATAAAGCATTTGATAAACAAACCAGGAAAAAGACTTCGGCCATCAATTGTAATATTATCAGCGCTTGTACTAGGAAAAAGAATCAATAAAAAGATACTATCCGCGGCCGCTTCGGTAGAACTACTTCATAATGCCTCTCTGATTCATGATGATATAGTGGATCAGGCTGAGATAAGAAGAGGATTAAAATCCGCAAATAAAATTTGGGGTGACCATGCAACTGTTTTAGTGGGAGACTTTCTTCTTGCACGGTCTCTTTTTCTAGTTAACAAGTGTAATTCAAATGATGTTATGAGCTCTGTAACAAATGCCGCATCAGAGCTAGCAAGTGGTCAAATACTAGATATCATGATTTCTAAGAGACTCATAGATTATAATGAAAATATATATTATAAGATGATAAAGTTAAAAACAGCCTCTCTTATTTCGTCATCTGCTGAAGTAGGAGCGTTACTTTCGACAAATAATTCATTGAAAGTTAAAAAGTTAAAAACTTATGGGATAAATCTTGGAATATCTTATCAACTTGTAGATGATGCATTGGATTTAAGAGGGAGTTCTAAAAAAATGGGTAAGAATACAATGGAAGATATAAAAGAAGGAAAAGTCACTCTACCTCTATTAATTGCATTAAAAAAAGCACCTATTAAAGAAAAAAAAATTATAACTGCAATCTTAAATAAGAAAAATTTTGATAGAAAGAATTTAGATATTCTGTATAATTTTGTATTGGATAATAATGCGATTGAAGAAACTTTAAAGACTGCAAGTGACTATAGTTCTAAGGCAATCTCAGCAATTCAATCTTTAGATGAAAGTAAGTATAAAGATTCTTTGATAGCTTTAGCGAGGGAGAATATAATTAGGATATCTTAAGTATGAAAAAAATTGACTGGGAAAGTAAACATAAAGAGAAGCTAAAAGAAAGAAGAAGTGAATTTCAAACTACGTCCAATATTAAGATAGAAAGATTCTATACTAGCCAGGACATATCAAAGAATATAGATGAGAAGAATTCTCTTCCTGGTGAATTTCCCTTTACAAGAGGCGTTCAACCAACAATGTATAGAGGAAGATTCTGGACTATGCGTCAATATGCTGGTTTCGGGTCTGCTAAAGAAACTAATGAAAGATTTAAATATTTACTAGATAAAGGTCAAACAGGTCTTAGTGTTGCATTTGATCTTCCAACCCAAATGGGGTATGACTCTGATGCACCTGTAAGCAAAGGCGAGGTAGGTAAAGTTGGAGTTGCAATTGATTCATTGAAAGACATAGAAATCTTATTTGATGGAATACCCTTAGATAAAGTATCAACTTCTATGACTATAAATGCTACGGCATCAATGCTTTTAGCGATGTATATCGTTGCCGCAGAGAAACAAGGTGTTTCGGCAGATAAGATAATGGGAACAACTCAGAATGACCTGTTAAAAGAGTTTATCGCAAGAGGTACCTATGCTTTTCCACCAAACCCATCTGTTCAAATTAGTGTTGATTTAATGGAATATTGCAAGGATTATGTACCAAAATGGAATCCAATAAGTGTCAGTGGATATCATATAAGAGAAGCTGGATCAACTGCAGTTCAAGAGGTAGCATTTATGTTAGCTGACGCAATTGAGTATCTTGAAATTGCAAAGAATAGAAAGCTTGATATAGATGGAATTTGTAAAAGAGTATCTTTCTTTTTTGCGGTTCATGGTAACTTTTTCGAAGAAATTTCTAAGTATAGGGCGGCTAGAAGAATATGGGCAAATATATTAAGAAAAGATTTTGGTGTAATGGATGATAATGCTTGTAAATTTAGGACTCATTCTCAAACAGGCGGTGTTACTCTTACGGCTCAGCAACCATTAAACAACATTGTTAGAACAGCTATGCAAGCTATGGCTGCGGTTTTGGGTGGCACACAATCACTTCATACAAATTCCTTTGATGAAGCCTTAGGGCTTCCTACAGAAGAGTCAGCAACTATAGCACTAAGGACTCAGCAAATTATTGCGCATGAATGTGAAGTTGCAAATACTATTGATCCATTTGCCGGTTCATACTTTATAGAGAACCTCACAGATCAAATTGAAGAAAAAGTATATGAATATTTAAATATCATTAAAGATAAGGGCGGGATGGTTAAGTGTATTGAGGATAATTATATTCAAAGTGAAATTGAGAACGCTGCCTACGATTTTCAGATTGAATTAGAAAAAAAAGATAGAGTAATTGTTGGTGTCAATGATTTTAAAGCAGATGAAGAAGAAGTCCCTCCTATTCAAGGTATTGATAAAAACCTAGAAAAAAATCAGAATGAAAGTTTAAAAGTATTGCGAAACCAAAGAGATAATGAAAAAGTTAAAAATTGTCTTAACTTGTTAACTAAGGCTGCAGAAAATAGTGAAAATATAATGCCATATATTTTAGACGCAGTAAGAGAATATTGTACTATTGGTGAGATGACTCATGCCCTTGAACAAGTTCATGGAAGATATAAGGGTTCAATTTAATTCCTTACTCATTAGTAACGCATTTTGATTATCAAATTTATAGTATTTTTTTCTAATACCATCCTTCTTGTAAAACAATTTTTTATAAAAGTTAATTGCAGAAAAATTATTTTCAGCAACCTCTAAAGTAATCTTTCTCTTTTTTTTTAAATATGCAATATTTTCTAATTCCTTCATAAGTTTTTCACCCACCTTGTTTCTTCTTTCTGACTTTATTACACCCACACGCTCAATTTCTATAAAATCAACATAAATTCTGGAAAAGATGTATGCGATAATTCTAGAATCTTGAATAACAGCTAAATTTATAGCTTCTAAATTTTTTATTTGATTTTGAATTATCTTTGATGACCAACTATCATCAAATATTTTTTTTTCTAAGCCAATAATTTCAATTAAATCATTAAAAACTATTTTTCTAATTGTATCCATGAATATATAATATTATCTATTAAATTTATGAAACAAGCATTAGTTATTTTAAGTGGAGGCCAAGATTCTATTACATGTCTTTTTTGGGCAATTAGCAATGGCTATAACTGCTCAGCCTTAACTTTTGATTATGATCAATTACATAATATAGAAATTGAGTCAGCAAAAAAAGCGGCACAAATAGCTGGAATAAAAAACCATGAGATATCTACTATTGGACCGCTTTTTTCGGGTAATTCCCCTTTGACAAATAAGAGCATGGAACTTGAGCAATATTCGAATTTGGCAGATGTAAGTCCAGGCATACAAAAAACGTTTGTCCCTGGACGTAATTTATTGTTTTTGTCTTTAGCCGCAAATAAAGCTTATTCAATGAACATAGACACTATGATAACGGGCATATGTCAAGAGGATTTTGGTGGATACCCTGATTGTAGAAGCGATTTTATAAAAAGTCTTGAAGAAACAATTAAGCTAGGCATGGAAAAGGAGATAAAAATCTTAACACCTTTGATGGACATGAAAAAATCAGAGATTGTTATGATGGCCAAAAACCTACCAAAAGAATGTTGGGAAGCTCTATCTTTTTCACATACCAGCTATGATGGTAAATATCCTCCTACATCAAATGATCACGCTAACCTTTTAAGGGCAAGAGGTTTCGAAGAGGCTGGTTTACCTGATCCATTGGTAGAAAGAGCAGTAGCAGAAAATTTGATGGAATTACCCAAGACGAGAAATTATGAAAATCAAGATTAATGAAATTTTTTTTTCTTTACAAGGAGAAGGCTTGCAAGTTGGAGTACCAACTATCTTTATACGTCTCTTTGGATGTAGTTTGAGATGCTCTTGGTGCGATTCGATGTATTCAGTCGAAGGTGATGATTATAATGAATTAAATACTGATGAATTATTAAATATAATTGAAAAAATTGAATGTAAAAATATTTGTATAACAGGTGGAGAACCATTAGAGCAAAAACTTCAACTTGAAAATTTGACTAATATATTACTAGATAGAAATTATAAGATTTTATTAGAAACCGCTGGGCATATTAAACCTATTGAAATATTTAAAAACCCCAATGTAATTATTAGTATGGACTGCAAGTGTCCTAGTTCAAATATGCAAAAAAAGACTAATGTAAAATATTTAAAAGCTCTTGAGAGTAAAGATCAAATTAAATTTGTAATTAATGATATTGTAGATTATGAATATGCCAGAGATTTTGTCACTAGCAATAATTTGAGGGCCAAGATAGTTTTTCAACCGGTTTTTGGTTCAGATCTTAAGGATTTAGCTAATTTAGTTCTTAGAGATAAGTTGTTAGTTAGGGTTGTTCCTCAGCTACATAAAATAATATGGGGAGATATACGGGGTGTATAATTAATAATACTGTAATTCTCCTAGATAAGAACTTTTATAAAAAAGGACAAATTGAGAAGCTTTTAAGCTATGAAACACGCCCTAATATTAGCAGTTTCAGGTCTGATAGTTCAATTAGAGACAGGTTCCTCAAGGATTTTCGAAATATTATGAAACAAGCAGGCCCTTTAGAGCTATCTTCCGATTATAAAAAAGTTTTACAAATCGAAAAAAATTCAGAAATTATAGGAGTTATAAATTTGAATATAGATGGAATCCTTAAGCTCAACGGAGCTCAAAAACTAATAGAACTTGAAGGAAATATTAGTTGGTTCTATTGTTCAGAATGTGGAATGGACAAGGATTCTAATTTAATTGTGGAGGACGACAAAGAATTTAATTGTAATTCATGTGGAAAAAACATTCTTAAGCCTAGTATCCCTTTTATAGGACAAGAGTTTTCACAATGGGACCTTAAAGACTCCTGGATGATGTTAAACTCTTGCGATAATCTAATAATTTTTGCTGACAATTTTCTCTCACCTGTTACCATTTCTTTTATAGATATTGTTGAAAAAAGGATGAAAAATACAAAAATTGTATGCTCGGAATTATTAGATAGCACATTGAATGATTTTCCAAATAATAATATCAGTTTTATATATGAGTCCAATGAGTCTTATTTGAATATACTTATGAATACATATGGAGATAGTTTAGTTTGAAAATAAGATTAGTAAGTTTTTCTAAGCCCACAGAAGAGTTTTTAGGTGATGGAGTATCTAATGTTCAGGAGTTAATTGCTTTTTGTGCTAGAGTTTCTAATCCATCAAATCAAGTTAATAATGAAACAAGTGAAAAGTTAATAAGCTACTTAATTAAAAATAAACACTGGTCACCTTTGGAGATGGTTAGTGCATGCATTGAAATTGAGACAACAAGGGATATTGCGAGACAGATATTGCGTCATAGATCTTTTAGTTTTCAGGAGTTCAGCCAAAGGTATGCAGATCCAACAAAAGATTTATCCTTTGTTACAAGAGATGCAAGATTGCAAGATAAAAAGAATAGGCAGAATTCTTTAGAGTCTAACGATCCAGATTTAGCCAAGGAGTGGAATAAGAAGCAAGAGAAACTTATAGATTTAGCAAAAGACACATATGTCTGGGCGATTAATCAAGGAATTGCTAAAGAGCAAGCTAGATCAGTTTTGCCAGAGGGCAATACTGTTAGTAGGATGTATATGAACGGAACATTGAGAAGTTGGGTCCACTATATTGAGCTTAGAAGCTCTAATGGTACCCAAAAAGAACATATGGATATAGCAATTGCAATTGCGAGCGTAATTAGTGATATTTTTCCAATGGCAAAGAATCTAATAAGTAAGACTTAACTATTTAAACTTATAATTTCAATTCCATCCTTTTTTATTAGCTCAAGATTTTCGTTGTCAGGAAGCTCAAAAGTTATAATTTTTTTTATTTTTGATCCAGTAAATTCTGAGAAACCAATTTTGTTCATATAGCAAATATTGATTAATTCTTTCAGACTAACACTATCTATTATTAGATTCGAAGGCATTATCTCATTAACATTCTCAATAAATGAATTGAGTGAATTATTATTTGTAAATTTATTTTTAAATTTAATAAATAGTAAGTTTAAAACTTTTGAAAAAATATCCTTTTTAAGATATAAAGACGCGCAGAATTCATTTTCATTTATTATATTAAATGTTGATTCGTTTTTTCTGGCAAAATCATTTATATCTTCCATTGTGTAGGTTTTAATAGAATTTGATTCCAAGAAGGAAATTGTCTTGGATAGATTGATTTTAATTTCCTTATCTATTTTTGTGTCTTTTTTTGATAACAAGCCAATTTTATAAATATTTTGTAGTGATATTGAATTAGAACTAGATTCTTTAGTTTTTTTAAAATTTTGTATACTAATAATAATCTTATTTTTCGTTAAATTTTGTAAAATGTGGTTGTCATTTATATCAAGAATTGTATCAACTAATATAATATCAAAGTCTAAATTGAACTGCACATCTAGAAGTCTGGATTTGCTTGCAAAATTAAGTGAGCAGCCTAAGTTAATTAGGCAACATTCAAGAACATAAGAGTCGATACAGTTTGCTGATAAGCTAAGAACTTTTCTATTAATAAGTTTATTTTTAGTAAGATATGAATTTACATACTCAATGTTTGAATATATATCATTGAAAGTTATCTGCTTCCAATTCATTCCATCCAAAGTTTGGTGGGCTAGCCTTGAGCCATTTTCTTTTAGCAGTATTTTTAGTGCACTTATATTCATATTAAGGTTTGTTTAAACTAGATTTTGTCTATAGTATACTTTAGAAGCAATTAATGCAATATAGCAATATGAAACTTATTGATAAACCAACCGAAGATAATTCAAAATTTAAAGGGGCAAAATTTGTTGTAAACGAGCTTGAATCAAATGGCCATGCCGCATTTATAGTTGGTGGAGCGGTTCGAGACTTATATATGGGAATAGAACCAAGTGAGTTTGATATCTCTACCTCAGCTACACCTAAAGAAATCGAAAATATTTTCAAGAAAACAAAACCTGTTGGCCAATCTTTTGGAGTTATTCTGGTAATTATTGATAATCTTTTTTTTGAAGTTGCTACTTTTAGAGAGGATATGAATTATATTGATGGGAGACATCCTGAAGACGTTAAATATACAAAGGATCCTGAAATTGATATTAAAAGGAGGGACTTTACTGTAAATGGTCTTATGCTTAACCCAAATACTTTCGAAATAGTTGATTTTTGCAGGGGTTGTGAAGATATAGATAGTAAAATTCTTAGAACAATTGGTAATCCAGCAGAGAGATTTTCTGAGGACCATTTAAGAATATTGAGGGCAATTAGATTTTCTAACAAATATGATTTAAAGATTGATAAGGAAACAGAAAAGCAAATCATTAAAATGTCAGAAAAAATTCTCAATGTAAGCATTGAAAGGGTAAGAGAGGAATTTGTAAAAATTATAACAAATAAGAATCCTGGAAGAGGTATTAAAATTTTAAGTGATTATGGAATACTAAAATATATAATTCCAGAAATTGAAGAATTAAAGGGAGTAGATCAACCAGTAGAGTTTCATCCAGAAGGAGACGTCTTTGTTCATACTTGTTTAGTTTTAGATAAACTAACCGATGATGTGCCCGTTGATCCTACTTTAGCTTTAGGAGCACTTCTTCACGATATAGGGAAGCCCAAAACCTACACAAAAACGGATAGAGTAAGATTTAATCGTCATGAATATGTTGGAGCTGCAATGTCGGAGAGAATTTGTAAGAATTTAAAATTTTCTAATAAGCAAATATCAGATATTAAATCACTTGTTAGCGAACATATGAAGTTTGGGAATATAAAAAATATGAAAAAAAGCACTTTTAAGAGGTTCATATCAATTGATAATTTTGATTTACATTTAAAGCTACATAAGGCCGATTGTTTAGCTAGTCATGGAGATTTAAGCCTCTTGCAGTTCACTATGGAAAAAATTGAGGAACTCAAGAGTGAACCTATAAAGCCAAGCCCTATAATTAATGGTGATGACTTAATTAGCTTAGGATTGAAGCCTGGGCCAAAGTTTAAGAAAATATTATCGGAAGCCTTTGACGAACAACTAGAGGGAAATATTTTAAATTGGGAGGAGGGGATTAGTTTTGTCAAAAAGCTAATTAAAAAATTATGAAGGTAAATTTAATCAAACAAAATAACTTTGGTTCTCTAAGAAATCTTGAATTATCTACTAGTACATTATCTTCATTAAAAGAGAATGATATATTGGTTGAGGTTTATTGTTGTGGAATAAGCTTTGCTGATGTTTTAGCTGTTGAGGGAAAATATCAAGATACTCCACCATTGCCTTTTACACCAGGGCTAGAAATTTCTGGAGTGATTTTAGACATAGGAAGCAAGGTCAAGAATTTTAGAATAGGAGACGAGGTCATAGCTTTATCTAAATGGGGAGGTTTTGCCGATAAAGTAATTATTAATGAGAATTTTGTTGTAAGTAAATTAAAAAAAATGCCTTTTGACTTAGCGGCTTGCATGACTATTAATTATGGAACTTCATATTATGCATTAATTGAAAGAGCTAAGATAAAACCAAAAGATAAAATTTTAATTTTGGGGGCATCCGGTGGTATTGGCTTATCGGCTATTGAGATTTGTAAAGCAATAGGATGTGAAGTTACTGCGATGGCTTCATCAGAGGATAAATTATTAGCATGTAAGGAGTATGGAGCAGATAACTTAGTTTTAACAAAAAAGGATAATCTTAGAGATTCTTTAAAGGATTTCAAAGAAATAACCTTTGATATCATCTATGATACAGTCGGAGGAACATACACTAATGATTCATTAAGATTCATTGCTTGGGAAGGAAAATTGCTTATTATGGGTTTTGCATCTGGTGATATTTCAAGTATACAAACAAATAAGGTTTTACTAAAAGGTTGCGATATAATTGGAATATTTTGGGGACCCTTTGCCAGAGGAAATAAAAATTTTAATTTAAATTGTCTTAAAGGTGTTAGTGATTTATACAACAAGAAGCTTATAAAATTATCAAAACCTTCAATGTTCCATATTTCTGAATTCCTCATACCACTAGAAAAAATAAAAGAAAGAAAATCCATTGGTAAACTTTGTCTGTATACCGACTCATATAAAGGAAGACAAGAATAGCTCGCCTTCCTTTAACTCTATAAGCTTACCTATATTTTACTTTGTAATAAGAATGTTATAGCAAGAGCATAAATAACTAATGATTCAATCAGAGCCAAACCAATAATCATTGGTGTTTGTATTTGACCAGCAGCTCCAGGATTTCTACCAATAGCATTTAATGCAGCATCCATAGTTTTTCCTTGCCCAATAGCGCCACCTGCAGCAGCAAGACCTATTCCTAATCCAGCTCCAAGGGCAAGACCAGAAATCGCTTCACCGTCTGAAGCAGCATAAACTTCTGGCGTAAAAAGAAAAAGTACAGCCAACATGCTAAATGCAAAAATTGTAAATCTCTTCATTATATNCCTCCTTNTATTTAATGATCATGACTTGTTGAAAGTGATATATATATACTTGATAAAATAGTAAAAATAAAAGCTTGNANAAAAGAAACAAANACNCCNANNCCTATAAANATTGCNGGNACNATGTANGGNGTTAANTTAGANAAAATNTGNANNACTAANTGNTCNCCAAACATATTCCAAAANAGNCTNAAAGAAAGAGATGCNGGNCTAACNAGNTGACTNACAACTTCAATAAATATCATTAAAGGGGCTAAATATAAAACNGGTCCCATAAAATGTTTTAAATAACCTGCACCATGTTCTTTAAATCCTAGATAATTGTATGTAAAAAATATAACAAGAGACATTGCTAAAGTAGAATTAAGATTCTGAGTTGCGGGATAAAAACCTGGAAAAACACCTAAAAGGTTTGAAAAAAATATAAAAAGAAAAGAACCACCCAATAAAGGTAGAAATTTCTTTGCTTTTTCTTCNCTACCAAATATTCCAGTAAGCAAATCTAATAAAAAGTCGAGCGCAAGGAACTCAAAAAAGTTTGTTAAGCTAAATTTTTCTGAAGGAACTATTGAATTATTATTAGAACAATGTTTCTTTATCTTTAGTGATACTGCAATCAAAATTAGTACGACAATTCCTGATCCAACAATATGATCAAAATCATTTACACCTATAAGTTCTGTCCATTGAGCATGTTCTAGAGCTGCACTCATATATTATTTTCCTTGATTTAGTAGAATAAACACAATTAAAATTACACTAAAACCTGTCAAAAATCCAATTAAATCTATTGATAGATTTCTTAGAAGAAAAATAGCAATACCAGCCAATAACGTAATTTTTAAGATTGTCAGAATAAACATAAAGGCCTTTGTTTTTTGAGCTCTTGTAAAGAATTTAGCTATGATTTCAGTACTTTTTATATTGAAATAACTTAGAATTATNCCAAAAAAAATACCTTGAATAAATAGTTCTTCTAGATAAAGAAAGAGAAGATACGAGAGTATCATTAAGTTTATNGAAACAAGATTAAATAGACTATTTTTNCTTGTCATTNTCTTTATTAAGCCTTTTAAGTAACTTAAACATTAGGCTAAATCCTCCAATNGAACCAATAATTACACCAATGATTGTGAAAATNGGCAATGTATCAAAATATAAATCAAGTTTATTACCTAAGAAAATCCCAGCTAGAATAAGGATTGCTAGCTCCGATCCTATTACAATGAACTTAATCCACAGAGTATTTCTTNTCAAATTTAATATAACCCTAATGATTTGAACGCTTTTTTCAATTCATTTATAGTTAAGATTATATCATTTTTTGAATGAGAGTCTGATATAAACATTGCTTCAAATTGTGATGGCGGAATCATAATTCCTGATGAAAGTAATTTTTTAAAAACTTTACCGTACATTTTAAAATCGCACTTTAATACATCTTGGTAATTATTTACAAATTTTTCTTTAGTTATAAAGAATGTCAAAAGAGATCCAAGCTGATTTATAGTTACATTTTTAAGTTTTAATTTATTTAACTCATCCTTGATAACATTGGCTTTCTTCTCCAATCTATCATATATTTTTCCATTATCTTGGGATAATAATCGAATTGTTTTAATTCCTGCAGCTACAGCAACAGGGTTTCCTGATAATGTTCCAGCTTGATAGACAGGACCAGTAGGAGAAACCATGGTCATTATATCCTTCCTACCACCAAAGGCGCCAATAGGAAACCCTCCCCCAATAATCTTTCCTATGCAAGTTATATCTGGGTTTAAACCGTAAAATCCCTGGGCACCTCCAATAGATAATCTAAACCCAGAAATTACTTCATCAAATATGACTAATGATTTATTGCTATGTGCTAAATCAAGAACTTGTTTTAAGAATCTATTTTTTGGTAATACTAGACCCATATTTGCAGGAACGGGCTCTATAACAATTGCCGCAACACTATTCTTATTTTTTCTGAATAGTTTCTCGACTTGTTCAATATTATTAAATTCAGCAATAAGTGTATTTTTAGTAAAATCCTTTGGGACTCCNGGNGATGAAGGTGATCCAAAAGTGCTNAGGCCGGAGCCAGCTTTTACTAAAAGATGNTCNACATGTCCATGATAGCAGCCCTCAAATTTAATAATTTTNTCTTTTCTAGTAAANCCNCTGGCCAGCCTTATTGCGCTCATTGTNGCCTCTGTGCCAGAGCTTGTTAATCTAANCATCTGCATTGAGGGAATTTTCTCTTTNATTAGNTCTGCAAGCTCAATTTCATTTGCATGACATGCTCCAAATGTNGTNCCATTTTTTATGGCCTTAATAGCTGCNTNTGATATCTCCTTNTTTGAATGTCCAAAAATCAGCGGACCAAANGAATTTATGTAATCAATATATTTATTATTATCTTCATCGTACAAGTAAGCACCTTTAGCTTTTTTTATATAAACAGGGGTCGAATTTACAGCATTAAAAGATCTTACAGGGCTATTTACACCTCCAGGCATAACTTTTCTTGCATTTTTGAACATTGATTTAGAATTAATAGTTTTTTTCTTCACATGTTAAACAAAACCTAAAATTATAATATGTCAAGGAAAGATACTAATAATTTTATTTAATTTATACTTATGGTATAAAAAATAACAAAATGAATAAGATTAAAATTTTATCACCAGCAAAGATTAACCTAGATTTAATTGTTCTTAATAAAAGAAACGATAATTATCATAATATTAGCTCTTTAATGCAACCAATCAGCTTGTATGATGAAATTGAAATAAAAGTTTCAGATAGCAAAAATGTGCTTAATCTTCAATTTCCAAATGAAATAGCTGACTTTGAAGAAAACTTAATTACTAAGGCAGCATTAAAATTTATCGATTACTTTANNATNAGTAGTCACCTAAATATTTCGGTAAAGAAAAGAATACCAGTTGGTGCAGGAATGGGTGGAGGGAGTAGCAATGCGGCTTCCACTTTAATAGCACTTTCTAAGCTTTTTTCTATAGATAATTTTGATGCATTAAAAGGAATTGCTATTGAATTAGGCTCTGATGTTCCCTTTTTTCTTTACTCAAGGACTGCGAGAGTAGGGGGTAGGGGAGAAATAGTCGAGCCATATAATATTAATGAGAAAATAAAATATTTATTAATTTTTCCTAATATAATTTCTGAGACAAAATTAATTTACAGTCTTCTCGACGAAAATTATGATTTATTGAAAAAAGATATAATAAACCCTTATTTAAAGAAACTTGCTTTCATAAATGGGAAAGACTTCATATTAGAGAACACATTTACCCCTTTGTTAATTGAACAAAATCAAAAATACCTGGATATATTTAAGATTTTGGAAAATTTGGATTTTGATGCTTACTCAATTTCAGGGACTGGATCTACTATTTTTTGTGTTTTAGATAGTAAAAAAAATTATTTGGAATCTATCAAGTATTTGGAATCAAATGAAGATTTTTCTACCATGGTTGCAGAATCATTTGAAGGATGGCATTTCTCGTTTGATTGAAATTACAAAATTTTTCTGTATTCTCTTATAAATTGGCCCGTCGTCTAATGGCAGGACTCTTGGTTTTGGTCCAAGCAATGGAGGTTCGAATCCTTCCGGGCCAGTTTTTAGGTACATTTTTTGCCATATACTTATTAATTTAAAAATTGTATAATTAGGTCGATTTAATTTTGTACAAGAAAAGGTTGTAATATGAGCTCCAACGAACATGATACTTATGATTCAGAAAAGGAAGATTCCGNTAATNATGACTTAGATGATAAGGCTTTATTGGAAGAATANCAAAAAACTACTTTAAAGGGCGCAGGAAAAACAAAAAAGAANGACTGGGTGCCTGATGAACAATACAGGCTACTTTACGTATATTTCAAGGATATGTCTCTTGAGCCTTTATTGAAGTCAAAGCAGGAAGTTGAAGTTTCAGCAAAGATTAAAAAATCTGAGCTTCACGCATTAAATTACACTGAATTACTAAATCAAGTAACCTCATCAAAAATAACTGCAACTCAAAAGAAAAAGCTACTTTCACTTAAAGGTGGTNAAAAAAGAAGAATTGCAGAAGTCGAAGGCTATATTAAAGCATATACTAATNTNGCAAATGCCTTAAAGGAAAGATTTGTTAAAGCAAATCTTAGACTTGTAGTTAGTATTGCTAAGAGATATATAGGTAGAGGATTGGCNCTACAAGATTTAATTCAAGAAGGNAATGTTGGATTAATGNGAGCTGTTGAAAGATTTGATCATACTAAAGGATTTAAATTTTCAACNTATGCGTCTTGGTGGATNCACCAGGCTATCTCACGTGCCTTACTGGATCAAACAAGGACAATTAGAGTTCCAGTTTATGTATTAGAGCAAGCTAGTAAAGTTTTCAAAGCAAGTACTGCTTTACAAAAAGATTTGGGTAGAAAGCCCACACCCTCAGAAATTGCTGAGAAAGTTGGTATTTCTATTGATGGTGTAAAAAGGATACTAGAATCAACTAATGAAGTTATACAGCTAGATACACCGGTATTTGATGGAGAGAAGGCAACATTGCTTGATTTTATTCCTGATGAAGGCTCCCCGGTTCCTGACAAAATAGTTGCAGAAAGCTCTTTGACTGAAAGAATCAAAGGAGCACTTAAAGCTTTAACTCCTAGGGAAGAAGAAATAATTAAGATGAGATTTGGTATCGACATGGAAAGTACATATACTTTGGATGAAATAGGTAAAAAGTTTGATTTGACCAGAGAACGAATTAGGCAGATAGAGAAAAAGGCTTTAGAAAAATTGGCGAAATCTGATGTAGGTGAAGTATTAAAGAGCTTCTTAGAATAGGACTTTCTTTATGAATAAGATTAAATTTGGTTTAGTTCCCCCAATGCCAGGCGCCGATTCNCAAGGACTAATTGAATTTTGTATCAAAGCTGATCAGATGGGNTTTGATAGNCTATGGTTTCCTGATCATCTTGCATTTATTGCNCCAAGCCCNGCTTATGAAGCATGGACAATCGCAGCATCAATTGCACAGCTAACTAAGAATATAATTATTGGCTCAACTTCTGATCCACATAGAAATCACCCTGCTGTTTTTGCGCAAAGGCTAGCAACTGTAGATCATATTTCCAAAGGAAGAGTCGCATTAGGTTTGGGGGTAGGCGAATCAATGAATACTGATGCATATGGTATCCCTTGGGATAAGCCTTTTGAGAGAATGATTGAAGCAGTGGACGTAATGAAACTTCTTTGGTCTACAAAAGAAACTGTTGACTATAAGGGAAATTTCTTTAATTTGGAGAAAGCTTCCCTGTTGTTAAATCTCTACAATGATAGAGAAAGCATACCTTTTTATTATGCAACACATACTGACAAAGGATTAGACTTAATTGGTAAATCTGGCGATGGTTGGATGCCTATAGACCTTACACCTAATTTATACAAGGAGTCATTAGATAAGATTGAAACTTCAGCAATTAATTCTGGCAGAACTTTAGACGATATAGATTCAACTTTATGGGTTTTTACCTCTGTTGGAGAGAATGAAGATGAAGCTTACAAGACTCTTGAGCCCTTTAGGTATGTTTGCATAATGCAGGACCAACTTAAAAAGGCAGGTTATGATATTGATATTCCTGATGAATACAAAGGTTTAAACTATTTTAATATCACACCTACCGATGAGGAAAAGAAACAGAGATTTAGAGATATGGGTAAGTTTTTCCCTAGGGAAGCAGTGATAGATTTTACAATTACAGGTTCAAAGAAAGCTTGTATTGATAAGATTGAAAATTATATAGAAAAAGGTGTCAAGCATTTTGTACTTTTCCATTACTTTAGTCCTAATCCTGATTTAGCAATGGAAACTTATGCTAAAGAAATAATCCCTTACTTTAATTCTTAGTTTGAATTTTTACCTCGCTAAAGTTAATTATTCCCATTTTAGAAAAATTTAATTCTTTTATTTTTTTACTTTTAAGATAGATTTGATTTGATATAAATAAAGGAATAATAACATTTTGATTATAAAGCAACCTTTCTTGTGCTTCGATGTATAAAGTTTCACGTGCTAGTTTAGATGTTTCGTAAGATGCTGAATTTATTTTTTCGTCATATTGATTGTCACACCATCCAGTTTCATTATTCCCTCCGTTACAAGTGAATATGTTCATAAAGTTATGTGGGTCAGGATAATCTGCTGCCCATCCTGCTCTAAACATGTGTGGCCTATCAATATCAAGCGTAATTAGATAAATCTTCCATTCTAGGCCTTGCATTTCTACTTTAATTCCCAGATTTTCCATCCACATTGTCTGAAGCAATTCTGCGATTATTCTATTATTCCCACTTTCAGGAAATAAGAATTTTATTTTAGGAAACTTTTTTCTGTCTTTATACCCATTTTCATCTAGAATTTTATTGGCCAAATTCTTATCATATCTGGGTGAATTATTATGGATGCTGCCTATTAATCCAGGTGGAATCCAAGATTCTGTTTTAATCACAGTATTATGTAAAACTTTTTCAAAAATAGATTTATCAATAGATAGAGCAAAAGCTTCTCGAACTTTTTTATTATCAAACGGATACTTCTGAACATTAAATCCAATATAATTATTTCTAAATTGTGATTCAAAATTTAAAAGTTTTTTTGAGATGAGATAGGGAATTTCAAGTAATGGTATACCACTTCCATCAACTATATCTAAGTTACCGTTTTCAAACATGGCTAAGGATGAGGATGGGTTATCGTTCATTAATAATAAAACAGAATTGTCATCCTTCTTTTTAGGATTTAACAGTATGTAATCATGGCTAGCCCATTCAGCTAACGTGTATTTACCAAGTGTTGTAATATTATTTGGCTGTACCCATTCCTGTTGGTATTTTTCTATTTTTTCAGCTCTGATAGGGAATGTTGACATAAAACTTAAAAGACTCATAAAATATGATTTATTTTCCGTCAAATGAATTTTAATGGTTTTTTTATCAAGCGCCTTGGCACCAACCAGGCTAAAATCCTTAATCGTTCCAAGGTTATACTCTTTTGCATTTTTAATGTCGTATAAAAAGTAAGCATAGTCGGCACCCGTATTTGGATTTAAGAGCCTTTCCCAAGAATCTATAAACTGCTTGGCGGTAAGATTTTCTCCATCTGACCATTTAATATTATTTTTTAGCTTTATTGTTATAGATTTTTCTTTCTTATTAACTTCCCAGGATTCTGCAAGGTTAGCCTCTAACTCTAGATTATTATTAAACTTTGTGAGCCCACTCATTATATTATTAATTATCTGAAAAGAGGAGCTATCAGTTGCTAGGTTCCAATCTAACGTACCAGGCTCACTTCCAATATTAATTCTAATTTGTTTTGATAATCCAGTATTTATACTTAATGAAAAAAATAGGATGATTAATAGAAAACTTTTCAACTTATAAATAATATTATTATTTTTTGTCTTCTGATTCAACTGTTAATATGTGTGCACCCAAATCAAGAGTATCCCCTTCTTTAACACTGATATCAGTTATTTTTCCATCAATTGTGGTTTTAAGTTCACTCTCCATTTTCATAGCTTCAACAACTACAACACCATCTCCTTCTGAAACTGAATCACCAACTGATTTGAGGAGTTTGACAACCCTTCCAGGCATTGGAGCTGCTATTTTATCAATTCCCGATGTATTTTCGCTTCCAGCTTTATCTCTTTGTGATGGAATTTCGTAACTAAAAAGCTCACCCTTGAAAAATAGATCAATCTTTTTTCCTTCTTTTTGGATAGCAATGGTATAAGTTGAACCATCACATATTAGTGAAAACAAATTCGAATCTATTTTAATTAGTTCAGCTGAATATTTTTTTTCATCAAGTAATATTTGAAAGTTATTATTTTTTTCTATCAACTCAAAAGAGATTAATTTTTTATTAATTTTGAGACTATATTTCATTTTAATATTTTCAATTTCTAGAACATGGAGTTTCTTGAAACACTTGATCTCCTAGCTATATATTTCCAAGGTGTAAATCTCGGATCTCTTGAAGTATTCTCTATTCCAGTTGCTCCATGTATTACTATGGCAGAAGCAACTGTTGCTATATCACTATTTTCTTTTGGAATTTTTAATAATTTTTTATGTTTTTCAATAAAGCCTGTATCAAGCTTCCCTGATATGAAATCTTTATCATCCATTAGCCTAACGAGGAATCCTAGGTTTGTCCTAACTCCAAGAACAATATATTCTGCTAGAGCACGTGACATTCTCTTTATTGCACTGTCTCTGTCTTCAGACCAAACAATTAACTTGGAAAGCATTGGATCATAGAAAGTAGTAACTTTATATCCATTGAAAAGAGAAGAATCATCTCTAACACCTGGCCCTTGTGGCGATTTAACATATGAAATTGTTCCTGGTGTAGGAAGGAAGTTGTTATCAGGGTCTTCTGCACAAACTCTGCATTCAATTGCATGACCTTTTCTTTCAATATCCTTTTGTTTAAAACTTAATTTATGACCATATGAAACTCTGATCATCTCCTTAACAATATCAATACCAGTAATCATTTCTGTTATTGGATGCTCTACTTGAACTCGTGTATTCATCTCTAGAAAATAAAAGTTCTCTTTTTGATCCATAATAAATTCAACAGTGCCAGCCCCTGAGTAAGAAACTTTTTTTGCTAGATTTACAGCAATTTCTCCCATTTTTTTTCTTGTTTTTTCACTTACTCCGGGAGAAGGAGCCTCTTCAACTACTTTCTGGTGTCTTCTTTGAATTGAACATTCTCTCTCAAAAAGATGAACAACATTTCCTTTTTTATCACCTAATATTTGAATTTCTATATGTCTTGGTTCTTGAACAAATCTTTCTATAAATACTGCGTCATTATTGAATGCATTTTTTGCCTCACTTTTTGCCATTTTAAGTGAATTTTCAAATTCAGAAACTTTATGTACCAACCTCATCCCCTTTCCTCCACCACCGGCAGATGCTTTTATCATTAAAGGGAAACCAATTTTTTTTGCTATTTCTAGTGCTTCATCGTCCTTAACTTCACCATCAGTTCCTGGAACAAGAGGAACTTTTGCGCTCTTAGCAATTTCTCGTGAGGTAATCTTGTCCCCCATCAATCTGATGGCTTCTGGACTTGGTCCAATAAAATCAATTTTATTTTCTATACATTGTTCTGCGAACTCAGCATTCTCAGATAAAAAACCATATCCTGGATGAATTCCATCACATTTAGCTTTTTTGGCTACAGAGATTATTCTTTTTCCCACTAAATAGCTCTCGTTGGGTAGTGGCTTACCAATATTAAATGCCTGGTCAGCTAAATTGACATGTAGGGAATCTTTATCCGCATCTGAGTAAACTGCAACTGTTTTTATACCTAATTCTTTTGCTGCTCTTATAATTCTTACTGCAATTTCACCACGGTTAGCTATTAAAATTTTTTTATACATATATTAAATCTCCAGTGAAAACCTATAGTGGAATTAATCCATGTTTTTTTGGTGGATTATTTTGCCTTTTACCTTCAAGCATTTCAAATGACCTAACAACTCTAATTCTTGTATCCTCAGGCTTAAGTACCTCGTCAATATATCCTAAATTCGCAGCTCTATAAGGATTCGCGAAAAGTTGTTTATATTCTTCAACAAGCTTTGCTTTCTCTTCTACTGGGTCTTTAGCATTTTGAATTTCTTTTCTATTCACAATATTAACGGCTCCATCAGGTCCCATAACAGCGATTTCCGCAGTAGGGAATGCAAGATTTATATCACCTCTTAAATGTTTTGAGGACATAACATCATAGGCACCACCATAAGCCTTTCTAGTTATAACAGTTACTCTAGGTACTGTAGCCTCGCAATAAGCATATAGTAGCTTGGCACCATGAAGTATAATTCCATTCAATTCTTGATCTACACCCGGAAGAAAACCTGGTACATCAACCAGAGTTAGAAGTGGTATATTGAAGCAATCGCAGAATCTTACAAATCTGGCACCCTTAATAGAAGATTTTATATCTAGAACCCCCGCTAAAACATTAGGTTGGTTCCCTACAACACCAACAGTTTTCCCATTTAATCTTGCAAATCCAACTACTATATTTGGAGCATAATTTTCTGCGACTTCAAAGAAATAATCGTTATCAACAATTGAACTGATAACTTCTTTCATATCATAGGGTTTGTTAGGATTAGTAGGAACAATATCTTTTAACTTGTCAGTTTTTCTATCTACAGGATCATCACACTTTAGGATTGGGGGATCTTCCATATTGTTTAAAGGTAAAAAAGTAAATAGTTCGCGTAAAAGATTAAGACAATCTTCATCATTTTCTGCGGCGAATTGAGCAACGCCACTCTGGCTTGAATGCATATCAGCCCCACCCAATTCCTCTTGAGTAACTTCTTCATTAGTAACTGATTTTACTACATCTGGACCTGTTATAAACATATAGCTAGTATTTTTAACCATAGCAATAAAATCGGTCATTGCTGGTGAGTAAACAGCCCCCCCTGCACTAGGTCCCATAATTGCTGAAAGTTGGGGAATAACTCCAGAGGCTTGAACATTCCTCAAAAAGATTTCGGCGTAGCCAGCTAGTCCTCTAACGCCTTCTTGGATTCTAGCCCCGCCAGAATCACTTAGACCTATTACGGGACATCCTACTTGTACTGCCATATCCATTATCTTAGTTATTTTTCTTGCATGAGCTAATCCTAGAGCGCCTCCAAAGATTGTAAAATCTTGAGCATATACAAAAACTTGTCTACCATCTATTTTGCCATAGCCAGTTATGACTCCATCACCTAAAAATTTCGTTTTTTCCATACCGAAATTATAGTTTTGATGTTCAACGAACTTATCAAGCTCGACAAAAGATTCATTATCCAGAATAAATTCTATTCTTTCCCTGGCAGTTAACTTACCTCTTCCATGTTGCTTATCTACTCTATCTTTTCCGCCAGCTTCTTCAGCTAAGGCTATTTTATCTTCAAGAAATTTAATTTTTTGGTCCATCGTTTGATCATTACTCATTTAAAACCTCACGAAAAATAATATTGCTAATATTCATTAAATAAAAAAAATAGTATTTAAGTAACTAAATATAATCTAATAGGGCAATTTATCCAGTACGAAATTTAATCGAGAATTAAATTCTTTTATATTTGAATCATTTCTTATTATAAAATCAGCGTTTTTTTTATTATTTTTTACCTTTTTTTGCATTAATATAAGTTTTTCGGCATTTTTTTTATCAATCTTGTCTCTTTTTACTATTCTAGTATTTAAAATTTTGTTAGGAGCTTGTATATACAAAATATAGTCTAGGGATGATCCAAACTTAGTGTCTCTAGAAATTAATGCTCCCTCAAATACAACAAGTTTTTTCTTGGCCTTTTCCAAATTATTACAAATTAAAGTTATTTTTTTATTCAGCTCAGGATGCACAATCGAATTTAACATATCTAAATGCTTCTTATTGTTAAAAACTATGGCCCTTAATTTCTTCTTGTTTATACTGCCATTTGAATTTAAAATTTCTTCGTCAAAATATTTAAGTATTTTATTGTAACAATATGAATTTTTTTTAAGTAATTTTTTCGCCTCTATATCTAAATCATAAGTCTTAATCCCTCTTTTGTTAAAAAAATTGAGTGCAGTTGATTTTCCTGAACCCATCATACCTGTTATGCCAATAGTTAGTAATTTATTTTTTTTCATAATCTAAGATAATCTTCTACTCTCTTCCGAAAAACTTCTTTTCCTAAAATAGAAATAATTTCAAAAATGCCGGGTGAAACTTTAGACCCAGTAAGTATTATCCTTAAAGGCAAACCTAGTTCTTTCATTTTTAAATTTCTTTCTTCTAAAAAGATTTGCATACAATTCTTTATTTCATCTATGTCGAACATATCTATATTGGAAATTCTTAAATAAAATTCCTCTATTATTTTTCTAGTTTCTACGCTTGAAACTATATCTTCAAACTCTTTTCCTATTTTTATTGATTCTGTTTGACAAAATTGCAGCGACTCTTTTATCGATCTAATGTCTTTCCCTTTTTCTTTTGAAACGGATAAAGCTAAGTCTATATTAATATTTTCAATAAATTTCATTCCTAGCATACTAAGTAAATCACTATTCTTCAAAGCTTTTATATGCTGGGTGTTCACCCATTTCAACTTATTTTCATCAAAAATTGCAGGAGATTTTGTTAAATTGTTTATATCAAACAGTTCCATCATTTCATTTAAGGTAAATATCTCTTGGTCACCATGTGACCATCCGAGACGTGCTAAGTAGTTCAATATAGAAATTGGCAATATCCCTTCTTTTTTAAAATCGTTAATTGATTTTGAACCATTTCTTTTACTTAGTTTTGATTTATCTTTTCCTAAAATCATTGAAACATGTGTAAAAACNGGNGGCTTTTTTTCTATTGATTCAAAAATTAGTATTTGTTTTGAAGTATTGGATAAATGATCCTCTCCTCTAATTACATTAGTTACATACATTTCAGCATCGTCAATTACGGTAGAAAAATTATATGTTGGATAACCATCGCTTCTAATTATTATAAAATCATCAAGATTATTCGACTCAACTTTTATCTTCCCTCTTAAAGTATCTACAAATTCAATATTTACGTTATCGGGTGTTTTAAACCTAATAACATATGGTGAGTTTTTCGGATGATCTTTCCTATCTCTCCAAGTTCTTGGATATTTATAAACTCTCTTTTCTTTTGCAGCTTTAATTTTTAGCTCTTCAACTTCTTGGTTTGTCATAAAACATTTATAGGCCAAACCTCTATCTATAAGTGCATGAGCAATTCCTATATAATGTTCTAGCCTGTCAGATTGGACATATGGGCCTTGATCATATTCAATTCCAAGCCAACTCAGAGACTCAAGTATTTGATTTAANGATTCTTNAGTNGANCTCNCTTGATCTGTATCTTCTATTCTTAAAATAAATTTTCCATTATTTTTTTTTGTATAAAGGAAATTAAATATAGCTGTCCTAACAGCTCCCAGATGGAGTAGCCCTGTAGGACTTGGTGCAAATCTTGTTACTACTTCCATAAATTTAACTCCATATAATATTGTATATTAGGTTCACTATTTTAAAAATCTTTTCGCAAAAGCTGCTGAAAAATTTTACCAATTAAAGTGAATGAAGCTAATAATGTTAAGAATATAAACATGTTAGTCAGGTCAGGTACAAACCCAATTCCTTTTTTATTAACTATAATTAGCCAACATATACATGAAATCCACAAAAGCCATATAATTGTTTTATCCTTGGTGATAAAATTTCTTTTTAATGATATGGCTAAAGCAGNAAAAANAANAAAAATACTTGTTAAAGAAATAACATTAGNNGAAGTATTTATATTTAGTTTTTCAAGAATTATGTAATCTAAGTACGAGAATGGAATACTAGTAGGACCAAANAAATCTAAGCTTAATGAATGAAGCATTGTTAAAAAGCAGAATCCAACCCCATAAAATAATCCTAAGATTGACCAGCTAGAGATTGTAATTAGGAGTAATAGAAGGTTTATCCTTAAAGTTTTTTTAAATGCCCATCCAAAACAGTTAATTAAAATTGCAAAAATATGCATTGTGTTAAATAAAATATCTATAATTATATAAAAAAAGTTGTTAGCCATATTGGATATATTATATGATAGATTATAAAAATGGGCATATTAGCAATTGACTTTGGANTGAAGAGAATTGGNATTGCAGGAAGCGATGATTTNGGAATAGCAAGCCACCCTGTGAAGTTACTATTTAATGATTCTAAAGAGGAATATTTTGATGATATATTGTCTATTATAGGCGAGAGAGAGCCGGATCTAATTTTGNTTGGCTTACCAATCAAAGATGACGGAAGGTTAAANATTCAGACGGATATTGAAAATTTTGCAAAAAAATTAATGAAGCTAACAAGTATTAAGGTAACTTATTGGAATGAAAACTTTACATCTAAGGAGGCTGATGAAATTTTAATTAAAATGAATGTCTCTAGAAAAAAAAGAAAAAGCTTTCAAGATATGCTAGCCGCATGTCTAATAATTGATAGTTATTTAAGGAGTCAGAAATAGCTATACTGAATACGAAGTTAGGTAAGATAAATTACCTTGTAAAACATAAAGTTGGTAAACCTTATATTTTTTTTATTGGTGGACTAGGAAGTACTATCTCTAGTTGGGATGATCAGGTTAAATATTTTTCTGAATATTTTTCACTTATTATATTTGATAATATTGGTTCAGGTAAAAGTAGTAATGTGGATTATCCTCTAACAATGGAGATTTATGCTGATAATTGCAATGAGATATTAGATAAATTAAAGATTAAAGAAACTCATGTTATAGGGAAATCCATGGGTGGAATGATAGCGCAAGTTTTTGCAGCAAAGTTTAAGACTAAAGTTAATAAGCTTGTACTTGCTTGTACATGCTCCTCAAGAGATAAAATAAATGAAGAAATAATTAATGTATCAAAAAAAATAGTATCTAAAGTTGGTATGAAAGAAATATGGTTCAATGCTATGTTNCTGGGCTATTCAAGGGATTATATTAAAGAAAATTTTGNTAAATATAANAAAACAAAGTTTAGTAANTCGAAAAAAGAAATTGAAGGNTATCTAAANCAATGTAGGGCTATAAGTGGTCTNAGAAACAACCATTACTTAACTAAGATNAAATCAGAGACTCTTATTATTTATGGTAAANATGACTTAATTGTACCACCTGAGAAATCTTGTGATATGGCAAGATATTTAAGAAATAATCAAGTTATATCTTTTCCTGGTGGGCATGGNTTTTGGAAAGAGAATAAAGATTTAGTTAACCCCGAAGTATATGAGTTTTTAGTTAATAAGGGTTGAATCACTATCAGGAGTTTCAATCTTTCCTGAGAGAATTTCAATTCTAGATTCTAATACTTCAATAATTTTTTCAGCTCTAACACTTTCATTAAGCTCTTCTAGTAGTAATTGTCTATCATAAGCTTTAGAAACCATAGAAGAGGAAAGTGAATCTGTGATTCTAGAGAGAGTAGAGTTANTTTCAATTTTAATTTTATAGTCATCTGTATAACCGTCTAACAGTAAATTCCATTTATTAATTAAGTCTATGATTCTTTTTTTGTAAGCCTCAGAATTATCAGAATAAGATGATTCTATTATTTTTATTTCCGCTTCTCTATAAGGNTTNTCATAAGTGACATCAAGAATNTCTATTCTTCTTAGCCCATATAAAATTATATTTTTCTTTCCATCTTCAGATTCTTCGTTGTTGATTATTCGACCAACACATCCCATATTTGAGAGTCTTTCGGAATCATCATCTCCTGAGTCGGAATTAAATAGAGTCATACAAATTAAATTATGGCTATTACTAGAGTCACTAATCATTTGNTTATAGCGATCTTCAAAGATATGNAGAGGAAGTATAGTGTTTGGAAAAAAAACGACATTATCNAGNGGAAAAAGAGGTAATTTCTTTGGTAAAGAGGAAATTATTTTTTCTTCATCAAAATCTAAGAAAAGTGTTTTCATAATAATATTATACCAAGAGTTATTTAAATTTATTATAATTCTATAGTGAGAAAAAAAATTATTAATTTTAATCAAAAGATTTTAATGGGCCCAGGACCAACTAATATTGATGATAAGATTAAAAAAGCCTTATCTAAGGAGCCGATAAGTCATTTAGATCCAGATTTTTTNGGGATTTTAGATAATATATCATCNTCATTAAGAAAAGTTTTTAAAACAACTAACAAGGTTACTTTTGCTGTTTCNGGAACAGGAAGCTCTGGTATGGAAATGGGAATGAATAATTTAGTTGAATCATCTGATGAGGTTTTAATNTTAAAGAACGGGGAGTTCGGAGATAGAATGGAAAATCTTGCACTAAGGCTTGGAGCGAANGTNAGTACNATGAGTGTTCCATGGGGACATTCGTTTAATCAAGATAAAGTTATTGAAAAGATTAAGTCTATACCCAATTTGAAACTTATTTGTGTTGTTCAAGCAGAAACTTCAACCGGAGTACTTCAGGAAATAGATTCAATTGGGAAATATGTAAAGGATAAAGATATAATTTTCTTAGTTGATGCTGTCACTTCACTTGCAGGCGTAAACTTAGAGGTTGACGCATGGGGTATAGATTGTTGTTTTTCCGGAACCCAGAAATGTTTAAGCGTTCCACCAGGTCTTTCGCCAATAACATTTAGTGAAAAGGCTATTGATAAAATAAATCATAGAAAAGATTCTAGTAGTTCATGGTATTTTGATTTAAAAATGCTAATTAATTATTGGGGTGACAATAGAGTTTATCACCATACAGCTCCTGTAAATATGTTGTTTGCTTTAAATGAAGGTCTTAATTTATGCTTAAAGGAAGGATTAGCTGACAGATTCGAAAGGCATCACAATAATAGTGAATATTTTAAAGTTAAATTAGCCCAATTTGGACTTGAAAGTTTTGTAGACGAAACAAGATTTAAGTCATTACCAATGATTAAATCCGTACTTATTCCAAAAGGAATTGATGATTTAGAAATAAGAGGGAATTTATTATCAAAGTATGGAATAGAAATTGGAGGTGGTTTAGGATTAACAAAGGGAAAAATTTGGAGAATTGGAATTATGGGATTTAATTCACGAAAAGAACTAATTACAGATTTATTTAATAAATTATCTTTGTATCTTAATTAACTATTTGAATAACTTCTAAATTGATTTATCATTTTATTTAAGACTTATAATGCTTGATGAATTTTATATTGAAAAATTAATTAAAAAAAAGTTCCCTTTAAAGCACTCTTTCTTTCCTACGGGTATTGGTGATGATGCAGCCATAGTTAAAACTAATTCCAATAAACTAGTGATTTCCTGTGATTCCCAAGTTGAGGGTGTTCATTTTGATTTAGATTATTTCACTCCTGAGGAAATTGCATTTCGCTCTGTGTCAGTTGCACTTAGTGATCTAAGTGCAATGGGTGCTAAGCCTAAATTTTTTTCTAACTCTCTTTTTATACCTAAGAATATTAATGCAAGTTTTTTAAATAAATTATTTAACGGTTTCAAGAAAGTTTGTAAATTCTATAATATTTACTTGCTAGGTGGGAATGTTTCAAAATCAAAGTCTTTGATTTTGGATCTTACTGTAATTGGTGAGGTTGTAGGAAAGAGCTATAAGGAAAGATTAAATTCAAAGAAAAATGATTTTATTTATGTGAGCGGTAATATTGGGGATGCNTCCCGGGGTTTGAATATTTTAAANAATAAAAGAACTTTTAGTTCACNAGAAAANAGATTAATATCNAAATATAANTCACCNAAGGCTAAAGTTGATTTGGGAATCTTCTTGGGACAACTTAAAGATGTTACCTCCATGATTGACATAACCGATGGACTAGCACTTGATTTAGGAAGGCTCATAGGTCCCAAAACGGGAGGTAAAGGAGCAACTATAGTTTGGGAAGATATACCTAAATCTATTAATCATACTGAATCACTAAGTTCTAAAAAATTAATGAAATCAGTTTTAAATGGCGGTGATGATTATGAGCTATTATTTACTGTTAAAAATAGTAAAGTTGCGAATTTTGAAAAACTATGTAAAAAAAATAATTTTAAGGTTTATCGCATTGGATTTGTGAATTCANTGGGACATCTTTCTCTAGTTAAAGGAGGTAAGGTTTCAAACCTGGAAGCCAATGGCTTTATCCATAAGTTTTAGATGAACGATCAATATCTATTCTTTATTATAATTTTCTTTTTAGCCATATTGTCAGCTTTTTTTTCAATCACAGAGAGTTCTATTTTTTCTTTACAAAGATACCAGGTTAACTTAATTAAGAAGAAGTCATCTTCNGGTAAGCTATTAGAATCTTTCATAAATAATCCAGGAACAATAATCGCAACAATATTACTACTTGATGAAATTATTAATGTTGCTATTACAAGTTTGATATCATCCCGGTTTAATAGTNTATTAACTGGAAAACTGTCACCCGAAATCATTTCGGTTATAGCAATCCTTGTCACATTTATTTTTATATTAGTTTTTTGTGAGATTATACCTAAAACTATTGGAGTTAAGTTTGCCAGAAAACTTTCTATTAATATTGCTCCTGTTATCTATTACATAAACAAANTAATGTTTCCAATTACCTATGTGTTTAATGGATTATCTANATATCTTATTAAATTAACAAGCCCTCTTGTATTAGACTCTCAATCTAGTTTTGAGAATGAGTCCAAAGTTACAAGTTTGATTGATATAGGAGAGGACGAAGGTTCNATAAAAAAAAGCGAAAGTAAGATAATAGATAATTTATTAAAATTGCAAAAAATAAATCTAATTAAAATATTAACACCTGAACCTGATTTACTAATAATGCCNGTTGAAACTAGTCGAATNGACGCNTTAGTAGAAATAAGAAAAAGGAGATTATCAAGAATACCTATATTTAAAGGTGATACCGANAATGTAATAGGAATCCTTCATTCTAAAGATTTATTAAATAGCCAAGTTGATGATATATCTGGAATATTACATGAGCCGTACTTCGTACCAGACAAAAAGAATGTTTTTCAGCTATTACAAGAGTTTCAAGTTAAGAAGACTCATATTGCNATNGTTTTAGACGAGTATGGTAGGTTGGAAGGAGTGGTTACNTTAGAAGANATNCTCCAAGAGATTTTTGGTCAAATCGAAAATGAAAGGGAGCTGAATAANAATCTAATAGANTATAAAAAGGATCAACTTGAAATAGGAGGNGGCCTCAGGATTATTGATTTTAATGAATCTTGTCTGTATNCCGCGNTGAGGTCGGGTGGACTAAAAGCTTTAGGAGAGGAAATATCANGTTCCTTAATACCTGAAAATTTGGATATTGAGACAGTTGGAGGATTTATCTTTACCAATATAGGTAGGCTTCCAGTCGAGGGAGAAAACATCATTAATGGAAGTATTAAATTAACAGTTTTAAAAGTAGAAAATAATCGAATAACAAGAATTAAAGTTGAGAGGGTTCAAAATTAATATTTATACTTTGCCTTTAATAACCCTAATTTTACTTTGNATTCAGGCGATTTTTGCTGGCTCTGAGATTTCATTGCTTTCATGTGACAAAGGAACTATTAAGTCGAAGGCCGACTCTGGCGATAGTTCAGCTAAGCTTGTTATGAGTTCTATTGANAGAATNGAGGAATATGTTGCTACNAGCTTGGTTGGCGAAAACCTCTGCATNGTGATAAANACAGTTCTTGTTTCCACTTTTATTGAAGAGGCTTATAGTGAATATGATCCNCATTTAATCTCAGTATTAATACTGACACCTTTAATAGTTATATTTGGACANGTTGTACCTAAATCGATTTTCCAANGCCAGAGTAATTTTNTNGTTTTAAAAACAATATATTTTTCCAGATTTTTNAGCGTTATTTTTAAACCATTTTTATTCTTGATTGATTTCTTAACNGATTTTATTGTCGGNATAATAGGCACAAAAAANAAATTGATAACTCGTGAGGAGTTGATTCATGAATTAGAGACTCAATCAGCNATTGAAAATTCTTCTCAACAATTCAGGGATAAAATTTTGAATAAAATCCTNTTGTTTGATAAGGTAACTGTTCGAGATATTATGATTCCAATCGAAAATAANGTNTTACTCTCATTNAATCAAAATGCNAAGGATGTTAAAGAATTGGTTCGACAGACAGGGCATTCGAGATTTCCTGTTTATGATTTGAATAGGTCTAAGATAAAAGGCACTATCCATGCCTGCTATTTTCTTGATGAGAAAGATACAGTAAATATTAAGCCCTTTTTAGANAAATGTTTTTTTGTTAAAGAAGAAACCTTGGTTTCCACGCTTCTTGATGAAATGAAAAACGCTCGTTCACATATGGCTATAGTTGGGAATCCTGAGAACGCTTCAGGTCTTGTAACTTTAGAGGATATATTTGAGGAAATATTAGGAGAAATCGAGGATGAACATGATTATTAATACCAAATTGAATAATAATATTTTTTCGTTTAACATCAAACCATGGATAGGATAGCAAAAGTTAAAAGAGAAACTAATGAAGTTAAAGTTGATGTTGAATTAAATATCGACGGNACTGGGGATTATTCAATAGATACTGGAATACCTTTTTTTGACCACATGCTNGAGCAGCTATCAAAACATGGATATTTCGATTTAAAAATTAAAGCTGTGGGGGATACTGAAATTGACTTTCACCATACTGTNGAAGATGTAGGAATTACTTTAGGCCAAGCTTTTGATGATGCTTTGGGGGATAAAAAATCGATTAAAAGATATGGGTCCAGTTCAATTCCTTTTGATGAAACTCTGTCATCATCTGTAATAGATTTATGTAATAGGCCCTTTTTTGTTTTTAATGTTGAGCTACCTTCGTCTAAAGTAGGAGAGTTTGATGTCGAACTTACTAAAGAATTCTTCCAGTCTTTTGCGAATAACATCAAAGCTAATCTTCATATAGAGCTAAAGTATGGTGGGAACAACCANCATATTATTGAGTCGATTTTNAAGTCTGTNGCTAAATCACTTGATTTAGCAACCTTGATTGACCCAAGGTCAAGCTCTATACCATCAACTAAGGGTAATCTTTAGTGATAGCAATAGTTGATTATGGATTTGGAAACTTAAGGTCAGTNTCTAAAGCATTAAGCTTGCTATCTATTGATTCTAAGATTACAGATTCAAAAAATGTTATTGAAGATTCAGANTCGATTATTTTTCCTGGCGTAGGTTCATTTGGTGATTGCATTAAAAATTTGGAAGAAAAAAAAATTCTTGAACCTATTAAAAAATCAATTCAAAGTGGTAAACCCTTTTTAGGGATATGCCTAGGTCTACAGATTTTATTTGAGAATAGCCAAGAAAGCCCAGACTCAGTTGGACTTTCAATGNTAGAAGGGGGTGTAGATAGGATAGANTTTGAATNTAATAAACTGAAAGTTCCACATATGGGATGGAATCAGGTGGAGTTCAAAAAAAGTTCACCACTCTTTGAAGGGGTACCTAATAAAAGTTGGTTTTACTTTGTTCATTCTTACAAAACAGCTATTAAGGATGAACTGACGGACTCGATTTCAAGTTATGGAGTAGATTTTTCTTCTTCTATTAGCCTGGATAATATTTTTGCTACACAATTTCATCCTGAAAAAAGTAGCTCTTTTGGTTTAAAAGTGTTAAAAAATTTTTCTAAACTATCTTAGTNATTATTCTTGTAGTAATAATAACTTCTTAAAACCCTTTTAACATANCCATTAGTTTCTTTGAAAGGAATATTTTCAACAAATTCATCATCATCAAGCCCTGTAAATTTATTTCTCCATAAATCAACATTATTGGGACCACCATTATATGCAGCTAGTATGTTTGAAAGATTATTGTTAAATCTTTTTGATAATTTCATGAGATAGTATGTTCCAAGGTTAATGTTATCCTCGGGGTTAAATAATAATGATTTTATCTTTAGTTCCCTATCTAAAGAGTCTCCAGTTTTATCCATGATTTGCATTAATCCTTTGGCTCCAACCCATGAAAGGGCTTTTGAATCATAAAGACTTTCCTCTCTTATNAGTGCGTAAATTAAATTAGGATCNACACCATATTTTTTTGAATTTTTTTCTACAATAGACCTAAANCCTCTGGGATATTTATATCTATCATTTGCATTATAGCTATAGGATATTTTGATTGATAAGTTGAATTCCCCCGCATAGTTGAGCTCATTTAGGTAATCTATAAAATTTGTGGAGTTAATTTTATTTCTAATATAGTTTTCGATTTCTTTTCTAAGTTTTCTATGATTTTTTGATATTACTAGAAGATTAATATCATTTTTATATATATTTGAATTTATTATTTGCTTAGTTGGCTTTATATNAATTTTCTTATTAATTTCTTTTGAAGCAAGATATGGATAATACCCTATCTTGTGTATATCAGCCAGCTCATTAAATTCTTTAAAAGCTAAATCTCTATCATTTAATTTCAAAAAGCACTTTGCGGTCCAATAAGAACCAAGTTGCTGATAATACAATTTGTCTGATTCCTTAAGTGATCTAAAATAGCCAATAGCATCTCTGTAGTTGCCTTGCATGTATTCTGAAAATCCTAGTCCATAAAAAGACTTATCAATATATCCTTTAGACTTTGTTTTAATTAACCAGTTATATACTTTAATCCCTTGATTATAATTTTTATCAATTGTGAAGAGTCTTGCAGCTAGATATCCAACTTCTGTATTTTTTTTATAATTAGGAAAATTAGTAAGAATAGAGTTTAAGCGAATTGCTAATGCCGAATTATCCTTAGATTTATTTAATTCGTATAGAATGATTCTATATTTTGATTCAGCCATTGCTTCTAAATCTTTGGATTGTGAACCCGAGCTAGCAAATTTACCTAGAGATATATTACTCAAAGTCATAAGACCTTTTTCAGTTTTCTTGGATTTAATTTCAATTAAAGATTTCTTAATAAGTAATTGTAATGANAAATTTTCTTCATATTCATNCATAAAAGTTGTATATTGTCCTGAATTATAAAGAGCATTGAGTCTATTTATTTTATCTTTTTTACTAAGAATATAAGAATGTTTACTATTTAATGTTCTTATAAGCTCATTAATATACTTACTCTTATATAAAGGATTTCTAGTTGATATTTGTTTAATCAAATTAAACGATTTATCATATTCTTTAATTTGGTAAAAATATAAGCCTCTATAAAACTTAATTTGGAGCTTGTCTTTTTTAGTTAATTTATATTTTTTTTCAACGAGGTCCAATTTTTCTAATAATTTACGATTGAAATTATTTTTTGACAAAAACTCTATATGCATGAAATCTATTTTTTTTAATAATTGTGATTTTGGATGCAAAATACTAAATTCCTCAATNCTTTCAATAAATTTNTTGGTATTTTGAAGAATTTGGATTCTTTTAAAATCTAAATAATCATATATCTCTTCATCAGAAGATTCTTTAAATTTACTTAATGCTTCCAAGGCAGATTTTATATTTTTTTTTGACTTAAAACATTCGGAGGCTAAAAGGTGATTAGATATTTCTTTACACCTAAGATTTGCATTTGATGGACTACTTAGAATCGAAATAAAAAAAAGAATTAATAATATTTTCATTTAACTTTTTCCTTTAAATATTCACCTATTTTCATAAAAGTTATTGTTGCTACAAAAATAGCCAAACATGGGAAAATTATCAAATGCGGATAGCTTCTTATTCCTTGCCACCCATTATTTGCCATTAGCCCCCAACTCACATCAGGCGGAGATATCCCAAGCCCTAAGAAGCTCAAAGTTGATTCTGCTAAAATAGAAGATGGAATAGTAAAGCTGAAAGTGACGATTATAGGCGCTAAAATATTTGGNAGAATCTCTTTAAAAGCAATCCTAGAATTACTAAAGCCCATAACCTTTGCACTGANAATAAATGGACGATTCTTAAGTTCTAAAACATTAGCNCTAGTTATTCTTGCTATNCTCATCCAGCTTAAAAGAGATAATGCTAAAATTATTCCAGTTACCCCTCTACCAAATAATAGTATAAAAATAGAGATTAATAAAAGATCAGGAATAGAATAAAAAATATCNANAATTTTCATNAAAATTTCGTCAATTAGTCCACCTTTAATTCCAGAAAACAATCCGTAAATAGTTCCAAAAACTAATGAAATAATTGATGTAAATAGTGCAACTGAGAGTGATATCTTTGTCCCAAATATTACCCTGCTTAATANATCTCTTCCTAGCTCATCAGTACCAAAGGGATTTAGTCCAGATGGTTTTTTTAAAAGTTCATTATAGTTTGACTCATAAGGAGAATAAGGTGCAAAAAATTCAGGAAAAAAAGAAATGAGACAAAGAACAATAAAAATACAAATAAAGAAGAGGTAGCTAAGATTTTCTGTTCTTAGACCTCTTTTTATATTCTGCTTGAACAATTGTTTTGATACCTCCTCGTTTATTAAAATCTCCAATTACTTTTACATATCTTGGCTTACATGTGGAGATGATATCATCTAATATTTTATTGGTTACATGCTCATGGAATTCACCAATATTCCTAAAGGAATTAATATATAATTTTAAAGATTTGAGCTCTATACATTTCTTATCTGGAATATAAGTTATTTTTATTTCTGCAAAATCAGGTTGTCCTGTAGCGGGGCAAAGCGATGTAAATTCAGGACAAGAAATATTTATTTCATAGTCTCTTTTTTGTGCTTTATTGTCAAATGTTTTTAAAATACTCATAAAAATATTGTAAACAAATAAATTTTTAGCTCAAGCAATTGATAAATTTTAATTTTTTGATTTAGATAACATTTTTTTATATCTGATAATCATATTTTTAACATTGCTGGTAGAGGTGCCACCATAAGATTTTTTTGAGGAAACTGATTTTTCAATAGATAAAAAGTTGAATATATCATTTTTGATAACATTAGAAAATTTTTGCAGTTCTTTTAAGGTTAATGAGCTTAGGTTCTTATTATTATTTTCACAATAAGCAACAATATTTCCTGTAATATGATGGGCTTTTCTAAAAGGGACGTTGTTTTTAGCCAAATAATCTGCTAAATCTGTTGCAGTTAGAAATCCCTTATCCATAGTCTTAATTATATGATTGGTGTTGAAATGAATAGAGTTAAGATTTTTACTAAAAATTCTTACACAATCTAGTGATGTTTCAAATGCCGAAAATAATGGAACCTTATCTTCTTGTAAATCTCTATTATAACTCAATGGTAAACCTTTTAGATTAGTAAGAATTGATATAAGGTTTCCATAAACCAAGCTGCATTTGCCCCTTATCAGCTCTAATATATCTGGGTTTTTCTTTTGGGGCATTATGCTGGATCCAGTAGTGAAGCTATCTCCAATTTTTATGAAATTAAATTCTGCACTATTCCATAAGATTAAATCTTCACAGAATCTAGAAAGGTGCATCATTATAATTGAGCAGGTATAGATTGAATCGGCAACATAATCTCTATCACTGACAGAATCAATACTATTTCTGGTGGGTTTTTTAAAGCCTAATTTCTTGGAGGTATGAAATCTATCTATATTAAAAGACGTGCCTGAACCTGCGCAAGCTCCTAAAGGGCTTTCATCAAGCCTTTTTATTGTATCGTCAATCCTTTCAATATCTCTGGCAAACATTTCAAAGAAAGCTAGTAAATAATGAGAAGCTAATATAGGTTGTGCTCTTTGAAGATGTGTATAAAAAGGAATTATAACGTTGATATTTTTTTCAGACTTTTTAATAATTACTTTTTGAAGTTTTATTAAATCATTCTTTAGATTTATAGCCGTATCTTTAATGAATAGTTTTATATCTGTTGCTACTTGATCATTTCTACTTCTAGCGGTATGAACTTTCTTACCAGCTGTTCCAATTTTATTTATTAATGAATTTTCAATATTCATATGAATATCTTCAAGTTCATGAGAAAAGATAAAATTATCTGATTCAATTTCTTTTAAGATTTTTTTTAGACCAACTATAATCTTGCTCTTGTCAGATGGTGATATAACTTTTTGTTTTGAAAGCATTTCGACATGGGCAATAGATCCCAAAATATCAAAGTTATAAAGATTCTTATCTATTTTAATAGAGGACGTAAAATTCTCTGCATCATTATCAGTTTCTTGAGTAAATCTGCCACCCCAAATTTTTTTAGTCATAAAAAATAATAAAATATATATACTTTTAAAACAAATTATAATTTTTATTTTTTTCAAATGAAGAAATAGAGGTGTTTTAACTATCTTTATTAATATGGATAGTCCTAGTTGGGTAAGCAAATTGAAGATTTTCATTTTCAAAAGTTTCGAAAATCTTTAATCTTATCTCGTGATTTATTTCAGTGAGAGTTTCGTAATCAGGACTAAGAACATTGTATGTCAATTCAAAGTCTAATGAGAAATCGCCAAAATTAGTGAATATTGCCCTTATATACTCTGTTTTAGGATTTGACTTAACTATCTCTCTAAGAATATTTTGCACTCTTTTTAATTTATCAAAATCTGTTTCGTAAATAATTCCAATTTTCATTGTACTTCTTCTTTTTTTCATTCTTGATTGGTGATAATTTCTTAGTCTTGAATTAAGTAAATCCGAGTTTGATATTATAATTTCTTCTCCAGTTAAACTCTCAAGCTTAGTACTTTTAATTCCAATTGCTTTGACGTTACCCATAAAATTGTCTACAACAACATAATCTCCGATAGCAATTGGTTTATCTATCATTATTGTTAGTGAGGCAAAAAGATCCCCAAGTATACTTTGTGCTGCAAGTGCAATGGCTAGTCCACCAATACCAAGCCCTGCAACTAACGCTGTTATATCAACACCAAGGTTATCTAGTGCTAACATAAGAAATATTACCCATATTATAAATTTCGATATGGCAGTAAGGCCATTAATCGCTGTTACTCCGTGCATATCATTGCTTAATTCTTTTTTCTTCTTATATCTCGTAAAAACTATATTGGAAATAAGAACAACCCATTTTGTAATTTGCCAGAAAAGTATTAAGACGAATATTTGATATAAAATAGTATTAATTTCATTAGCTAAATGAATAATATTTGCACCAATATTTATTGCACTGATGAAAATAAAAATTTTAGAAGTAGATGAAAGCATCTCAAGAAGATAATCGTCAAAACTATTTGCTGTTTTTTCGGCAAATAGTTTTAATTTGTTTTCTGCATACTTTTTTCCAAAAACTAGCATCAAGTATATTACTAGGGTTAATATTATAGAAAGGATCCATTCCCAGAGGTAATTATCTAGAAAAATTAAATTTGTTAACGAATTATCTAAAAAATTCATGCTTAATTTAATTATATTCTAAAATTAGCTATTTTAAATAATTAGTTAATATATTTACTATGGATGAATTTTATAACCCCATTAAAGTTACCACTAAAAATGCTCGCATTCTTGTGACGGGAGCAACTGGTTACATTGGAGGTAGATTAATTCCAAGGTTATTAAGTAATAAATTTAATGTCAGAGTTTTGGTTAGAGATAAGGAAAAAATTAGGAATAAATCATGGTTTTCTAGTGTTGAGGTTTTTGAAGGAGATTTAACCAAACCAGAAACTCTTGTAGGACTTCCCGAAGGAGTAGATCAAGCCTATTATCTAATTCATTCTATGTCGGATTCTCAAGATTACATAGCCCTTGATAGGCTGGTCGCAGAAAACTTTGTAAGTTTATTTAGGGGAATTAAACATGTCATATATTTGGGTGGAATTTCTCCTGAAGGTGCACAAATCTCAGATCATTTAAACAGTAGAGTTGAGGTTGGGAGAATTTTGTCTGAAAGTCTGCCTACAACACAGTTTTGCGCTGGCCCTATTATAGGTTCTGGTTCTGCATCATATGAAATGTTAAGGCACTTATGTGAAAAATTACCCATAATGGTCGCACCTAAATGGATCAATCATCTTGTAAGACCTATTAGTATTCGAGATGTATTAAAGTATTTGATTCTAGCAGTAGATAAAAGGCCTTTAGTTAAGATGGATATAGGAACAGAGCCTGTTACTTTCAGGGATATGATGATGACTTATTGTCGTTTTAGGGGCCTTAAAAGATTAATTGTTCCAGTTCCAATCCTGGCACCTGGTTTAGCTGCTAGGTGGATAGGTTTGATGACTCCTATAACAAATCTCTTAGCTGTTCCTATAGTAAAAGGCATAGTCAATAATATTGTTGGAAATACCATGAGTGCAAGGAAGCTTTTTCCAGAAGTTAAGTTATTAAACTTTCAAGAATCTATTAAATCATCATTTGAAAAAACAAAAAGTGAGTTTGTCGAAACTTCCTGGAATAAGCAAGATATTTACCCCGATTATCGAATATTTCAAAGAAGAGGTCGCTTTGAAGAAGTAAGAATTACCGAAACGGACTCAACTCCAGAGCGTCTATTTTCAGTTCTAAAGAATCTTGGTGACAAAAATGGTTGGCTTGCCTGGAACTTTCTCTGGACTATCCGTAAGTTGCTTGATCGTTTGGTTGGCGGAAAAAAGATTATAGATAGTGATAGAGAAAATCTAAAAGTTGGAGATTCTATGGATTGTTGGAGAGTTGAAAAATTCGAAAATAATAGGAAAATATTATTAAAAATGACTTTGAAGTCTCCTGGAGATGCTTGGCTAAAGCTCGAATCTATACCTCATTACTCAAAGACTTTCTTGGTAATTACCGCCATTTTTGAACCTAAAGGGATATGGGGATATTTGTACTGGTATTCAATCTTTCCTTTTCATAAGTTTATATTTCGTGATTTAGGTGCGGCAATAATTTCCAAAGCAAGATAATCTAATTTTCTTATAAGCCTAAACTTCCTAAAGTATTAGCTTTTTAATTAAAAATAAAAATGGTACAAGATTTGCTTGACTCATACTATATATAGTGGTTTAATGAATTTATAATCACAATATATGGTTAATTGTGCATATAAAGGACAGATAGTATTTTAGAGTGATTATGGACTACCGGGGCAAGGACTAGGTTTAAATTCCCCTTTTGCACCCCGTTAAGCTTTTTCCTTGCCTCTAAAAATCATCATATAGGGAGGATATAAATGAATCAAATTGAGCAGTTACTAGTAGTTAAAAGGTCAGGTGAATTAGTTGAATTTGATTCGGTTAGAATCCTTAATGCAATAAATGCAGCAATAAATGCGGGAAGCGAGGAAGAGCCTTCAGAAGTTAATACTCAAGATATTGTAGATAATATCGAAGAGGAGATTTTTTCAAGGTTTTCAGAGTTTTATCCAAATGTTGAGAATATTCAAGACATCGTAGAGAAGCATTTAATAAGAGCCGATCTCTTTACAGTTGCTCGTCGCTATATTATATACAGGGCGGAAAGAGCAAAAGAAAGAGAAAAGCAAAAAGAAAAAATTTCTCAAAAAGCTGAATTAGGAAAGTTAAAAATCAGAAAGAAAGATGGAATAAATGTTCTTTTTAATCCCCAAAAAATTAGAAAAACTGTATCAAGAGCTTGTGAAAAATATTTAGATACCACCTCAGTAGACTCTATTGTAAAAGAGTTGACAAGAAATATTTTTGATGGCGCAACTACACAAGATTTAGAGAGAGCACTGATACTATCTTCTACGGCCTTTATAGAGAGGGACCCTGATTATAGTAAGGTTTCAGCAAATCTCTTTCTTCAAAGGCTTTATAAAGAGTCTATGGAAGTATCTGTCACGTCAGATACTTTAGAGTCACAATATAGAGAGACCTTCATAAATGGAATAAGGTTGGGAGTCAAGCATGGATACTTAAGTGAGAAGCTTTTAGATTTTGATTTAGAGAAATTATCAAATTCTTTAGATTTAAATAGAGATCAACTTTTTGAGTTTATTGGAATCCAAACTTTATATGAAAGATATCTTCTTTCTCACGAGGGAAGAAAATTCGAATTGCCTCAATCCTTTTGGATGAGAGTAGCAATGGGTGTATCAATTAATGAAAAGAATAAAGACTCTAGGGCTTTGGAGTTTTACAACAAACTTTCTTCAATGGAATTTGTTTCTTCTACTCCGACATTATTTCATTCAGGAACTCCGCACCCACAACTTAGCTCTTGTTATTTAACTACAGTTTCAGATGATTTATCTCATATATTTAAATGTGTCGGAGATAATGCTCAGTTATCGAAATGGTCTGGTGGTCTGGGGAATGATTGGACTAATATAAGAGCGACGGGCTCCCGAATAAAAAGTACAAATGTTGAAAGCCAAGGAGTTGTTCCTTTTCTTAAAATTGCCAACGATGTAACGGTGGCTATTAATAGAAGTGGGAAAAGAAGGGGCGCTACATGTGCTTATCTTGAAACATGGCATCTTGATATAGAGGATTTTTTAGATTTAAGAAGAAATACTGGAGATGATAGAAGAAGAACTCATGATATGAATACATCAAATTGGATTCCTGATTTATTTATGAAAAGGGTTGTAAACAAAGAAGATTGGACTTTGTTTTCTCCGGAAGAAGTACCCGACTTACACGATTTATTTGGAAGTGAATTTGAGAAAGCTTACATAGGTTATGAGGAAAAAGTTACAAAAGGGAAGATTAAGAAGCATAAAAAAATCCACGCCCCTGACTTATGGAAAAAAATGCTTACAAGAATTTTTGAAACTGGCCATCCTTGGATAACGTTCAAAGATTCGTGTAATGTTAGATCCCCTCAAGATCATGTTGGTGTGGTTCATAGTTCAAATTTATGTACAGAAATCACACTAAATACTTCAGCTGATGAGACCGCAGTTTGTAATTTAGGGTCCATTAATCTTTCGAAGCATATTGTTAACGGTAAATTAGACAAAGATTTATTAAAGGAATCTGTACAGGTAGGAATAAGGATGCTTGATAATGTGATAGATTTAAATTTTTACCCTACAATTGAAGCCAAAAATTCAAACTTTAAACATAGACCAATAGGGATGGGAATAATGGGTCTACAAGATGCATTATTTAAATGTAATTTATCTTTCGAGTCGCCTAAAGCACTTAATTTTTCTGATCAACTAATGGAGTTCATTTCTTATAATGCGATTGACTCATCCTCTGAATTAGCAAAAGAAAGAGGTTCATATGAAACATTTGAAGGTTCAAAGTGGGATAGAGGAATATTTCCTCTTGATACTTTAACTATGCTTGAGGAACAAAGAGGTGACCATATAGATGTAAATAAGATAACTTCAATGGACTGGGAAGAATTGAAGGATAAAGTCAAAAAGCATGGTATGAGAAATTCAAATACTATGGCAATCGCTCCGACAGCCACTATTTCAAATATTGCAGGTTGCTATCCATGTATCGAGCCAATTTACAAAAATATTTATGTGAAATCCAATATTAGCGGTGAGTTTACTGTTGTTAATTCTTACTTGGTTAATGACTTAAAAAATTTAAACCTTTGGTCTAAAGAAATGTTGGACAAGATAAAGTATTTTGATGGGAACTTAGACCAGATTTTAGAAATCCCAGAGGAGCTTCGAGAGAAACATAAAGAAGCTTTTGGAATAGATCCTCATACTCTTTTAAAACACACATCGGTCCGAGGGAAGTGGATTGATCAAAGCCAATCTCATAACATATTTATGCAAGGTGTATCAGGAAAGCTGCTAAGTGAAATTTATATAGCAGCATGGAAGCTTGGTTTAAAAACAACATATTATTTAAGAACTTTGGCAGCAACCCAAATTGAAAAATCAACACTTGATGCTAATAAATTTGGTTATACTCAGAAAAGAGAGTATAAAGATGTCGCTGAAGGGAATATGCAGGAGCAATCTCAATCTGATAAGCCTGCATCAGAAGTAACAAGTGCATGCAGCATAATGGACCCAGATTGTGAAGCTTGCCAGTAAAAAAATTATTTTAGGGAGTGCAAAATGACTATATTAAGTAACGATTCTAAGACTGACCCAAATAAGATTCTACCTATGACTTATATGTGGGCTAGAGAACACTATAAAGACGGAGTTGCAAATAACTGGACCCCAGAAGAAATATCTATGCAAAAAGATGTTGAGCAATGGAAGTCTCCTGATGTTTTATCTGATATTGAAAAAAGAATGATTCTTTGGAATCTAGGCTTTTTTTCAACTGCTGAATCATTAACAGCTAACAACATTGTTCTCACTGTTTACAAGCATGTAACAAACCCTGAGGCTAGACAGTATTTATTAAGACAGGCATATGAAGAAGCAGTTCATACTGACACATTCATTTACTGTTGTGATACTTTGGGACTAGACCCAGAATACATTTATAATATGTATGAAACTATTCCATCTATAAAAGAAAAAGACGATTATGTAGTAGGTCTTACAAAATCAATTATGGATCCTAACTTTGAATTGAGGACCGACGAAGATATTAAGATTTTTCTTCAAGATGTAGTTGGATATTACGTAATAATGGAAGGAATCTTTTTTTATGCGGGGTTCGCTATGATGTTGGCTCTCAAAAGGCAAAATAAGATGGTTGGCATTGGAGAACAGTTTGAGTATATAATGAGAGATGAAAGTATTCATTTAGCTTTTGGATGTGATTTAATAAATACAATCAAAGAAGAAAATAAAGGTATTTGGACAAGTGATGTTCAGAAAAATATCACTGATTTAATTATACAAGCTGTTGACCATGAGAAAAAGTATGCTTTTGACGCCTGTCCTAATGGATTACTTGGGATTAACCCAGAACAGTTTTGCGAATATGTAGAATACATTGCTGATAGAAGACTTGAGAGAATAGGTCTTGATAAAGTATATGGAACTGATAATCCTTTTCCATGGATGTCTCAATCAGTCGATTTGTCAAAAGAGAAGAATTTCTTTGAAACCAGAGTCACCGAGTACCAGACCGCTGGTTCATTAGATTGGGATTAATTTATAAGGCATTTGTTTCACTTTAGTCTGATTATTTTTTTCTAAGGAAGTTATATTTAGTGATATATGGATGCCTTCTAAATATTATAATACTATTATCACTCTCAAGGGTATTTTTTCTAGGATAGCTTACTAAGGCCACTACTTTTTAAAAGGGTCTTTTATCTCGGGATGCCAAAGTGCAAAATGATTTTTATGAGACTCTGTATAGGCTCCTTCAGGATAAAACTTATCATAGAAATCTAAATCTATATGGTGGTTTTGAACCATCATACGACAGTACATAGGGTCAGAAAAACCAGGAAATTTACCATATGTATCAAAAATATAATTACAGATATCTTTTACAATTTGAATCTCTTCTTTGCTTGGTTTGGGAGTCGCATTTAGAACGCCAGAAGGATCTTTATATGGCATATATTTAGAGTCCCAATTCCCCCATTTCATCTCATTGAATGCATCAACTGCTTCAGACATATTTTTAAAATAAGGTGGGCAGAAAGATTCAAAATGTCCATCGAGCCCTACAGGAGCTTTTGAAACCGCAGAACCCCACTCATCTCCTTGATCTTTAGATTCAATACAAGTGAATCCGAGACCGTCAAAACTTTCATCAGCTCCGAGTATATGCCTACTCTGAAAACCGCTGAACATCCAACCACCGAGCCCAAGAATTTGTTGAGTTAGTACAACATTCTGACAAAACAATGGTTGCTCAGCAATGTAACCATTTGCGAATCTCAGTTCTGCTTCTATTAATGGAATAGGGTTTGATTTTTTAATGTATCCGTTGTCTATCCATTTTTGGGTTCCTGCCGGCTTCATTTTATTCAGCTCATCAACAAAATTAAACCTATGTCCCTCTCTCATATAAAAGAATAAAATATTTATTAAGCCTGCGGATAAATCCGTCACAGGCATAAATAAAGTTGTACCAGGCTTGTTAACACTCCAAGTGTTATGTATAGCGAGGCCGGGAGGCACATCTGGTATTTTAGCTCGACCATCATGAATTTTTATTCTTGATTCTCTAAAAAGCTGTAAAATCTTATCAATTTTATCTTCTCTTTTTAAACCTTCTATTCCTTTTAAATCAGGCGCGTCTTTATCGTTTAATTTAAGCAAATACAACCCTTCATCGTTGGTATAGAATAATTCTGTTCTATGAATATCTCCAAGTGATGGAATTGTCTTACTCATAAACTTTACTTCTAAATCTAATCCTTTATGAGGAGGGAAATCAGAAAGATTTATATTTTTAATACCTAATCCATTCCAAGCTAGAATTGCTTCTTCTATTTCACTTAAAGGAACTGGAGAATGATTCGATTTATATTTAAGTGGACCTTCATCTATTTCACCACCCATTGGAAATCTTCTAGATCTTCTCTCATAAAGTGCATCTAGATAAGAATGATTAATTGCATTATCTAAACCTGGTGGTAACTTTGACATATTAGTATTTTAACTCAAAATAATAATAACTGTTAAAAATGAAAAACTTTTTATTAGATTATTTAAAGAAAAATTCTATTTTAAAGGGTGATTTTACACTTTCCTCTGGAGAAAAAAGCAACTATTATATCGATGCAAGAATTAGCACTCTTTCCTCTGAGTCTTTGGGTATTATTGCGGAGATTTTCTATAGTAAAATTTCTGAAAGAGGAATCTCATTTGTTGGTGGGCCCACGATCGGAGCTGATCCAATAGTTGGAGCAATATTAAACAAATCATATTCTAACAATGAAAATTTAAAGGGTTTCCTTGTAAGATCTGGAGAAAAAAAGCATGGAACTAAGAAAATAATTGAGGGCCCAAATATTGAGAATTCGCAAGTTGCTATTGTTGAAGATGTCGTTTCCACTGGAGGTTCAATTCAATCTGCGATTAAAGAAATAGAGAAACAAGGTTCAAAAGTAGTTTTAATTCTTTCAATTGTTGACAGAGAAATGGGCGCTGTTGAAAAATTTGCTAATGAAGGAATAGAATATATACCAATCTTTGCTATTTCTGAACTAATCTAAGCAAAAGATTTTGATAATTTCTTCTTTAAATCAATAAAACATAGATACAAGCATGGAATTAGGAAAAGTGTTATGAAAGTAGCAAATACTAGTCCAAGTCCCAATGATATGGCCATTGGTGCTAAAAATGCCGCTTCTCCTCTTGTTTCAAACATCAAAGTGAATAGACCCGCGAAAGTAGTTAAGGTTGTTAAAATAATTGCCCTAAATCTATTCTTAGCAGAATAAAAAATAGAATATATAAAATTATTATTTCTTATACCTTTATTGATAAAATTCATAAGAATTAAACTATCATTTATCACTACTCCTAGTAGGGCCACTATTCCTATAAGACCTGTAATTGATATAGGATCTCCTCTTAAAAGAACTCCAACTGTTATTCCAATTATAGTGAAAGGAAGTATAGACATAATCAAAATAGGTTGAAAATAAGACCTAAGTATTGTTGCCAGTATTAGATATATTATTAATATAGAAATTATCGAAGCCCTTTTGACACTTTCTAGCGATTCTCTCGTGTCTTGCTCTTCTCCATCTAAAGCTAATTTGTAGCCAGGAAAGTCTTTTTTTATTTCATTAAAATATTTGATAACACTTTTGATTGTCTGTCTTGGTGTAGTAATATCCGAATCAATTTCTGCTGTAATACTTGCTGCTCTCTCCCTATTATACCTTGAAATACTAACTAATGATGAATCAGTAGAGGTATTAGTAAAATTTGAAATAGGTACATATGAGCCGTTTTGAGTTCGAACCAAATGTTCAGAAAGATTTAAAGAACTATTCTTATTAAACGAATTAGTGATTTTTATTTTTATGTAAGCCTTTTCATCGTTAACTCTTGTCTCATCTATAGTTAAACCATCAACTATGGCTCTTATTTCTTTACCAAGGTCTAATGTGCTAAGTCCATATAACGCTGCTTTTTGCTCATCTACGTTAATACTCAATTTTGTCTTACCATATGACAAATCATCAGTAACACCGTAAACACCATCTTTTGATTTAAGAAATTTCTTAATCTTCTTGCTAATTTGGGTTAAAACTTCAATTTCATTACCTATAATTCTAATATCTAAATCTTTTCCTTTAGGTGGCCCGGCTGTTTGAACAAAACTAATACTTTCTGGCCCAATTATTTTTTCTTCCACAATAGCCTGGACTTTTTTCATTGAATCTAAACCATTTTCTTTTCTTTCTTCAAAATCTTGAAATTGAATTAGTATATTAGATACATGGTCACCAAATACAGGTGGTTTTTTAGAAAAATCAATCCCCAAAGTTGTTAAAGAATTTTTTAAAAGATTTTCAGATGTATTATCCGAAACTATTTTTTCAATTTCCGATGATTTCTTATCTGTTAGCTCTAGACTATAGTTGGTAGGATTTTGAATTTTTATTAAATATTGGTTTACATCTGATACATAAAGTAGTACAAAAGGAATTTGAAATAATATAAAGAAGCTTAGGGCTAACAAGGTTGATGACATTCCAATAACAAAATATCTGTATCTTAATGCATTGATTAAAACACTAAGATACTTTCTTCTAAAAGAATTGAAAAGTTTAGAAATAAAACTCGTTTCTTTTGTTATCTTAACAAAATCCGCACAATGAGAAGGCAATATTGCTAGTGCTTCTACAAGCGAGAATACAAGAGCAAAAATTGCAACTTGCGGAATAATTGACAAGAAAATACCCAGGGTCCCTTGAGCCAGCAAAATAGGGAATAGTGATGCAATATTAGTTAAAATAGTTGCTATAACTGGCCAAGCTACCTCTTTAGTACCAATAATGGCCGCATCTTTTGGTTTTAACCCTTTTTGAATATGCCGTTTTACATTCTCGACAACAATTATGGCGTCATCGACAACAATTCCTAGCACCATTATGAGGCCAAACATAGTAATAACGTTAAGACTGGCACCTGTATATTGCATAACTATGAATGCACCAAAGAAAGCTACAGGTAAACCAAGGGCTGCTAAAAAAGCTGATCTAAAATCTAAAAATAATGCCAAAATAATTAGAACTGCCATGATTCCAAAAACCCCAGTTTTAACCATAGATTCAAACCTACCTTCAACCCAATAGGAGGAATCATTTGATATAAAAATTTTAATATCGTCAGGTATAGTTTCCTCAAAAGTTGAAACAGTATCTTTAATTTTTTGAACTGACTTAATTGCATCTTTATTTTTTTGTTTTTCTATCCAAAAGGAAACTGATTTAAATCCATTTATTCTAGAAAGTGAGAGATCTTTCTCTTGACCTAGTTCTATATCTGCTATATCACCGAGAACCAGTGGAATCTTATTGAATCTTTTATTTAAAGGTATATTTTCAAGTTCATAAACATTTTCTATTCTTCCTTTTGTACGAATTGTATATTCTTGCTCACCCGTTTCTATTGCCCCTGCAGGCAAATCAATATTCTTGGATTGAATAGTGGATATAATTTCATTTAAGCTTAGTTCATATTGAAGTAATTTTTTCTGATCTATATTAATCCAAAAAACTAAATCCCCATATCCTGACTCAATTAGACCGTCTATTTCATCCAGTTTTTCTAGCCTATCTTTTAGCTTGGTAGCATAAAATCTTAACTCATTTTCATCACCCTTACTTCCAATTGATACATTTATTAATGGTGCACTTGCTTCAACTTCTTCAGTTATTGGGTCATCAATATCATCAGGTAAATCATTTCTTATTTGAGAGACTTCAGATCTAATTTCCTGAGCAATTTCTTTTATATCCTCATTAGGCAGAAGTTCAGCAACAATAAATGACCTTGATTCTGATGATGAAGAGGTGATTTTTTTTATTCCAGAAATTCCAGAAATTTGATCCTCTATTGGAATAGTTATAAGTTTCTCTACATCTTCTGCAGTTGAATTTTCATATATTGTTACAATAGTAACTCTTTCGAAACCTATAGATGGAAATAATTCTTTAGGTAAATTTTTCCCGATATAAAAACCAAAAATTATAATTGTCGCCATTAAAAGATTTGAAAATACAGGGTTTTTAACTGAGAATTCAATTAAACGCATTTATTAATTTTTAATCCTTACCTGGTCATTATCCTGAAGCTTGGCTTGGCCATTAGTTATAATTTTATATTGGGGAGGGATTTTATTTTCTGGCACTATTAGAATTTTATTATTTAACCGTATCGGAAGAATTCTTATTTTTTTTACTTTTAAGTCTTTCATAATAAAAAGATAATAGTTGTCTTCTTCCATAGTAACTGCCGAGGTAGGGAATGAAATATGATTTTTGTACTCTGCAATTATGATTTCTAGTTCAACTACTTCTCCAGGGATGAAAGTTTTATCCTCATTGCTAATTTCGAACTCTAGCTTATAAGATGGGGCATCATTACTCATTTGCCTTCCTATGCCAAGTAGTTTTGCTTCAATTGAATATTTATTGTTTTTAACCAATAGAGGACCCTTAGAATTTCTAATTTTCTCAGCATTTTCAGAACTAATATTTGCCTTACCAATTAATAGATTATTATCTAGGAACTGTATTAACTGAGCACCCCTAGAAATTTTTTGACCAATGTCAAAGAAGTACTTATTTATGTATCCGTCAAATGGAGCTCTAATGCTTAAATTATCAAATTCCCATAATACTTTCTTATATCTTATTTTTTGAGCCTCATATTCAAATTTATATGACCTATATAGATTCCACTGTGTTTCTTTTTCTTTATCTGAAATTATATTTTTTTCATGAAGCTTCAAACTATTTTTATAATTCGAGGAAGCTTCATCAAGCCTTGCTTTTGAAGCTTCTAGTAAATCTTCCGACTCCTTAAGTTCAAGCACCTTTCTTGTATCGGTCATTTGCATTATAATTTGACCTTTTTTAACAAAATCACCTATTTGAAACTCTTTATTTTTGATGGTTCCGTCAGTTTCAGAAATTATTATAATACTTTTATTGCTATGTAATTTGGCTAAAAAATAGGACTTTTTCGCAAAATTTTCTACTTTTCTTTCGATGATTTCAACTTTTGGAGTTAATGGCTCCGGCGCTACAATAGCTTTTTTGGCAAATTTTATGTAATAGATTGAAGCCAATATTAAAGAAAATATTAAAAAGAATAAAAAAAGGCCTCTTTTCTTCGCCAACATTATGCTGATTAATATACATGATTTTAAAAGATAAAATTTGCATTTTTAGTATTAAAAAACTATTATTAGGAAAAAAGGTACTTTACTTAATATTTAGTACTTAGGAGGCTTATAATTATGGCGTTAACAAAATCACAAATTTCTAGTGCACTAGCTGAGAAATTAGGCATTTCTAAAGCTGATGCAACCCGTTTTATGGAATCTTTTGCTGAGCTGGCATGTTCTGAAGCTAAAGCAAGTGGGACTTTTACTGTACCTGGATTAGGAAAACTTGTCCTAGTGGATCGTAAAGCAAGACAAGGAAGGAATCCTCAGACTGGTGAAGTAATTCAGATTCCTGCAAAGAAGGTTGTAAAATTTAGAATTGCTAAAGCATGTAAAGATTCAATTTTATAGATTTATTTATAGAATGGAATTATCTCTAAGATAATTCCATTCTTATTCTTTTAATATAGTCCCCTATTTTAATAGACAAGTTTGGTTTTGAAATGAGCCCCAAGTCTTCCACAGACTTATTTTTTGACACCATATAAGTAAAATTATTATTTTTACCGAATCCTGAATCAGGGAATGATATGTCATTGGCTACTATTAAGTCCAAATTCTTATTCTTAATCTTCTTCATGGCATTATTAATTGTATTCTCAGTTTCAGCACTAAATCCAATTAGAATTTGATTTGGTTTTTTTTCTTGACCAAGCCTAGCTAAGATATCATTTGTTTTTTCCATCTCAAAATTAATTCCACTATCATTTTTTTTAACTTTATTTTTTTTAAATTTTTTAAATTTATAATCACCAACTGCGGCCGCTTTTATTATTACAGTGAACTTATTCAAATCTTTAAATACCTCACGTTCCATATCTTCAACTGATTCACATTTTACTGTATTAAAATTACTAGCGAATTTTTCTTCCATATGCCCACATATAATTTTTGTTTTTGCGCCTCTTGCCTCTAAAACTTTAGCTAGGGCCAACCCCATCTTACCAGAAGATGGATTTGATATGAATCTTATGGGATCCAGATACTCTCTAGTTGCACCACAAGTAATTAATATATTTTCTTCTGTTAAATCCTTATTTTGGTCTTTTTTTTTAATAAAATTAAAAATTTTTTCCGGTTCGGCTAGGCGTCCTTTTCCTTCCCAACCGCATGCAAGTTCACCACTATCAGGCTCTACAAATTCCACACCATACTCCTGAAGTTTATTGATATTTTTTTGTATTACTGGATTTTCATACATATTTACATTCATTGCCGGGCAGATTATGACTCTTGATTTAGTTGCTAATAGTATATTTAGTAAAAGATTGTCTGCAATTCCATTAGAATATTTTGAGATAAAATTTGCAGTTGCAGGACATATTAAAATCAGGTCTGCTGAATCAGCGATATTAATATGAGAAATTTCTGATTCGTTCTCATCATACATATTTGACAAGACCTTGTTTCCAGATAAATATTGGAAAGTCATTTTACTTACAAATTTCTCAGCATTTTTTGTCATAGCAACAGTAACTTTAGCACCTTCCTTAATAAGCAGTCTGACCATTTCGCAGGCTTTATAGGCTGAAATGCCACCGGTTACTCCCAAAATTATATTTTTATTTATTAAACTATCTTTGCTTTTAATTTTTACCATCTGTTATTGCACCTTCAGAAGCTGAGCTAACTAATGCTGAATATTTATAAATTGCACCTGTCAAATGTTTTTGTGAGGGCTTTTTCCATTTTTTTTGTCTGGCAGCTATTTCTTTTTTAGTAATCTTGATTTCAAGTAATCTTCTAGATGAATCAATCTTGATAACATCATTATTTTTAATAATAGATATAAGCCCGCCGTCAAAGGCTTCGGGTGTTACATGTCCAACCACGAAACCATGAGTACCACCAGAAAATCTCCCATCTGTTATAAAAGCAACATCTGAGCCCAATCCTTGACCCATGATGGCTGATGTTGGAGCTAACATTTCTCTCATTCCTGGACCACCTTTTGGCCCTTCATATCTTATTACAATTACATGTCCTTTTTTAATTTTCTTTTTTAATATTGACTCCATACATTCTTCCTCTGAATCAAAAACAATTGCGGGTCCTTCGAATACTAGACCTTCTTTTCCAGAAATTTTTGCAACTGCTCCATCTGGTGAAATATTCCCCTTGAGTATAACAAGGTGACTATCCTTCTTAATAGGGTTAGAAATGTCTCTTATTATTTTATTTCCCAAATTATCTTTTACATTTTTTAAATTTTCTTTCATTGTCTTTCCAGTAACTGTTAAACATTCACCATGTAAAAGATTATTATCTAACAGCCTTTTAAGTAACGGAGGAAGGCCACCAATCTCACAAAATTTTGCCATTACATGAGAGCCACTGGGCTTTAAATCAGCTAGAACGGGAACTTTTTTTCCAATTCTTGTAAAATCATCAATGGAAATTTTTACTTTTATAGCTTTAGCCATTGCAATTAAATGAAGAACAGAATTTGTTGAACCTCCTAGGGCGATTGTAACAGTTATTGCGTTCTCAAATGCTTTTTTTGTCATTATATCGCTTGGCCTAATATTTTTTTTGACAAGATTAATTAAAGCTTTGCCGGAGTTTAAACAATCCTTTTTTTTGTTGGGAGATATTGCTATTTGAGTTGAGCTCCCAGGCAAGCTCATACCTAATGCCTCAATAGCTGAAGCCATGGTGTTGGCGGTATACATCCCGCCACAAGAGCCTGGTCCAGGTATTGCTGATTTCTCTATTTGTTCTAATTCTTTTCTTGAAATTTGTTTATTGGAATAAGATCCTACAGCTTCAAAGACAGATACAACATCAATAGGTTTTTTCTTATGGATTCCAGGCATTATTGATCCACCATAAATAAAAATAGATGGTCTATCAAGTCTTGCCATCGCAATAAGACAACCAGGCATATTTTTATCACAACCACCAATAGTAATAACGCCATCAAATCCCTCTGCAGCAGAAACAGTTTCTATTGAATCAGCAATTACTTCTCTTGATATAAGTGAGTATTTCATTCCAGGAGTTCCCATAGAAATCCCATCAGAAACTGTAATTGTATTAAAGATTACAGCTTTACCACCATTTGTATTAGCTCCTTTGGCAGCTTGATTTGCCAACCCATCTATGTGCATATTGCATGGTGTAACCATTGCCCATGTAGAGGCAATCCCTATTATTGGCTTATTAAAATCAGGATTAGTAAAACCTACAGCCCTTAACATTGCTCTGTTAGGAGCCTTATCAAGTCCGTTGGTTACAAAAGATGAAAATTTTTTGTTTTTCATTATTTTAGATTGCTTTCAACAGCTTCCCAATTAATAATTTCCCAAAAAGCGTTTATATAGTCTGGCCTTTTATTCTGATAGTTAAGGTAGTAAGCGTGCTCCCAAACATCTATTCCTAATATAGGATTTAGACCAGAAGAAATAGGAGTATCTTGGTTTGGTGTTGAAAGAGTCACGAGTTTTCCACTCTTATCTTGGCACAGCCATCCCCACCCACTCCCAAATTGTTTAGTAGCTTTTTCATTAAATTCTGATTTAAAATTATCAAAACTTTCAAAAGAATCTGTAATTAAGCTATTCATATTCTCACTAGGTTTGCTGTCAGACTTTGGTCCAATAATTTGCCAAAATAATGTGTGATTATAATGACCACCACCACCATTTCTAACTGCAACTCTAATTGATTCAGGTATTTGATCCAGATTCGCTAACAAATCTTCTAAGCTTTTTTCAAAAAGCTCTGGGTAAGATTCTAGTGCTTTATTTAAGTTGGTTATATATGTTTGATGATGTTTTGAATGGTGAATCTCCATTGTTTTTGCATCAATGTAAGGTTCTAATGCATCATAAGAATATTGAAGTCTTGGTAGTTCAAAAGCCATAGTGGCACCTCTCTTTTAGTAATTTATATACTCTTAAATATACACTATGAAAAAAATTTTTGCATTTACCAGCTTTTTTTTGAATTGAATATTATTGATAAAAGTTTATATGCCAATTTTGCAGTAATAAAATTACATGAATTTATATTTTTAATTGGTGCCAGCTCTGTGATGTCTGCACCAATTACATTAGAATTTTCACTGATAGCTTGGATTAAATTAAGTGTTTCATCCCAAAATAACCCACCCGGCTCTGGTGTCCCTGTTGCTGGCATTAGGCTGGGGTCAAATACATCGACATCAAATGTAATATATACATTTTTATCCTGGATAAATTTCTTGATTTTTTTTAAATCCCATGATTTTTTATCTTTTGCATAAAAAGTATAGATTCTAGTCTTATTATTTTTTATAAAAATAATCTCTTCCTCTGATGTACTTCTAACCCCGATTGATACTAGCTTTAAATTTTTATTATCTAAACATCTTCTCATAGTACATGCATGAGAAAATTTATCGGATTTATATTTATCTCTTAAGTCTGAATGAGCATCAAATTGTACAAGAACTAAATCTTTGACTCTTTTAGTTATAGAATTAATGGCACCAATAGTTATTGAATGCTCCCCGCCCAAAATTAGTGGAAATTTATTTATATCTAAAACAGAATCAATTATTTTTTCTAAGTTACTAATAGCATTTATTGTATTGCCCAATTTTTGCTTAACTTTTAATGTTCTAATCCCAATTTTTTTAATTGGTTCATATTTTAGATCCTCATCATATAGTTCTAACTGATGTGAGGCCAAAATAATTTCACTCGGCCCCTTTTTTGTACCGGTACCGTAACTAACAGAGTTTTCTAAGGGATAAGGAACTATAATTGCTTGATAATTATCTTTTTTTGAATATTCAATACCTAGAAAATTCTTTTTTGAATTTTGAAAAATCATAGCTATATATTTTTTTCTATTTTTTGAAGCAACACTATTGTTTTGCAAGCTATTGCTTCATTTTTACCAATGGGTCCTAGACCTTCAAATGTTGTGGCTTTGATTGATATATTTTTCATATTTATTCTTATTATTGAACTCAACGACTTTCTTATTTTATTTTTATATCTAGATAAGTTTGGTTTTTCGCATATAATCGTGGAATCAATATTAACAATTCCATATGATTCTTTATCTAGTAATTTTAATATTTTTTTAAGAAAGTAGGTACTTCTTTTGTTCTTATTCTTTTGCTCTTTGTTACTGAAATGTTCACCAATATCACCCAGAGCTAGAGCTCCTAGGATTGCATCACAAATAGTATGAATTAACAAGTCAGCATCAGAATGACCGTCTAGACCTAATTTGCTAGGAATGTTTATGCCACCAATATAAAGCTTTCTTCTTTCTTTAGTTCTATGAATATCAAATCCAAGACCGATTCTATACATCTTTCAAAAGCTTTTTATAAATACTTAAATCCTTTTTAGTTGTTATTTTATTATTATATTCTAAATTCTCATAGATTTTAATCTTAAAATTATTTTTCTCTAAAAGTTGGGATTCATCTGTGTATGACTGAAAATCAATCCTATTTGAATAGCATTTTTCTAGAGCTGAATATTTAAAAATTTGTGGTGTTTGTGCTTTCCACAAACTCTTTCTATCTATTGTTTGAAGAATTGTTCCTTTTCTATTTTCTTTAATTGTATCAGTGATTTTAGAGGCAAGAATAACACCATGAGAACTCTTGATTTCCTTAGTAATATTATTCAAAAAACTAAAATTAAAATTAGGTCTAACAGAATCATGAATCACCACTAAATTCCTTTTGTTCTTTATTTCCATAAAAGCTCTATAAACACTCTTTGATCTAGAATTTGAGCCATAAACAATCTTGATATTATCCAAACCAAAGTTTTGAAGTTCCTTATAAATTGATTCTTCTTTTATTGATTTGTTAATTGTTAAGAAAATTTCACTGACATTTTTTATTTTTTTGATGGAAAGTAAGGGATAAATATAAATTGGAATTTTATTTATTTTTTCAAACTGCTTTGGACGAGTACTTCCAAATCTAGTACCTTTTCCAGCGGCTGTTACGATAATCGAAAGCATTTGCTCAGACATGAAATTAATAATAAGCAAGTACTCTAATCATGTAAATCACCTACTTTAGAGAAAATCATTCTTCCAGTAGGTGTTTGAATTACGCTTGTAATTACAATATCAACAAATTCGCTTATATGTTTTTTACCATTATCAATTACGACCATGGTCCCATCATCGAGGTATCCAACACCTTGTTTTTCATCTTTGCCTGATTTTGAAACTTTAATTTTCATTTTTTCACCAGGTAGTATTACAGGCCTTAAGGAATTTGCTAGTTGGTTAACATTCAATACTCTTACGCCCTGGAGGTTTGCAACTTTGGTTAAATTGAAATCATTGGTAACTAAATGAGCAGTTAACTCTTTGGCCAGCCTCACTAATTTTAAATCAACCTCTTTTATATTTGTGAAGTCTCTATCAAAAATTTTAACTTTTACATCTTTTTGTTCTTGTAATGCCTTAAGAACTTCGAGACCTCTTCTCCCTCTGACTTTTTTTAAGCTGTCATTTGAATCTGCAATCCATTGCAATTCCCTAATTACAAATTGTGGAACAACTATAGTTCCTTCCACGAAACCTGCTTTTGAGATATCGGAAATTCTTCCGTCAATTATAGCGCTAGTATCTAAAACTTTACTATGAAAAAATTCGTTTTCTTTTTTATCTTCAGGGTCTGGTCCGCCACCTTTTTTAAGACCAACGGCAATACCAAGGCATAAAACAGATAAGAAAACAATTGGATAGGTATAAAAAGGATATCTACTATTTAGTCCAATCATCTCAGAAAAATATGCAAAGGTTAGAAAAAAGAGTAGGGCTGCAGCAGTTCCTATAGTTGCACCTATTAATGCTTTTGCACTTAAATCCGTAAAAAGTTTTTCAGAATAGTAAACAAAAAAGAAAGTCAAAAGTCCGCAAAATAGACCGATACCAACTGAATATGGAAGAATTAAGTTTCCTGCGGACTTTAAATTACCTAAGGTAATCCAGAATCCTGCAATAGAACTAAGAATAGTAAAAATAATCCTTAAGGGAGTCATTTAAAAATTATAATGAATAAGGGTTAATTAACAAGTTTATGTAAGACATTTTAAAAATGTGTATAATATACTTTACCTAAATGATAGACAGATATAGTACAAAAGAAATGCAAAATTTGTGGTCTGATGATAACAAATATCAGAAATGGCTAGATGTTGAACTTGCTGTCTGTGAAGCATGGTCATTCTATGGTCATATACCCAAACAATCTTTTTTACGTATAAAAAAAAGAGCAAAATTTAATACAAAAGAAATTGATATGCTGGAGAAGGTTATCAAGCATGATGTGATTGCATTTACTACTAATCTGGCAAAATCCATAGGTAAAGATTCGCGATTTGTACACCTAGGTTTAACGTCATCAGATGTTTTAGATACCTCACTATCTTTATTAATTGTAGATTCTGGAAATTTAATAAAAAAAGAGTTGAGTAATACAGTTAAGATTTTAACAAGGCTTGCAAAAGAACATATAAATACACCAATAATGGGTAGGTCGCATGGAATCCATGCCGAAGTAACTACATTCGGGCTAGTCGTTGCTAATTGGTTAGATGAAATGAAGCGCGCAAGAGATAGGTTAGAGAAGTCAATCAAAGTTTGTAGTGTAGGAAAGATGTCTGGAGCTGTTGGAACTTATTCAAATGTTCTTCCGAAAATCGAGGCGAAGGCCTGTTCTATACTAAAGTTAAAACCGGCAAAAATTAGCAGTCAAATCATTAATAGAGATTATCATGCCGAGTACTTCACTTCGTTATCTTTTATAGCCTCTTCAATTGAGAGGATTTCAGTCCAGATTCGACATATGCAACGAACCGAGGTTTTAGAAGTTGAAGAGCCCTTTTCAAAAGGTCAGAAAGGCTCCTCTGCTATGCCACATAAAAGAAATCCTATTCTATCTGAAAATTTATCGGGTTTAGCTAGAATAGTTAGATCTAATGCTCAAGCATCTTTTGAAAATATACCTCTATGGCATGAGAGAGATATTAGTCATTCTTCTGTAGAAAGAGTTATTGGGCCAGATTCTTCGACTTTAGTTCATTTTATGCTTAAGAGATCTAATTACATGCTTCAAAATTTAAATGTCTATAAAGAAAATATGTTAAGAAATATCTGGAAAACTAATGGAGTAATATTTTCTCAAAATATTTTAGTTAAGCTAATAGAGAAAGGTTTATCTCGTGAGGAATCCTATAAAATGGTTCAAGACTTAGCATTTCAAGCATGGAACAATGACAAAAATTTTAAAGACTTATTGCTTTCAGATAAAAAGATAATGAATATTCTCAACAAAGAGGAGCTTGAAAATTGCTTTGCTTTCAATAGTCTTTTTAAAAATGCAAAGAGCATACTTTCAAGAGTTATGAAGTAATGAACTTGGTTAGATTTACTCTTTTTATTCTTTTCTTTATTGTTGGTTGCGATTCTTTTAGGGGAGACCAAGAAAAAGAAGTAATCCTTGATAAGAATAAAGTTTTAAAAGATTTTAAGGGTAAATTTTCAGCCATAATTCCTGATGAGTCAATTGTAACAATTAGCGCTATCAAAGATTCTCCTATTAAAGGATTAAAAGAGGGAGTAATACTTTTTAAGACTATGAACGAGACTCAACAGTTATCTTTTTTTATATCGAATGATGGAAGATATATAATATTTCAACCACAGGTTTATGATTTTTCAGGGCCTACAAGGAATCCTGATTTAATGAATTCAATTAATTATAATGGAGTTCCAAGTACAAATGATAGGTCTGATAGCATAAGGATAGTTGAATATTCCGATTTTCAATGTCCAGCATGCAAATACGGTGCAAATATAGTAGCTAGATTAAAAAGTGAATATGGAGATAAGATTACTTTTTATTTTAAACACTATCCTTTGAGTTTTCATAAGTGGGCTGATGATGCAGCTTATTTTACCTCTTGTATTAATGAAAAGCTTGGAGCAACAAATTTTTGGAAGGCACATGATTTAATTTTTGCAAATCAGGAAAAATTAAGCGAACAGTCTTTCAACGAAAATATAAATCAGATTTTTACTGCAAAGGTAAAATTTGACTTTAATTCATGTTTAAATTCAGAATCTAAATATTCAAAGTTTGTTGAATCAAGTATAGAAGAGGGTGTTTCTCTAGGTGTTAGATCTACTCCAACTTTTATTGTAGAGGGACATATAATCCCAGGAGCTGATTATAAAAAAATAAAAGATGCAATAGACACTTTCATTGAAAATTAAAAATGTTTTCTTCGTTTCTTGGAGTAATTTATATAAAGCTGGTGATATCTTAGTATGACTTTTTTAGAAAAAATAAATCAAATTGTGGATTTAAACAAAGAGAAAATTTCAGATTGGTTTGTAAAGAAAGAATCAGAGGTGAGTCTACCCTTTTATACTTCTGTTGATTTAAGAGTTTCCGAAAATAAAATTGCTGCTGTTGATACAAATATTTTTCCTGGTGGTTTTAATAATTTGTGTACTCAGTTTATTAATGAAGCTGCATTACTCACTAAAGAATTTAAAGCTAAAAGTCATAGCAGAAAGATTAAAAAAGTTTTAATTGTTCCGGAGCTTCACACTAGAAATAATTTTTATTGGGACAACATACTTTCTCTTATTCAAATTTTAGAAAAGGCTGATATGAAAGTTAGAGTAGGTTTGTATGAAAGTGAATTCGATAAATATGACTTCTCAGCATCTAACAATGAAAAAGTTATGGCTGCGAAGATTGTAAGAGAAAATAATAAATTATTTTTAAAAGATTTTGAACCAGATTTAGTTTTAATTAATAACGATTTATCAGACTATTCCCCGCGTATACTTCAAGATTTGGATCAATTAGTTGTTCCACCAATAGAAGTAGGATGGCATGCAAGAAAAAAAAATATTCATTTTGAATTTTATAATAAGTTAGTTGCAGAATTCGCTGAAATGTTGTCTTTAGATCCATATAATTTTTCACTTTCTACAAAGTTAGTTGACGATATTAATTTTGATATATCTGAAGACAGGGAGAGACTTGCTGATTTGGTTAATCAGATGATTAAAGAATTAAAAAAACACTATAATGTCAAAAAACCTTTGATTTTTATTAAAAATAATACTGGTACATATGGGATGGCGGTTATGCAGGTTCAAGATGGAAATGAGTTGTTGTCATTGAATAGAGATGGTAGAAAGAAAATGAAAGTCTCAAAAGGAGGAAGTTTCTTGAAGAATATCATTATCCAAGAAGGTGTTGAAACTATATATACAAATAAAGAACCTGTTTATTACCTAATAAACTCTTCAGTGGCAGGTGGATTTTATAGGTCTAATGATTCGAAAAACTCTAAGCAGAATCTTAATACAAAAGGAATGTATTTTGAATGTTTATGTAAAAAGAAAGGTGAAGGGTGTAATGATATTGATTGTCAGAGATATGTCTTTCCCTCTTTAGAGGCAATTTCTCGTATTGGGTCTTTAGCTACAGGCTATGAAATTGAATACTTATTGAAAAAGAATCAAAGTTCAGATGATTCTTCACTTAGCGCTTTATTGTAAGCAATTAGCGCGTCTCTTCTTGCAAGAATCCCAAGAATTTTCTTTGATCCAGTTCTTGAAACAACAGGAAGCATGTCGCCTTTATCCCAATGTTTGAGGACTTCTAGCATTGATTCATCAGGAGTAACAGTGTTTACATTTGTTGACGCTAAGTCTTTCATTACAATTACATCACGTAGCTCTTCTTCCAGGACCCATCCACGGTAATCTTGAACAGTTATGATTCCTGATAGGTTATCGTCTTGATCAATTAAAGGAAATGTTGTTAAGTGAGTGGATGGTAGAAATTCAATAAATTTACCAAGAGTCATTTTTTCTGGAATAGTTACAACTTCTTTCCTCATGATTTCATTTACTTTCATATTGCTTAATATATTTGATTCTTCGTTCTGGATAATTTCTAAGTTTTCATTTTTTAAATAGCATGCTTCAAAAGACCTACCAATGATTAGCCTATAAATTGATGTCCCAATGACAGAACTGATCATAACGGGTAGAACCGCTTGGTATGTTTGTGTTAGTTCAAAAGTGAAAAAAATGGCAGTTAAAGGCGCCTGAGTCATAGCTGCAAGGAAAGTACCCATTCCTACAATAGAATACGAAGTTGTTAATTCCCCTGGTATTAATTGAGGATAGAAAATTGATTCTACACCGAAGCCAAAGAGATATCCGCATATCGCACCCATAAAAATCGAAGGAGCAAATATACCTCCTGGCCAGCCGCTATTAAGAGTTATCGAGGTAGCTATGGGCTTTAATAAAAGAATTCCAATTGCTATCCAAATTGAATATTCATAAGTCATCGCTTTTCTCAGGGCATCGGATCCATCACCTAATACATCTAATCCTATACCGAAAGGAATTATTGCCAAAAGTCCCAATACTACTCCCCCTATTATTGGTCTTATTTTAAAATTTGGTACATAATCATCAAATTTCTTCTCTATAAAAAAGTGAAGTTTAGTAAAGAAAGATGATGCAAAACCAATTGCAACACCCATGAGTGCATATATAAAAAGCTCATTGTAATTAAAGATAAGGAAATCTATTCTGGTAAATATATCTTGTTCTGTTCTAAAAAAGCCCGCAATTACCGTTGCTGTAGCAGCAGATATGACAACAGGTAAGAAGCTTCTAATTTTGATATTTCTGAGTAAAGCAACTTCTTCAACAAAAAGGACTCCTGTAATAGGAGCATTAAATGCAGCAGCAATAGCACCTGCAATTCCACAAGCAATAAATATTTTTAAGTCACTTTTCTTTATTCTAATTCTTTGCCCTACAATACTACCAATTGATCCTCCGAGTTGGGCCATAGGTCCTTCTTGGCCCACAGATCCTCCAAAACCTAAAGATACAATTTGGGAGAAACCTTTTAATATAGTTTCTTTTATTCCTATAACTCCACTACCCCTAGAAACTGTATGAATAAATTTATGAAATTTATATCCAAGAATATCGTCCCTATCTGATAAATATGAAATAAAAAATAAAATCAAGCCCCCAACAATTGTTCCAAATATGACCATATTGCTAGATTCTAGAGGGGAAATAAATAAAAGATTAACGGTATTATATAGCCAATGAAATATAACATTAGAGAAGCCAGCACATATACCAACAATAAATCCCACTATAATGAAATAGGTGTATTGATTAGTCCAGAGATCTGAAATAGTTAAACGAATTTTTTTGCTAGGCATTGTAACTCTATAATTTTAATAATAAACTATTATAGATTTACTCTCCATAGTAATCGGTTTGACTATGACTTTTTTTCATGTGAAACTTAAGTCGTTTTAGAGGCACAAAATGGCTATTGATGATCCAAATAATTATTCGTTGGGAAGTTTTTTTCTTGCATTAGCAAGCATTTTTGTAGTTGGAAAAGTTATAAGCTCGATTTTTGTCAAATTTAGACAACCCGAGGTTCTTGGTGAGCTCACTGCAGGCGTGATACTTGGTTCTCTAGCATTAATACCTTTATTAAATGAGCCCGGATATCATGTATTTCATTTATTAGCTGAGGTTGGAGTAGCTATTCTACTTTTTGAAATAGGCCTCGAAACAGATTTAGATGATTTACTAAAAGTAGGAGTCCCTTCTTTGCTTGTAGCTATTTTAGGGATTGTAGTACCTTTTGGTCTAGGTTTTTATTCTGTCTACATATTGAATACATACTCTTTGATTAGTTTTACCTCTGACACATCTTTACTGCTCGCTGCTCTGACCATCGGCGCTACTCTTACTGCCACGAGCGTTGGAATAACTGCAAGAGTTTTGTCAGAATTAAAAAAGTTAAAAAGTATAGAATCCAAAATCATTTTGGGCGCTGCTGTTATCGATGATGTTTGTGGATTAATAATTTTAGCTGTAGTAAGCGCACTTATTACCTCTACAAACTCTGGGGGAGGTGCTACTGTTGAATTATTAACTGTGGGAATTATTTCGGCTAAGGCAATAGGATTTCTATTTATTGCAATAATACTCGGCAACCTTTTTACAAAAAAGTTATTTATTTTTATTCATAGTTTAAAAGCCAGAGGAAGTTTACTGCTCGGAGCGCTTGCTTATACTTTTGTCTTTGCCTACTTAGCTCAACTTGCGGGTTTGGCACCAATAATAGGAGCTTTTGCCGCAGGCTTACTTTTAGCTAAAACTCACCAAAAAGATTTAATTGAAGACAGACTTAAACCAGTGGCTGATGTGTTTATACCTATTTTCTTTATTATGGTCGGATCCGCTGTTGATGTTTCTGTTTTCAATCCCTTTATAAAAGAAAATATTGCGGTTATAATTTTAGCTTTAGTTTTATTTATAATTGCTGTGATAGGTAAATTAGTTAGTGGCTTGGGTGCTTATTCTTTAAAAGCAAATAAGCTAGTAATAGGAATCGGAATGATACCGAGAGGAGAAGTAGGACTTATTTTCGCTTCAATGGGACTTGCTACAGGAGTCTTAGGCAGTAGTGATTATTCAGCTCTTACAGTAATGGTTATGTTGACAACTTTTATAGCTCCACCTCTCCTTTATCGTTTCTTTAGAGATTAGTAATGAATAGTTTTTTTATTTTTTTAGTTTTATTTACTTTTGATGCTGTTGCAGCTGATTCCTCCAATGTCTTATCCGTTGATAGTACTTTTTTTATTGAACTAGGAATTTTTATTTTTATAATCCTTTTTTTAAATAAGTTCTTATTTCAGCCACTTCTTGATTTAAAGGAAAATCGTGATGTGGAAACTTCTGTCAGAATTGAAAGAGCCAAAAGTATGGACGAACAAGCTATTGAAATCGAGAAGGACTATAAAAAAAGAATATCGGATTTCAAGATTGAGATTGAAAATTCATCAAATGATAAGATTACTGAAGCCAAGAAACAGGCCGAGGACCTAATTAGAAAAGCCAAAGACCAATCGTTAATGGAAATTGAAAATGCTAGGAAGAACCTAAATTCTGAATTATATTTAAAGATAGCTGATATTAGTATTGATGATATAGGCAAAGAAGATAGTGAAGTAGCTAAAAAAATAAAAGAATTAGTGTCTGAAATAAAAGGGAAACTTTAAACTATGTCTGAAGAAATTAATATCGCTGGTCAGTTAAAATTTGCTTCGCAGCACCTTTTTAACTTAATTGTCTTCATAGGCATCTTATATTATTTTTTAAAAGATATTGTCGTCAAGTTTTTTTCGAGTAGGAGTTTAAAAATTAGTAAGGAAATACAAGAAGCAAATGCAGTAATCGAAACTTCTCAAGAAGCATATAATATTAGTTCTCAGAAAATAAGCCTTATTGATTCTGAACTTACAGAATTGAGAAATTCAATAGATTTGACTACGAATCGTAAAACTTCAGAAATAATTGATAATGCAAATATTATTGCAAAAAAAATTAAGACAGATACTGAAGATATTATAAAGCTCGAGTCTTTGAGACTGAAACTAGAAGTAGAAAGTATTATCCTAGAAAAGTCTTTAGAGATAGCAAAGTTAGAGATTAGAAAAGAAATAAATGATGAAAAAGATATACAATTAATATCATCCTTTTTAAGCGAGGTAAAGCAGAATGCCATCAGCAACAGTTAATGATTTTTTTATTGCTCTAACTTCTGAGGCCTCATCCAAAGAAAATTTAGAAAAGGTTTATCTAGGTCTTTCAAATTTTGTCCGTGCTTTTGACAATGATAAGAATATAAGACTTTGTTTAATTAACGATATATACCCCTCTGCAGTTAAGAACGATTTGATTTCTCAAATAGTTTCTGAGTGTGAATCGACGAGGAAGTTTCTTGAAGTTATTATTGAATTTAATCTTCTCAAGTCCTTTGTTGAATCAAGAGAGTTTTTTTTAAAAAAACTCAGAAAACTTTTAGGTAAGGTTAAAATTGAAGTTGTAACTGTTAATGTCTCCCAAAAAGATAAATTAGATTTTATTAAATCACAATTAGAGGGAATTTGGGGAACTAACCTCGAACTTTCATTCAAAGAAAACCAAGAAATATTAGGCGGAATAGTTTTACAAGTGGAAGATAAGTATTTTGATGGTTCCATATTAGGAAAAGTTAATGAATTAAAAAAAATAAACATAAAAGGAGAATTCAATGTCTGATATTAACGTCCAAAATATAAGTGAGCAACTAAGACAAAAAATTCAAGGATTTCAGTCAAGCTTCAAATCTTCAGAGGTAGGTACTGTGACAACTGTTGGAGATGGTATCGCAAAAGTTTATGGCTTAGATGAAGCTATGGCTGGAGAGTTGGTTACATTTGATAGTGGTGTTTTTGGTTTAATTCTTAACCTAGAAGAAGATAGTGTAGGTGTTGCAATCTTTGGTGCTGACGAATTAGTTATTGAAGGTGATAAAGTAAAAAGGACCGGAGAAATTGCACGTGTTGGGGTATCTGATTCTATGCTCGGTCGTGTTGTAGATGGCTTAGGAAAACCAATCGATGGTAAAGGTGATGTCGTAACTGATGAGTTTAAAACTGTTGAAATTAAAGCCCCCGGCGTTGTTGCTAGGAAGTCAGTAAATGAACCTTTGCAAACTGGGATAAAAGCTATTGACTCAATGATTCCTATAGGAAGAGGCCAGAGAGAACTTATTCTGGGGGATAGACAAACAGGTAAAACTGCTATTGCTATCGATACAATAATCAATCAAAAAGGAAAGGGAGTATATTGTATTTACGTTGCTATAGGACAGAAGCAATCAACTGTCGCCCAAGTTGTGGAAAAATTAAAAGAGAATGGAGCTTTAGAGTATACAACGGTAGTCGCGGCAAATGCCAGCGATCCGGCACCATATCAATTCTTGGCACCCTTCACAGGTTGTGCTATAGGTGAGCATTTTAGAGATTCCGGTAGACATGCATTAGTTATTTATGACGATCTCACAAAACATGCATATTCTTACAGACAATTATCTCTCTTGCTTAGAAGACCTCCGGGTAGGGAAGCTTACCCTGGTGACGTTTTCTATCTTCATTCTAGATTGCTCGAAAGAGCTGCAAAAATGAGTGACGAAAATGGTGGAGGTTCTTTAACTGCTTTGCCAATAATTGAAACTCAAGCTGGAGATGTTTCAGCCTATATTCCTACTAATGTTATATCAATTACCGATGGCCAAATATATTTAGAAACTGACCTTTTTTATTCCGGCGTTAGACCTGCTATTAATGTTGGGCTATCTGTATCAAGAGTAGGAGGCTCAGCTCAAGTGAAAAGTATGAAAAAAGTTGCAGGTACGCTCAGATTAGACTTAGCTCAGTATAGGGAAGTTGAAGCGTTTTCTGCCTTCGCTTCTGATTTAGATGAAGCAACAAAAGCTCAATTAAAAAGGGGCTCTAGATTAGTTGAAGCTTTAAAGCAAGGCCAATATGTTCCACTTCCTGTAGAAAAGCAAGTCTTACTTTCTTTTGCTGTAACCAATGGATTTGCAGATGAGATTGAGGTCGAAAAAATTGGTGACTTTGAAGAAAAACTTTATGATTACTTTGAGTCTTCACATAGAGATTTGTTAGATAAACTTCAAACAGATTACTCAGATGAAATTATCTCAGAATTAAAAGCATCTCTAGAAAAGTTCAAAGGAGTGTATACAACATAAAATGCCAAGTTTAAAGGAAATTAGAAATAAAATCTCTAGTGTTAAAAGCACTAAGCGTATTATGCAAGCTATGAAAATGATTGCTACTGTTAAATATGCAAAAACCCAGATTATGTTGAATTCATTTAGGCCTTATTTTAAGTCCTATAAAGACATAGTTAATATAGTTACTTCTTCCATAAAGGAGTCACCTAGTAGGTTCCTTAGTGTTGGCAATGATTCAGCAAATGATGTGCTGATTATTGTTTCTTCTGATAGGGGTCTCTGTGGATCATATAACACAAGTTTATTTAGAATGATTGAGAAGTATGATTTTAAGTCCGAAAGAATTAATAATTTTTACGTAGGCAAGAAAGGCTTCGACTATTTTAAGGCAGACAGCTTTGGAGATAATATTACAAGCTTAACAGAAAAAAATTATAAAATAATTTCTGAGCAAGTTTCTAGTCAACTTCTTGCACCTTTCATAAATCAGGAAATTGATAATATCTATATTGCTTACAATAAATTTGAAAGTGCAATTTCCCAAGTTCCTACAATTAGTAAGATTCTTCCAATCCAGCTTGATGATAAAGAAATGAAAGAAGATAACCCAGGGGATATTTTAATAGAGCCTGGAATTGAATCATTTGTTGAAGAAGTTTTACCGAAATTTTTTAATTTAACTATATCAAGTATTTTATTAGAATCAGTTACTAGCGAACATGCAGCAAGAACTGCTGCAATGGACAATGCCACAAGGAATGCTGACGACATTCTTAGAGATACGACAATACTATTTAATAAAACTAGGCAAGCATACATTACTACGGAGTTAATGGATATTGTTAATGGGGCCGAAGCTATTAAATAAAAAGGAGATTATGATGAGTAGTGAAAATTTAGGACAGGTTATTCAAGTTTTAGGACCAGTTATTGACGTGGAGTTTGTGACCGAAGAGCTTCCTCCAATTAATACTGCATTGAAGTTGACTAATCCTCTTATTAGTGAGGCGACTTGGAATTTAACCATTGAGGTTGCACAGCAAATTGGAAGTAAAAGAGTTAGGTGCATTGCTATGGATACAACGGATGGAATTAAAAGAGGCGAAAAAGTCTTAGATACTGGAATGCCAATTAGTATCCCAGTTGGTAAAAATGCTTTAGGAAGAATGATGAACGTTATTGGTGAACCAATTGATGGAGTAGGGCCTATAGAATCCGAATCTCTTAGCCCAATTCATAAGCCTGCACCATCTTTTCAAGAGCAAAGTACAAAAACAGAAGTTTTCGAAACAGGTATCAAAGTTATTGATTTGTTAGCACCATTCTTAAAGGGTGGAAAGATTGGTTTGTTTGGGGGTGCAGGAGTTGGTAAAACTGTACTTTTAATGGAGCTTATTAATAACGTTGCTAAAGAGTACGGTGGATATTCCTTCTTCGCTGGTGTTGGGGAAAGAACTAGAGAAGGGAATGACCTTTATATGGAAATGAAAGAATCCGGCGTTCTCAAAAATACGGGACTAGTTTTTGGACAAATGAATGAACCACCTGGTGCTAGAGCTAGGGTTGCTTTAACTGGCTTAACACAAGCAGAACATTTCAGAGATCAAGAAGGCCAAGATGTTTTACTATTTGTTGATAATATATTTAGATTTACACAAGCTGGTTCAGAAGTATCAGCCCTTTTAGGTAGAATACCCTCGGCTGTTGGATACCAGCCTACTTTGGCAACTGACTTAGGTGCATTACAGGAAAGAATAACATCAACTGTAAAAGGTTCTATAACCTCAGTCCAGGCGATTTATGTTCCAGCTGATGATTTAACAGATCCTGCGCCTGCCACTACATTCGCTCATTTGGATGGTACGATTGTTTTATCAAGACAATTGTCAGAATTAGGTATTTATCCTGCTGTTGACCCATTGGATTCAACCTCTAGAATGCTTGATCCGCGAATAGTGGGAGATGAGCATTATAGGGTTGCTAGAGAAGTACAAAGGATTCTTCAGCGATACAAACAACTGCAAGAAATAATTGCAATTTTAGGCATGGATGAACTATCAGAGCAAGATAAAATTGATGTATCTAGAGCTAGGAAGGTGCAAAGGTTCTTATCTCAACCTTTCTTTGTTGCTTCTCAGTTTACAGGACTGGATGGTAAGTATGTTTCTATTGAGGATACAATTAAGTCCTTTGATGAAATCTTAACCGGTGAATTAGATAGCCTTCCTGAGCAAGCATTCTACCTGGTAGGAAGCATAGAAGAAGCTAAGGAAAAAGGAAAAACTTTAGAATAATATGAGTGATTTTTTCGATTTAACTATATATTCTCCTGAAGATATTATTTTTAATAATCAGGCTGTAGAACTGAATGCAACAAATTCAGTTGGTGACTTTGGAATTTTACCTGGACATACTTTTTTCTCTTCAAATATTATTTCCTGTAATTTAACATTTAAGAGTAAGGAAGGGACCCTTAAAAAGTACAAGGTGGGCCCAGGCCTAATTAGCGTGAAATCAGATAAAGTTATTGTTGTTTTGGAAACGGCAGAAAATATAAATATATAGAGTATTATTCGTAGTAATAGTCTAATCCGAGATGATCAATGTTCTTTTCTCCAGCTAAAAATCTCAAAGTATTTTTAAGTTTCATAGATTGAATAAATACATCGTGTTCCGGATAAAGCTTTGACCCTACCATTGGGCTTTTAAAGTAAAAAGACATCCATTCTTGGATACCATCCATTCCTGCTCTTTGAGCTAAATCCATAAATATAATTAAGTCTAAAACTATAGGTGCAGCTAATATGCTATCTCTACATAAGAAATTAACTTTGATTTGCATCTCATATCCTAGCCAACCAAATATATCAATATTATCCCATGCTTCTTTCTGATCTCCTCGTGGAGGATAATAATTAATTCTGACTTTATGATAATAATCTCCATATAGCTCTTTATTGATTTCTGGTTGAAATATATGCTCTAATACACTTAACTTACTTTCTTCTTTAGTTTTAAAATTCTTTGGATTATCGAGAACCTCTCCATCTCTATTACCTAGAATATTTGTTGAAAACCATCCATTTAATCCTAGTAATCTACTTTTAATCCCAGGAGCAAGTATTGTTTTCATTAAAGTTTGTCCAGTTTTAAAATCTTTACCTGCTATTGGAACCTTATTATTTTTGCTTAATTTTTCTAAAGCTGGTATGTCAACAGAAAGGTTAGGGGCACCATTTGCGTATGCGGCACCACACTTGATAGCAGCATAAGCATATATCATGCTGGGCGATATAAATTTGCTGTTCTTTTTTAGACCATCTTCAAAGCTTTTTATAGTTTCGTGGACACTGCTTTTTTTAAGAAAAATTTCAGTACTTCCACACCAAATCATTACAAGTCTATCAATGTTCTTTTCCTTTTTAAAAGTTTTGATTTCATTTATTAATTCATTGGCTAATTTAAAATAATTTTTTTCTTTTTTTATATTTTTTCCATTTAGGTTTTCTGCAAACTTTTTATTAAATACTGCCTTTCCTGGCTTAATCATTTCAAGCTCACTTTTAACTTCCTCAACCAAAGACCCATCTAAAACACCGGCCTTTTTAGTTGCTTTATAGCAGTCATCTGAGTAGACATCCCATCCAAAAAATTCTAAATTTTCGACTTTTGCTAAATCTACTAAGTCTTTGATTAAGGGTGATTTTTTTTCAGTGCGTTTACCTATTCTTATGGTCCCCATTTGAGACAATGAGCCAAACAACTTCCCATTTCCTTTTTTGTATAGTTCTATGCCTGCAATGAAAGTTGTGCTGACCGCTCCACCAATACCAGGTATTAAAACGCCTAATTTTCCTTTGGGTTTTGAAATCTTGAATTTCTTTTTCATTGTTTCGAGACTTCTATCTTTTAGAGAACTGTTGACCTCTTCTGGCTTTTCTTTTTCCATATTTTTTACTCTCAACCATTCTGGAATCTCGAGTAAGAAGGCCTTTAGGCTTTAATTTAGATCGAAAAGATTCATTATATAAAAGAATTGCTTTAGATATTCCAAGCCTAACAGCTCCTGATTGACCACTTAGCCCACCACCTAAAACGGATATATTAAAATTGAAGTCATTATCTGTTTCTGTAACACTTAGGGCTTCTGTTGCATTCTTTACCCAGAATTCTCTAGGAAAATATTCCTTTATATCTCTTTTATTAATTGTAATATGACCATCACCTTTTGTAAGCCATACTTTAGCGATAGAGTTTTTTCTTCTTCCTGTAGCGTAATATTTATCCAATTTAAACCTCTATAGCCTTTGGATTCTGACCCTGATGAGGATGAGATGAATCTTTATAGACTTTTAATCTTTTCATAAATATGCTTTGCCATTTATTTTTTGGAAGCATACCTTTAACAGCTTTTCGTAAAACTTCTGTTGAATCCTTTTCCATTAAATCACCAGCTTTTGTACTTCTGAGACCGCCAGGGTAGCCAGTATTTTTGTAGTAAAATTTATGCTCTAATTTATTACCAGTAAATTTTATCTCATTTGAATTCACTATAATTACAAAGTCTCCATTATCACAACCTGGAGTATAATCAGATTTATTTTTACCTATTAAAATACTTGCAACTTTGGTAGCCAACCTTCCTACAATCTTATCTTTAGCATCTAATAGTAGCCATTCTTTATTGCTCATAACTTTCCTTAATTAAATGAAATTAAGCTATTATAGTACTGTAATGTTGTTGTAAGTCAATAATAGTTTTGAGTGAAATAGTCATTTTTATCGGTTATATTATCTTTATGAATATGGGGAGATACATTGCAGGTAAGTAAGTCCTTAGACTATGCTGTTCGTTCTTTAACTTATATAGCTAAAGAAAAAGCAAACGTCTTTACAATTAGAGATATTTCTGAAAAACAGCACATACCACAGAATTATTTGGCAAAGATTATGAGGAAGCTTGTTCAAAAAGGTCTTTTGAGCTCTTCACCCGGTCCCGAAGGTGGGTATTCTTTGAGAAAGTCTACTGACGAAATTTCGCTTAAAGATGTATATGAAGCAATAGAAGGAGATATGCAGCTAATAGATTGCATGGAAAAAAATGTTGTCTGTGAACTGTTTAATTCATGTAGTCAAAGATCAGTTTGGGACCATCTTCAATTACATACTCTGAATTTTCTTAATGATATTTCCGTAGAAGATATTGCTTCTAATAATTTTAAAATGAAAACTAAGTAATAGTGAGGGGGAGATTAAGGGATGACCGAAGAATTAAAGATTGATAATGATCAAGCAACTAAAGAGATGCTTGAAAATAACGAATATAAATATGGTTTTGTTACTGATATTGAGCAAGAAATAATACCAAAAGGAATCAGTGAAGAAGTTATAAATTTTATTTCAAAAAAGAAAAATGAACCTAGTTGGCTTTTAGATTTTAGACTTAAAGCTTATAGTAAATGGAAGAAAATGAAGGAGCCCTCTTGGGCAAAACTTAATGTTGAACCCATAAAATATGATGACATAAGTTATTTTGCCGCTCCTAAGGAGATGCCAAAATCACTAGATGATATAGACCCCGAAATTCTTGATACATATAATAAATTGGGCATACCTTTAGAGGAGCAAAAGCAGTTAGAAGGAGTTGCAGTTGATGTAGTATTCGACAGCGTATCGTTAGTTACTACTTTTAAAGAAAAACTTGCAAAGCTTGGAATAATTTTTTGCTCATTTTCTGAAGCTGTAGAGAATCACGAGGACCTTGTAAAAAAATATTTAGGAAAAGTAATACCCGCTGGCGATAACTATTTTGCTGCTTTAAATGCATCTGTTTTTACTGATGGCTCATTTGTTTATATACCTAAGGGTGTCAAATGTCCAATGGAGCTTTCAACTTATTTTAGAATCAATGCTGAAGATACTGGGCAATTTGAAAGAACTCTTATAATAGCTGAAGAGGGAAGTAGTGTTAGCTATTTAGAGGGTTGCACTGCCCCTAAAAGAAGTACAAGTCAGCTGCATGCAGCATGTGTAGAATTAATTGCCTTTGACGACGCTACCATTAAATATTCCACAATCCAAAATTGGTACCCCGGCGATAAGAATGGAAAAGGCGGAATTTACAATTTTGTAACTAAAAGAGGGAATTGTGTTGGTAAGAATTCAAGAATATCCTGGACACAAGTAGAAACAGGTTCATCTATTACATGGAAGTATCCAAGTTGTATCTTAACAGGTGATAATTCCGTAGGTGAATTTTATTCAGTGGCACTAACAAATAATAGACAACAGGCAGATACAGGCACCAAGATGATTCATTTAGGAAAAAATACTAAAAGTACTATTGTTTCAAAGGGTATATCTGCAGGTCATGGACAAAATATCTACAGAGGCTTGGTCGAAGTCTCAAAAAATGCTACAAATGCTAGGAACTATACGGTTTGTGACTCGATTCTAATTGGTGAAAATTGCGGTGCTCATACTTTTCCCTATATAGAAGTTAAAAATACAACTGCACAGCTTGAGCATGAGGCCACTACTTCAAAAGTTGGTGAAGATCAAATTTTTTATTGTCAGCAAAGAGGAATGTCTGAAGAAGATGCGCTCTCGTTAATTGTTAACGGTTTTTGCAAAGAGGTATTTAAAGAGTTACCTTTTGAGTTTGCTGTTGAAGCAGAAAGGCTTCTCAGTGTAAGCTTAGAAGGAAGTGTTGGCTAGACTTTAAAGTTTAATTATTTATTAGGGAGTTTTTTATGTTAGAGATTATAAATCTTCATGCTGAAGTTGAGGGCCAAAAGATTTTACAAGGCCTTAATTTGAAAATTGACAAAGGTGAAGTTCATTCTATTATGGGCCCTAATGGTTCTGGAAAGAGTACACTTGCATCTATTCTTGCTGGCAAAGAAGATTACGATATTACTGATGGCGACATAGTCTATAAAGGTGAAAGTATTTTAGAGCTTTCTCCTGATGAAAGAGCGCAAGAGGGCATTTTTTTGGCTTTTCAATACCCTATAGAGATACCTGGCGTATCTAATGGTTATTTTCTTAGGGAAGCATACAATTGTATAAATGAGGCACGTGGTAATAAGCCGTTGAAGCCTGTTCAATTTGGAAAATTAGCAAAAGAGAAAATTAAAATGTTAAAAATGGACGATTCCTTTTTACAAAGGTCTTTAAACGAAGGCTTTTCTGGTGGAGAGAAAAAAAGGAATGAGATTTTACAAATGGCAATATTAGAGCCATTACTATCAATTTTAGATGAAACTGACTCAGGCCTGGATATTGATGCGTTACAAATTGTAGCTAACGGCGTCAATTCATTAAGAAGTAAAGAGACGTCTTTTTTGGTCATAACTCATTATCAAAGGCTCCTTGACTATATAGTTCCTGACTTCGTTCATGTTCTAGTAGAGGGAAGAATAGTTAAGTCAGGAAATAAAGACCTCGCACTAGAGCTTGAATCAAAAGGGTACTCTTGGTTGGAAGATTAAATATGGAAAAATTAGATACCAGACTTATAAAGAATTTCGAAGAAAGAAACCTTAGTAAGCATTCACTAGGTTGGATTAGTGATTATAGATCAACTGCAATTAATTTAGTTAAAGAGATGGGAATGCCGAAACTTTCTGATGAGGACTGGAGGTTTACAAGCTTGAAAGATTTTTCTTTAAAAGATTTTTCACCTATCTTTTCATCAAAATCTAACTTTAAAAAGCCTAGTCTCCCAGATTATATTGATAAAATTGACGGATATTTTATTTATATTCATAATGGCAATCTTGTCTCAGGCACCGAATACCCATTTATTGTTGAACCGTTGGAAGCTTCTTTTGAATACCCCGAGGTTAAAAAAGTCTTGCTAGATGATACATTGTCTAAAAACAAGGATTTTTTTTATGAGCTTGGTTCTGCTTTTATTGAAAATGGACTCTATTTGAAAATAAATAAATCACAAAAGATTGATAAGCCCATAATTATAATTAATAGCTTTGACTCTGAGTTAGATAATAAATTCTTAAATACTAGAAATATATTCTTTTTTGGTGAATCATCATCGGCAGAAATAATAGAATATTCTCTTTCAGACTCACAAAATGAATATTTTTTAAATAAGACTACAACTGTTAATATTGAAAGTAACTCTAATGTGGAGCATTTACTTGTCGAAGCAGGAAATAAAAATTCATATATTTTTTCAAATCTTAAAATTATTCAATCCAGAGACTCCAACTTTACTACTAATTCGATTCTAACAGGAGGACTCCTTATTAGGAATAATGTCCATCCAATGTTAAATGGTGAAGGTGCAAATTCCAATATTTTAGGACTTTATCTTTCAACAGAAGAACAACTAATGGATAATTATATGTTCGTTGAGCATTTAAAGGCAAATTGTGAAAGTAGGCAGTTGTATAAAGGACTATTGAATGATTCCTCAAAAGGTGTTTTTCATGGAAGAATTCTTGTTCATGAGGAGGCTCAACAAACTAATGCCTATCAAACGAATAGAAACCTTTTACTGTCCGATGATGCTCAAGTCGATACTAAGCCACAATTAGAGATTTATGCAGATGATGTTAAGTGTTCGCACGGTGCTACAATTGGTCAAATAGATAAAGAGGCACTTCTATATCTTCGTGCCAGAGGAATTAGTAAAGATAAAGCAATGTTAATGTTAATAAAGGCTTTTACGGATGAAGTGTGTGAGCCAATAAAAAATCAAACCTTGCTAGACGCTTTTCATAATATAGTTAACAATTGGTTTGAAAAATCTAAATTGACTAATTAATTTATTGATTGGATCAATTGATTAAAATTTTTTGTAAAAAAATATTCAAAGCTCTTTTTTATAAAAAAACTTCTTGACAATTTTTTTTAAAAACCTTACAGTGAAAATAAATATTGAATTTTTAGTATTTTTTTTGTGTTCGTTAAAAATATTAAATATTTAATTTTATATTCTAAAGTGGAGGTATAAAGTTATGGCAGTTGCAAAAAAGAAAAAAACTGTTGCTAAAAAGAAACCAGCAGCAAAAAAGAAAGTTGTAGCTAAGAAGAAGACTGCAGCTAAAAAGCCAGCGGCTAAGAAAAAGACTGTAGCTAAGAAGAAGACTACGGCTAAAAGAAAGCCTGCAGCTAAGAAAAAGACTGTAGCTAAGAAGAAGACTACAGCTAAAAGAAAAAGTGCAGCTAAAAAGCCTGCGGCTAAGAAAAAGACTGTAGCTAAGAAGAAGACTACGGCTAAAAGAAAGCCTGCGGCTAAGAAACGTAAAGCTACTAAAAGAAAGAGGTAGTAATAGTTTAGTTTAGGGGTGTCAACTCAGTTGATGCCCTTAGCTATTCATTGCTTTTAAGAAATCTTTATTAGATTTAGACCCTTTTAGTTTATCTAAAAGAAATTCCATAGATTCATTTGGACTCATAGGATTGAGAACTTTTCTAAGCAACCATATTCTGTTTAAGTCATCTGGCTCTATAAGTAATTCTTCTTTTCTTGTTCCAGATCTTTGAAGATCAATTGCAGGATAAATCCTTTTTTCGGCAAGCTTCCTTTCTAAATAAATTTCCATATTACCGGTACCTTTAAATTCTTCAAAGATTACTTCGTCCATCCTACTGCCAGTCTCTATCAGGGCTGTAGCAATGATAGTCAGACTACCACCCTCTTCTGTATTTCTTGCAGCACCAAAGAATTTTTTAGGCCTCTGGAGTGCATTAGCTTCCATACCTCCTGTGAGAACTCGACCACTTGAAGGTGAAACTGTATTGCTGGCTCTTGCAAGTCTGGTGATACTATCTAACAGTATTACTACATCATTTCCATGTTCCACAAGTCTTTTTGCTTTCTCAAGAACCATATCCGCAACTTGTACATGTCTTTGGGGGGGTTCATCAAAAGTTGAGCTAACAACTTCGCCCTTGACTGTTCTTTCCATCTCTGTAACTTCTTCGGGTCTTTCATCAATCAAAAGGACAAAAAGAGATACGTCTGGATTATTATCAGTTATTGCCCTAGCTATTTTTTGGAGCAAAACAGTTTTACCAGTCCTTGGTGGAGCCACAAGAAGAGCCCTCTGACCCTTACCTATAGGAATAAACATATCAATCACTCTGGTTGAAAGCTCATCAGGATTACTTTCCATATCTAATCTATTATTTGGATGTAGAGGAACTCTATTACCAAAACTAATTCTTTCTCTACAATAGTCTGGGTCGCCAAAATTTACTGATTCAATTTTTAAAAGAGCTAAGTTTTTTTCGCCTTCTCGTGGTAGCCTCACGTAGCCGCCAACAGTATCTCCTGATTTGAGAATAAAAGATCTCACTTGGGATTTTGAGACATATATATCATCCGGACCAGGAAGATAACTATATTTTGGAGATCTTAAAAAACCATAGCCTTCATTTAGGATTTCCAAAACACCTTCAGCATATATCTCACCTTTGCTCTCATACTGAGATTTTAGAATAGCGTATGTTATTTCTTGCCTAGTCATTCTACCAATATCATCTATCTTTAAATCTAAGGCTATTTTTTGGAGTTCTTCAGATTTGATTTCTCTTAATTCATTGAGATTCATCATATCTATACTTTTTTTATTAGAATTTTCAGCATCTTTGGTTTTTTTACTCATCTGGAACCTTTGGGTTAATAATATTTTGGAATAATTTTAAATATACAAAAGGTATATACCTATATTTATAATCATAATTGAAGAAATGTCAATTTTTAATTGTTTTGTATTGTTTTTTTTGATAATATTTGTAATTACTAATAGGTGAGGAAATATGTCTGGACATTCTAAATGGAGCTCTATAAAACATAAAAAAGGAGCTTTAGACGCAAAAAGAGGCAAAATTTTTACTAAACTTATCCGTGAAATTACGGTTGCTGCTCGAGATGGAGGAGGAGATCCTGACGCCAATCCTAGACTGAGATTAGCTTTATTAAATGCAAGAAGTGCCAATATGCCAAAAGATACATCTGAGAGAGCTATAAAGAAAGGGACGGGTGAGCTGGCCAGCGATACATTTATTGAAACAACATATGAAGGTTATGGCCCTGGAGGAACAGCCGTCTTGGTTGAAGTTTTAACTGATAATAAAAATAGAACCGTCTCTGAGCTTAGAAGAGCATTTAGCAAGTTTGGAGGGAACTTAGGTGAGTCTGGATGTGTATCATGGATTTTTTCTAAAAAGGGTAAATTTGAGATTCCTATTGATACAACCGATGAAGATTCTTTAATAGATATTTCTCTGAATTTGGGAGCGGAGGATGTTATAAAAGATGGAGATTTCTTCTCTATACTAACTGAAGTTGAGAATTTTGAAAATGTACGAAAAGGTTTAGAAGATAGTAATATAGCGATTGAAAATTCAGAAATATGTATGATACCTTCAAATTCAGTAAAAGTTGAAGGAAAGCCTGCTGAACATATGTTAAAAATGTTGGATTTGTTAGATGATTGCGATGATGTTCAGAAAGTACACTCTAATTTTGATATAGATGACTCTATAATCGAGGCACATATTTAATTTGACTCAATCCATTTGTCTAGCCAATTTCTGAAATCGGGGTAAAATTCAATTTCAGTTTTTTTTTCTTTCTTCGGTGTGCTATAGAACATTATCATTCCATACTTTCTCATTGCAGACTTTACCTCTCTTGCTTTTTCAGGCTTAGAAACATAGCCTCTCTTGCATTGAACACCAATCCACGTTCTTTTTTTACCATTTAAATCATAAAAACCAAATATTAGATCAGCTGCTCCTTTGCTTCCTCTGCTCTCGATTCCATAAAACTTTATGTTTTTATATCCAGATACAATTTGTGCAATCTCTAAGTGCGTTTTTTTTTCAAATAAGTAGCCTTTTCTGTATTGGGACATATTTACTTATACAATAATAAGGAATGTATGACAAAATTTTTTTGATTAGTTATTAGGAATAAATAGTCTACAATAATACTCTAATATGAAGATAACTTTTGTTAGACACTGTGAAACAGATTGGAATAAGGAAGAAAGGTGCCAAGGGATTACTGACTTGGAATTAAATTCCAATGGATTTATGCAGGCAAAAAAGTTGGGAATATTTTTTAATAATGAAGAGGTTCAGTATGCTTTTTGTAGTGACTTAAAAAGAGCGAAGCAAACGATAGATAATATTAATTATGATCGAAGGTTTAATATTACTTATTCTGAAAAATTAAGAGAGATGGATCAAGGTGAATTTGAAGGTCTATCACTTAGTTATCTCAGGGATAAATACTCTAACGAGTTAAGGATATGGAGAGAGAACCCTGAAAATTTTAGATTACCAAAAGGTGAAACATTAGGAGAAGTAAGAGATAGAGGGATGGGTTATTTAAAATATATTACTGAGGACTTGCCGCAAGATTGCACTGTACTTATTGTGACTCATAATTTAGTAATTGCATCAATACTTTGTACAATTGCCAAAAAGGAGCTTAAATTTTTTGCAGATTTTACAACAGCTTCAGGTGCAATATCTAGAGTTAATTTTTTAAATAATATCTTTACCCTAGAAGAATTTGATTTCATAGATCATTTGAAGGAAGTTGATAAAACGGCAAAGTCTGCTGGAGAGTATTAAATAATTTAAGGTTGTAAGAATGTTAAAGGATTTTATTGAAGATAAAATTAGAATTTCATTATCAGACAAAAGTAAGAGCAAGTTTTTTGAACTTGATATCTCTAAGCTTGTTTTATCTATTCCTAATAATCCGGACCACGGGGACTTTTCAACAAATTTTGCTTTAATAAATGCGAAAGCCTTAAAGTTGAATCCCTTTGAACTAGCAAGAGAAATATCAACTTTATTAGATAATGAGGATAGCGACCTCTTTGAAAGAGTGACCGTTGAAAAGCCAGGTTTTATAAATTTTAAAATTTCCAAAAAGATTTACCATGATTTTTTGGCTGAAGTTTTAATTAAAGGTGAAAATTTTGGTTCTTTCCCACTAAATGGAAAAAAAATATTAATTGAATTTGTTTCAGCAAATCCAACTGGACTTCTTCACCTAGGACATCTAAGGAATGCTGCAGTGGGCGATTCAATCGCCAGGATTTTAAAGTTTTCAGGATATAGTGTGACAACCGAATATTATATTAATGATTATGGGAACCAGATTAGACTTTTAGGTGAATCCTTAAAATCAAGAGTAATGCAAAAGCTAAAAATAGAATCGAAAATACCTGAGGAAGGATATAAAGGTGAATACTTATTGGATGTTGCGGAGCTTTTATTATCCGAGGTAAAATCAGATGATTTACTTAGTAAGGATTATGAGTTTTTTTCTAATTATGCAATAAAATATTTAATTAATGAAATAGATAAGGACCTTAAAGATTTAGATATTAATTTTGATTCATGGTATTCAGAAAGAGATCGAATCCACAATACCGATTTATTATCAAAGACTAGGAATCTTATAAAGTCAGTGCAGGGTCTTTACGAAAAAGATGATGCTCAATGGATAAAAACTTCAGAATATGGTGATAATGATGATTGGGTTGTTAAGAAAAGGGATGATGCATCTACTTATTTTATGAATGATATAGCATATCATCATGATAAATTTCAAAGAGGTTTTGATAACATAGTGAACATATGGGGTGCTGACCATCATAGCCATATATCAAGACTGAAAGCCTCAATGAATTTGCTATCTAATGATTCGCATAAGCTCAATTTTGTTCTTATACAGTTCGTAAGGTTAATTAAGGATGGAAGAGATGTGTCAATGTCCAAGAGATCTGGAACTTATACTACAATTAGAGATATGTTAAGTGAATTTAATAAAGACTTAGTAAGATTTATGATGGTATCAAGAAGTTCTGATTCACATTTTGACTTTGATTTGGATAAATGTAGAGAGGGTTCAGATGATAACCCTATTTTCTATATTCAATATGCTAGTGCAAGAATCAATAGTATATTGAATAAGGATGAAGTTGTTAAATTTACTGAATCCCAGGTAGATTTATCTTTATTAATAGAGGACAAAGAAATTAATATAATTAAGAAGATTTTAAACTTCCCAGATATAATTTTAGATGCATCCAACTCAATGTCCCCTCATAAACTCGCATTTTATCTCCAAGAATTATCAGCACTTTTTCATAGTTATTACAGAGAAACTAAAATTCTAGTTGATGAAAGAGAGTTAAGCGGAGCAAGATTATTTTTACTTAAATCTTTAAAAACAGTTTTTACAAACGGATTAACTTTACTTGGTGTTTCATCGCCTGAGAGAATGTGATAAGAATGGTGAAATATGAATAATTATTTAGGTTTATTATCACCCCAAAATATTTTTTTTGTGATAATAATTTCACTTTTTTTTTATAAAGCATGGCTATACCTTATGAATAAAACTTTTGATAATAGCTATAATGAAACAATTTTAAAAGCTACAAAAAGTAATGAAGGCTATTCAGATGATACAGTAATCTCAAGTGTTTTTAAGGAATGGTGGACTTATGTGATTTCACCAATTGAGGAAAGCCTTGTTGTTAGTAGAATTAATCCTAATTTTTTAACAGTGATGTCTTTTCTAGTATCTTTTATAACGGCATATTTATTTTCAGTGGGATATATCTTTTCCGCATCAATAGTTCTATTAGCTGGGTCAAGTTTTGATATTTTAGATGGTAGAGTTGCAAGAATTAATAATTTGACCTCTGACAAAGGTGCTTTTTTAGATAGTTGCCTTGATCGTTTTTCAGAGATTGTAGTAATGTTTGGGCTTCTTGTTTTTTATAGCTCAACTGATTTTATTTATATTATATATTCCGCTATAGCTTTCAGTCTAACTGTAAGTTATGTTAAAGCGGCAGCAGAGAATCATGGTTTTAATGCTAATGTGGGTATAATGCAAAGACCTGAGAGAGTAGTATGTCTGGGGTTAGGGGGATTGATAAGTTCAGCCTTAGAGTATTATGGATTTCAATTCTTTGGTTTTGACCACTTATTCTTTATGCTTACAATAATTTTTATAACAACCCTTTCATTTTATGCAACTATTCAAAGATTATTTTTGAGCCTAAAAAGTTGATTATTTAGAACTTTCTTTAATTCTTGAAGCTTTCTTTGAAAGGCCTCTAATATAATATAGTTTAGCTCTTCTAACCTTGCCTTTCTTCTTAACCTCAATTTTATCAATTTGTTTGGAATGAACAGGGAAGATTCTCTCGGTTCCAACACCATATGAAATTTTTCTTACGGTGAAGGTTTCCTTAATGCTAGCGCCACTCTTGGAAATAACTATGCCCTCAAAGATTTGAATCCTTTCCTTTTCACCTTCTTTGATTTTATAGGATACAGCAACTGTATCACCTGATTTAAAAGATGGTACTTTTTTAAGACTCTTTGTTTCTAATTTATCTAAAATATTCATATTACACCTAAAAGTCGCAACCAAAAATTCTATCCAAAATTATTGCAACTGCACTCCTCACGGATAAATGATTATAATCATAATAACTTCCGACTGGCTTAAGAATATAATCAGAATTATCTAAAACTTCTTTAGCTAAACCCCATCCAGTTCCAAATAAAAACAAATAAGGGGTATCATCCGTAGTTAATTTACGTTTGATGTCAGAATAATTAACCATATTATGCATAATTCTTCCATCAGTTGCAACTACTTTAGGTCTCATGCCATGAATCTTGGTGATTTTTTTAATAGTAGAATTTATGCTGTTATTTATCTCAACATTTCCTAAAGCACTATGTTTCGTTGAGCTATTCTTGGAGCTGGCACTCTCTCTCCAATAATCTAGAACATTTTGACCTAGTTTTCTTTGTTCTTTTATAGGGTGAGTAATAAAGTACTTTTTAATTCCATATGCCATACAGGATCTAGCTATGTCTTGAATATCTAGATTTGTAAGAGAGGTTTTGATTATTTCTCCTTTAATATTTTGTATAGGGTAGTGGACTAATGCCAAGTATGAGTTTGATGAAATCGTATCCCTTTTAATTTTCTTTAGTGCCTTCCTTTCCTTAATTGTAAGCTCAGCATTTGATAATAAATCTTCTCTCATTTTTAAAGTTGCCATAAGAGATGATTCACGATTGAACTCTTTTATTTTTTTATGATCCCCAGATACTAGTATTTTTGGAACTTTTTTATTGGATATTTTTTCAGGTCTAGTGTAAACAGGATGTTTTAATAATGAATTATTCAAGCTATCAGTTTTAACTGATTGTTCGTTTCCAACTACCCCTGGAATTAACCTTGATATAGAGTCCATTAAAATTACTCCTGGTATTTCGCCACCAGAAACAATGTAGTCCCCAATTGATACCTCGTAATCAGCATATTCGTCAATTATCCTTTGATCAAAGCCTTCGTACCTACCGCAAACAATTGATATATTATTCAGTTCTGATAATTTTTTAGCTAAATCATTATTAAGAGTCTGTCCTTTAGGGGTAAGGAAGATTATCTTTGTTCTTGGATTAAAATTCTTTATTGCTTTTATAGCTTTAGATGCATTTTGATATTTGATTACCATTCCTGGGTCTCCACCAAATTGTTTATCATCTAGTCTTTCAGATTCTTTTAAAAAATTTGAATAGGAGAATAGATTTACTTTTATCTTCTTATTTCTTATAGCTTTTGAAAGAATCCCATATTTAAGACTTGGCTTTATTATCTCATTAAAAACACTAAGAACATTAAAAATCATAAGCTTGAAATTTCCTCGATATTTTTTACAGTGATTGTTTCCCTTTCTTTATCAATACAGATTATAAACGCATTATTTATAGGTATAAGATAACTTTTTTCTAAGTACTCCACTTCAAGTAGAGATGTAATGTTTGACCCTAAGACTCTTGAAACTTTTCCATATTCAATATTAGAATCTGAAATAATATTAAAACCTACAAAATCGAGATTGGAATAATCCTGGATATTCAAATCAGAAAATTTACTTTCTTTTGCCATATAAGTATTTACAATCAAACAGTCTATAATTTATTGCTCTACTATTTCTAAGACAGCTCTTCTTTTATCTTTTGCAGCAGCGGCACCTAAAAGAGTTCTCATAGCTTTAGCAGTTTTACCTTGCTTACCAATTATTTTACCTAAATCTTCTTGAGCAACCTTCAATTCATAAACTGTTGTTGTATCACCTGTTACTTCGTGAATTTCTACTTCCTCTGGTTTATCTACAAGAGAGCTAGCTATCGACTTGATTAATTCTGCAACTTTATTCATTTTTAACCTCTATTCACGATTATACAATACTTAGAATAAATAAGCTTATTTTTTTTAATATTGCGTAGATTTGCACAATTAGTCTTTATTTTCTGAAACATCCTTTTCAGCAGCAGGTTCTGCAGCTTTCTCTTCAACAGCAGCTTCAGGAGTAGCTTCAGCAGGTTCAGCAGCTTTCTCTTCAGCAACAGGTTCAGCAGCTTTCTCTTCAACAGCAGGTTCAGTAGCTTTCTCTTCAACAGCAGCTTCAGGAGCAGCTTCAGTAGATTCAGCAGCTTTCTTTGGTTTACGTTTTGGTTTATTTTTTACAAGCTCTGCATATTTCTCGGGATCCGTTAAATGTTGGACTCTGTTGCTTAACTGAGCTCCCTTTTTCACCCACTCATTAAGTTTATCCATATTTATTGAAACCTTTGCAGGTTCTTGTAATGGGTCATATGTGCCAAGTATTTCAAGGAATTTTCCGTCTCTTGGTGATCTAGAATTTGTAGCCACCACTCGGTAAAAAGGTCGTTTTTTTCTTCNTAATCTTGCTAATCTAATTTTTATCATAATTCCTCCGTCAGTTAATAATGATTAAAATTAATTAAAATTCAACATATTTTTAGATTTTTTTTTGAATTTGCCCATATTCTTTGACATCTTTCTCATTTGAAGGAATTTTTTAACTAATAAATTAATATCTTGCACAGATGTTCCACTACCTTTTGCGATTCGCTTTCTTCTACTACCATCAAGCAAAGCATGATCGCTTCTTTCTTTGTTAGTCATAGAGTCTATTATTGCAAGAGTTCTTTTTAGTTCGACGTCAGCTTTCTTAAGCGCTTGTTCATCATCAGACAGTTTACCAAGTCCAGGTATCATTGATAAAGTGCTTTTTAATGAGCCCATTTTATTCATTGATTTTATTGCACTTTTAAAATCATTAAAATCGAATTCATTTTTTTTAAATTTATCTGTAAGCTTTGTAGCTTCTGCTTCATCTATTGATTCTGAGGCTTTTTCTACTAAAGAAACTACATCTCCCATGCCTAATATTCTTGATGNCATCCTATCAGGATGAAAAATATCAATCATATCGAGCTTTTCCCCAAAACCATAAAACTTAATTGGTTTACCGGTTATATATTTTGCGGATAAGGCTGCTCCACCTCTTGCATCACCGTCGAGCTTAGTTAAAAGAATACTTTCAATATTTACTTCTTGGTCAAAGTCTTTTGCAACATTAATAGCTTCTTGTCCAATCATTGAGTCTATTACTAGCATTGTTTCATGAACTTTTATCTTTTCTTTTATAGACTTAAGTTCACTAATCATATCAGAATCTATTTGAAGCCTACCAGCAGTATCAATAATCAAAGTATCAAATCCGTTGTTATAGGCATGCTCTTGTGCACTAACACAAAGTTCCACTACATTTTTAGAATCGTTTTGAATGAAGGGTATCTTAATTTGCTCGGATAGAATTCTCAGTTGTTCTATTGCCGCAGGTCTATAAATATCTACTGAAACAAGGCAAGGGCTCCTTTTCTCTTTTTCTTTTAGATACTTGGCAAGTTTAGCAGCTGTCGTTGTTTTACCAGAACCTTGCAATCCAGCCATCATTATAACAGCAGGCGGAGAAACCTTTATATTTAATTGCTCGGTCTTACTTCCTAGAAGATCGATTAACTCATCATTGAAAATTTTAATAAATTGTTCACTAGGCGAGATACTTTTGATTACTTCTTGCCCAACGGCTTTCTCCTCAATGGAACTTATAAGCGTTTTAACCACTTTGTAGTTAACATCAGCTTCTAAAAGACTCATTCTTATTTCTTTTAAAGACTCTTGTATGTTTTCATTGCTTATTATATTATTCCCTCTTAATTTTTTGAAGGACCCACTTATTTTCTCAGTTATCTTCTCAAACATGATTTAATTATAGCATTAATTTTTAGCAACTTTCTTGGGCGATGTCTTTTCNGGTGCTATCATTTCGAACTTAGGTTTAAATTTAGAATCCAGATATAATCTAGCTTTAAAAAAAGGTTTCCTAGCATTCTTTCTCTTTGATTTAAATTGAAGAATATTTGTCTTTTCCCCTTTAAATAATTTTTCTGCTTCCTTAAGTGGAAGCGAGAATTTCTTCTTCTCCTCGTCATCATCCGAATTTAAATATGGAGAAAGTATTAACGTTGAAATTCTATTCTTTCCGCTTTTTCCAAAATAATAGAATTTTTCATCATAGAAAATTTCTGAGTTAACAAAATCAAAATGTCCTAAACTTGTTTTTTCTTTTAAATCTACCTCTTTTTCTTGGCCCCAATCAAGTTCATATTTCCCTGACTTTTTAAGTACTACATCTGCATTATAAAAAGTTCCAAATCTGCTGAGAAATCCGTTAAGCTCGATTCTCCCCTCTTCACCATTAAAGGATTCAATTAGTTTTATAGCTTCCTCTCTACTAACTGGTCTTCCTGAGATAATTTTATTTATGTTAGTTGAATCATCTGGTTTATCTGTTGTGTATCTATTAAAGGTTTCCATTACAGGTAGATTTGATATTGGACAAGTAATTCCTAAAGGTCTAATGAAAGTATCTGTATCAACATTAACTGACTTAGCTTTTTCAATTATCTCATCTCTGAGCTTATCTGTTTCTTNCATAAAGTCGTCATAGGAATATTTTTCCTCTTCCATTTCTTTTAGTTTAAGCTCCCATTCACCTGTTAAATTTGCCTCGGTTAGTCTTTTCAAGTTCAATATTGCTAAATCCTGAATTAATTGCCGTCCTCTAATATGAGATGCGATACATTTTTTACCGTTTTCTTCTTCAGTTCTAAATAAGTAGCTCTCTCTAATTAAGTCCTCTATGGTATTTGCTCTTGTTGCAGGGGTCCCAATACCTTTGTTTTTCATTGCCATAGCTATTTCCTCATCTCCCAAATCATTACCAGCGGTTTCCATGGCTCTCAATAAAGTAGCATCAGTATATCTTGGCTTTGGCTTAGTNTTGTTTTGATCAGTATTCAATTCAAAACATAGAGCTTTTTCATTTTCCTCTATTGGATTTAGAATAGTTTCAGTTGTAGTACTTTCTAGCACCTCTTTCCAACCTCTGTCGACCAGTATCTTTCCTCTTGTTCTAAAATTGTGGTTTTCTATTTGAGTATCCCTAACTGTTTCCAATGTTATAACAGGTGGATAAAAAATTGATAAGAATCTTCTAACAATTAAATCATATATTTTTCCTTCAGGTTCAGATAGCTTTCCACTTACAGGTATTACATTTGTGGGAATTATAGCAAAATGGTCGGAAACTTTTTTTGAATCAAAAACTTTTTTATCTTTACTGTCAATTCTTTTATTGTCGAGAATATTTTCACAATAACGCGAATATTTAGACGTCTTAAATTTGTTTAGTATCTCAAGTACTTGATTAGGATAATCATCAGGGAGTCTCCTGGAGTCTGTTCGAGGGTAAGTAATGTATCCTTCGCCGCTTCTAGGTTGATAAAGTCCTTGAGTAATCTGAAGAGTTTGTTGGGCTCTAAACCCAAACCTGCTGTTCGCTTCTCTTTGGAGGCTCGTTAAATCAAAAAGAGCCTCAGAATACTCTTTTCTTTCCTTCTTGGTTTCAGTAATGTTCCCTCGCTTATTTTTGCACAATGAAACTATAGATTTTGCAATCTCTAAATCAAATATTCTATCACTTTTTTTTATTCTTTTATCTTCGTCATCAAAATTTTTATTATTAAATTNTGGATCAAAATAAGTTGCTTCATATTCTCCACTATCTGTTTTGAACTTAGCAATTATTTGAAAATATTTCTGGGAAATAAAATCTTCAATTTCAATATCTCTTTTAACTACCAATGCCAAGGTAGGAGTCTTGACTCTTCCTACAACTTGCTTATTGAATCCAACGTTATATGCTTTGCTTGACCAACCAGTTATAGCNCTTGTTCCATTCATCCCTATTACCCAATCAGCATGTGTTCTNGCAAGTGCAGAATCCTTAAGACCTTTAAAAGCGCTATCTGGTTTGATGGAAGTAAATGCTTTAGATATGCCGTCTTTTGTCATTGATTGAAGCCATAATCTCTTGGATGGTTTTTTTATTTTAAGGTAGCTAATAACCTGATGATAAATTAGCTCACCTTCTCTCCCAGCATCACAAGCATTAATTAGNGACTCTACGTCATCTCTTTTNCTNAGTTTNTTTATTAAGTCCACTTTTGATTTAACTCTAGGTATAGGCTGCAATTTTTCAGGTCGATTTAAAGGAAGTAAATCCAGATTCCATTTTTGTTTTGGTTTTTCGTATTCAACAATATGTCCTTGAGCTGAGGTTATTATAAAGTCTTCATTTTCATAAAACTCGGCTTTCTTTGATTTCTTATTTATTGATAAGGCGTCAGCAATCAAATTTGCCACACTTGGCTTCTCAGCAATCACTAAAGATTTCATTGAACTCATAGAAACCCAAATTTATATAAATAAAAAAAATATGTCAAATTGGTTTTTTTTAATTTAGTACTTAAGTGACTCTAATTATTGATTAAATTATTTTTATTAAACCAGTCGATTAACTTGGTTAGAATTTTATCACCGTTGAGGTATTCCATGTCTAAATCATTGATAGATTTTTTAGAGCTAGCTTGCGCACCAATCTTTATTGCTTTTAATCCATCTATAGGTAGAGACGGCCTCTTCTTATTAAAAAAACTAACAAATTCTGAGTAATATGCGACCATTAAAAGGATAAAATTAGGAGTTATTTTTGTAATTTTATCTCTATTTGTGATCTTACAAACTTTATCAAAAACATCTCCAATTTTTATGTTTTCACCGACTACAACGTATTTGGATCCGACTTTTAAGTCTATAGATTTAATCATTATATTAATTAAATCATCTATATATACTAAGGGTATATAAGAGTTAGGAAAAAATTTAGCTTTTACTTTTCCATTAGCAATTCCTAAAACTGTTTTACCAAAGGTTTTTGTATCTTTAGGACCCGTTACAACACCAGGGTTTAAAGTAACTATTGGTAAACCATCCTTAAGATACTTTTCAGTTTCTTTTTCAACCAAATATTTTGATTTACTATAGTGACTTTCAAAATCGCCTTGATGTATTGATTCTTCGTCAGCCATAATTCCTTCTGGTTGTCTAATTGCTGCTATGCTACTTACATGAATAATTTTATTTAATGGGTATTTTTTTGCTTCATCAAATAGGTTGATGCTACCTTTAAGATTTACGTCATAATAAGTTTGGTTGTTAGGTAACCACCATGAAGCAATGTTTGCAAGATGGAATAGAATTTGGATATTATTAAAAATTCCAACCAAGGATTCTTTGTCTGTAATGTCACCAAGGATGCATTTAAAACCTTGAGCTTCTAACCTAATAAAATCTTCTTTTTTTCTAACAAGTATTGTAACGTTATGCCCTATCTCTTTTAGTTTTTTAATTAAGAAAGGGCCAATATATCCTGTTGCGCCTGTTACTAGTATGTTCAATAAAGATAATCCTAGACAATAATTTTTTTATCTTCTGTAATAATTTTACCTTTTTCTTGTCCAGCTTTTTCTTGTGCTGCTTTCTGTGTTTCTAAAACTCTAGCTTCTATAAGTTTAAATAGCCTAGCTTGAAAATCTTGATCAAATGCGCAAACTCGTGGAATTATATATCCCATTGCAGCAACTTGTACAAAAAACTCTGCATTTGCCTTTATAAAATCTTCTGGCACATCACCATATGCTTGTTTTAACTGTCCATAAATAGTTTCTTGTATAACTTTAACAATATCAGAAATTGTATCAGCTCCTGGTTTTGGTTGTTGTTGCAGTCCTAGATTAAATGCATTAGCTATTGAACTTTGTATTGCTTGCATAGCTTCTTCGGGACTCGGTTGTTTTGTCTCGTCTTTAGTTTCTTCACTCATATTAAAGCTCCTTATAATATCTATTTTAATACATTATACTGTTAAATAAGTTAAAAACTATGAGCAAAAAAATTGACGGCGGCTTTGCAATTGTTAAGACGCTAAAAAAACTTGGTATTAAAGATATATTTACTCTTGCAGGCGGGCATATAAACCCTATATATAATGCATGCAAAGAAGAGGGAATAAGACTTATTGATTGCCATCATGAGCAAGGGGCTTCAATGGCAGCTGATGCTTACGGAAGAGTTACAAAAACTCCTGGTGTTTGCTTGGTTACAGCTGGACCAGGACTTACAAATGTAGTGACTGGAATGTCAGGTGCTTTTTTATCAAATTCTCCATGTATTTTTCTTTCAGGTAAATCAGGGATAGAGGAACTTGATAGGTTACCACTTCAAGAAATTGATCAAGAGAACATGGTAAGACCTGTAACTAAATGGGCCAAGACTGTTTATGATACCAAAAGACTTTCTGAGTATACTGCTCAAGCCTTTAAGATGTCTACTACTGGTAGACCTGGACCAGTATATCTTGGCTTCCCTCATGAAGTTTTATACGATGAAGTTGAAGCTACTCAGCTTGATAGTCCACAGATGGAAACTCTGTCTAATCCTGAAATGTCTGATGCCGATTGCAAAAAATTTAAAAAACTTCTTACAAACTCATCAAGGCCAGTTGTAATAACTGGAAGTGGATCCTGGTATTCAGGTGCAGAAAATTCTTTATTAGAGTTTATTGAAAAAATTAAGGCTCCTATTTTTACTTTAAATTTTGGTAGAGGCGTTGTCTCTGATAATCATTTTAATTGTATGGGTCAAGCAAGTCCTTCTGCTCTTAATGGTTTTAAAAAAGCTACCTCTGAAGCAGATTTGATTATTCTATTAGGCGTAAGATTAAGTTTATATATTGGGTGGGGTAGAACTTTTAACCCCGAAGCTAAGGTAATTCAGATGGACATAGAACCTGAGGAGATAGGTAGAAATAGACCAGCGGACCTTCCAATTTTCTCAGACATTAACAGCGCATTAATTAAGTTGAATTCATTAATTGAAGATACTTATGATTTCTCTAAATGGCTTACAATTTGTCAAAATTGGAAGATGGAGGAATGGGCTGAGGTTGATAAATTAAAAGCAAGCGACGAAAAGCCATTACATGTATTAAGAGTAGTAAAGGCGGTGGAGGATTATTATGGCAATGAAGCTATGCTCTGTATAGATGGAGGAGACACTCAAGCTTGGACTGATTCAACTTATAATATTGATAAACCTGGAATGTATGTAAAAGGTGGNCCNTTNGGNTGTATGGGAGTAGGNGTNCCNTTTGCNCTNGGAAGNAANNCAGCATTTCCNGANAGACANGTNGTNNTNATAACNGGNGATGGNGCNGTNGGAATGAACTTAATGGAATTTGAAACAGCAGTTAAACANAATCTTCCNTTTGTTTGCGTAGTNTGNAATGATCANTCATGGGGAATGACNAANCANCANCANTGGCTNACTTATGGNNNNGANAATACNCCAGNAGGNCANGAGNTACCATTTATNAAGTTTCATGAAATNGTNNNAGCAATGGGNGGTCANGGTGAACTAGTNGAAGANNCNAAAGATTTNATNCCAGCATTAGAGNGAGCNACAAAATCNGGCTTACCTTCATTAATAAATGTTATNACNAANCCNAATGCTACTAGTGCGGCTACTCATGCAATTACAGCAATGATGACAAGGACATAATTACTTAGTATTAAATATGGAATCACCTTTTATATGGTTTCAGACTTGCTCACCAGTTATTCTTTACTTGTTAGTACGGCCATAAAAGCTTCTTGAGGTATTTCAACACTTCCAACGTTTTTCATTCTCTTCTTTCCTTCTTTTTGTTTCTCAAGTAATTTTCTTTTTCTCGTAACATCACCACCATAACATTTAGCAGTTACATCTTTTCTTAATGCTTTTACAGTTTCGCTTGCAATTATTTTTGATCCTATTGCGGCTTGAATTCTGACTTCAAATAATTGTCTAGGAATTATTTCTTTGAGTTGTTCAGTTATATCTCTTCCTCGGTAGTATGAATTAGACCTATGAGTTATAAGTGATAGGGCGTCAACAATCTCACCATTTATTAAAGTATCAAGTTTAACAAGGTCTGATTCTACAAGATTTGTAGGCTCATAATCCATGGAGCAGTATCCTTTTGTTATTGATTTAACTTTATTGTAAAAATCATAAATCATTTCTGACAAAGGAATTTCATATTCTAGAATTAATCTTTCTTCTGAGATAAAGTTTATATTTTTTTGCACTCCCCGTCTTGATTCACACAATTCGAGCAAACCACCAAGATAACTTTTAGGAGAGTGAAGGCTAATTAGAACAAAAGGCTCTCTGATTTTATTAATTTCACTTAAATTAGGTAAATTCTTTGGGTTATCTACCTTCACTATTTTTCCGTTTGTCTTATCTACTTCGTATACAACAGTAGGAGATGTAGCAATTAAAGATAGATTAAATTCTCTTTCTAATCTTTCTTTTATTATTTCCATATGTAATAAGCCTAAAAAACCACACCTGAAACCAAACCCTAAGGCGGCTGAGTTTTCTGCTTCGTAATCTATTGAGGAGTCATTTAAACTAATTTTTTCTAGAGCTTCTTTAAGTTGTTCATAAAAATTTGAATCTATTGGATATAGACCACAAAAAACCATAGGTTTAATATTTTTAAAACCTTTAAGCGGCTCTGTTGCAGGTTTTTCAGTGAGTGTAATAGTGTCACCCACTTTTGCATCACCCAGTTCTTTAATTGATGCAGTTATAAAGCCAACTTCACCTGCGCTAAGAGTTTTAACCGATTTAGATTTTGGATTAAAGATTCCTAAATTTCTTGTTTCATAAGATCTTTCTGTAGCCATCATTTTTATTTTTTCACCTAGCTTAAGAGTTCCACTGAATACTCTAACTAAGAGAACAACACCTAAGTAAGTATCGAACCAACTATCAATTACAAGGGCTTTTAAATTATCAGACTTATCAATTTCTGGTGATGGGACTTTATCAATAACTTCATCTATTATGTTCAAAACACCCTCACCAGTTTTTGCACTTACAAGGACAGCGTTGCTGCAGTCAACTCCGATAGTATTTTCAATTTCCTCGCATACTTTCTCAGGATCAGACGAGGGTAGATCTATTTTATTAATTACTGGGATGATTTCAAGGCCCATATCAGCTGCTAGAAAAGCATGGGCTAATGTTTGTGCTTCAACGCCCTGTGTTGCATCCACAACTAATAATACTCCCTCACATGCCATCAGGCTTCTAGAAACCTCATAGCTGAAGTCAACATGACCTGGTGTATCTATAAGATTAAAAATATAGTCTTTTCCATCCTTACCTTTGTGATTGATCCTTACAGATTGGGATTTGATGGTTATACCTCTTTCTCTTTCAATATCCATATTATCAAGGAATTGATTGGTCATATCTCTTTTTGTAACAGTGTTTGTTAACTCTAGAATTCTATCAGCAAGCGTAGATTTACCATGATCAATGTGCGCAATAATGCTAAAGTTTCTAATATTTTCTTTCTTCATCTACCTTTGAGTATAAATCATTTAATACAATTTATTTAATAATAATCCTGTAGCCACTTTGGGATAGAAGTAAGTCGATTTTTGGGGCATTTTGTCATTATTGAGAACAACTTTCATTATATCGGAAGGTATGAATTTTGGGAGAATTAATCCAACTGATTTGTCACTTATAGTAGACTTAGCATCCTCTAGACTCTTGAAATGTCCAACACTAGAATAAGATTCCTTATAAGCATCAATGATTTTTTCTTGAACAGCATAAACGCTCATGGAGTAAAAGTTTTGTAGGTCATTTTCTCTAATTTTACACTTTAAGACTACATTGTTCTTTTTATCAATATAAAAAAATTCATCAGTAACTAATAAATCTTCATTCATTTCACCCGACCAATTTTCAGTTTTAAAATTTTCTAATACACTGCTGGTTATTTCTTTTGAATTTTTGGTTTCATTCAAAATTCTATGTGTTGGATTTATTAGGAGCCCATCTTGGATAGTCCCTGTCAAATAAAACATTACGTAGCCTGCTTCATTATTTTTATTTTCTTTTGAATAATTTAGAGAAGTTTCATATCTATGATGCCCATCAGCTATCAATATTTCTTTTGGTTCAAAGTATGATGTGATTTCAGAGAGAATATTTTTATTATCAATTTTCCAAATCTTGTTTGTTATACCATCTAGTGATTGAGCTTCTATTATAGGGTCATTTGAATCTATGAATTGATTTATAATTTTCTCAATTTTACTATCCGCATTATCATAAACTCCAAAAATTGGACTTATATTTGTCTTGCATGAATTCATTAGTTTAAGCCTATCCGCTTTAGGCCCGCTAAAGGTCTGTTCATGGGGTAATATTATTTTTTCGTCAAAGTCACAAACTTTTACAATTGCTACAATTCCAAGTCTTTCATAATCTTTTCCCTTAAAAGAAAATTTCTGATAATATGGATAAATACTTTCTTTTTCTTCTTCAATTAGAACCTGATTTGCAATCCATTCATTGAGTAGCCTGGAGGCCTCATCATATTTTTTATCACCCTCGGTTTTATTTAAATCAATTTTGATAATATTATTTTCGTCCATTGAATAAAGCAGTTCTTGTTGTTCTTGATTTATAACATCATATGGTGGAGCTATAACTTTACTTATATCGCTTATTTTTTTATCGTTATATCTCAGCCCTTTAAAGCCCTTTACTTTTGCCATTATAAAAATCCTTTATACTCTTAGATTCTAAATCACCGTCTCTAATAATCAAAAGCTCCCTTTCTGTAGCTTTTACTATAGTTGAACCAAGTGACTTTTCTATATCTCCATAATCTATAATTGAGTCTACTAAATTATGAAAAGTATTATATATTGTTTTAAATAAAAAAATATTTTTATTTCCGCTTACATTGGCACTTGTAGATATTATTGGGATATTAATAAAATTAAATAAATTATCTACAAATTTATGAGACGAAATCCGACAACAAATCTCATTTCTTTCACTAATTATTTTTTTATTGATTGAAGATTTTTCCTTTGCTTGAAGCAAAATTGAGAATGGACCTGGTGAGAATTTTGATATTAGTTTTTTTTCAATATCTGTTGGACTACATAAATCCTCAATCATATTTAGATCTTTAAATATTAAAGTAAAATTTTTTTCTTTATCTCTTTGTTTAATTTTATATATCTTTTCTATTGCTTCTTCGTTATTTGCAAGACAACCCAATCCGTATAGAGTTTCAGTTGGATAACAAAAAACTCCACCATTTTTTAAAAGGGAAATAAGTTTTTGATAATCTATATCTGACTTATTGTAGACTGACAATTTTATTTATTATGTTTCTCAGCAGCTTTTTTAACTTTATCCTTTAAGCTTTGTCTAAAGTTATTTAAGGATTCTTTTATTTCAGGATATTTAATTGCAAGAATAGATGCCGCATAAATTCCAGCATTTCTTGCTCCGCCTTTTCCAATAGACATTGTAGCAACGGGTATTCCAGGAGGCATTTGGACTATTGAAAGAAGTGAGTCCATTCCATTAAGGCAGGAAGAATCTATTGGTATGCCGATTACAGGTAAAGTTGTATATGATGCTACAACTCCTGGTAAATGAGCAGCCCAACCAGCAGCAGCTATTATGACTTCAACTCCTCTTTCTTCAGCTGTACTCATATACTCTTCTAAAAGCTCGGGTGTTCTGTGAGCTGAAGCAATTCTTAAATCGTAAGCAACTCCCAGTTCATCAAGAATCTTGCATGCATCGGAAGCTTTTTCTAAGTCTGAATCACTTCCACAAATTATTCCTACTCTACTCATGGTTTTAACTTATCTTGATTATGCTAATATTTCAAGAGTATATTTTTTGGAGTAGGATTTTGATTACAAAAGAATTTTTGGACGACGTTTGCTATATTACCCAACATGACCATGCTAGGGTTTCATTAGATTTATTTTTAATGATTAGTGAGGATATAACGCAGGGTTTAGAAGCTTCAGAGGAATTAAAATATGCTATTAGAAACCATGATTGTGGATGGATTGAATATGATACTGCTCCAAAAGTTGATGAGAATGGTAAAGTACATACTTTCCAAAATATGAAGATTTCACTTCAGGATGAGCTTTGGATGAAAAGTATTACCAGCTCAGTTATTCCTTATTCCTCACTTTTAATTGCTGAGCACTTTAAGTCTTTGAGTGATAATTCTGTTTCTAGAGAAAATAAAAATAATTTTTCTCAAATATGTGATTCATACATAGCAAAAAATTATTCAAAATTAATTGATGATATTGATGATAAAAAATTCAAAATAGAACTAGAGTTTTTGAAATTTACAGATCTACTATCTTTAATTTTATGTAGAGAGAGGGAAGTGGCGAAAAATTTAATACCTTCAATTAAAAGTTTAGATGGTAAGACTTATGACGTAAATATCAAAAAAATTGACGATTCAATTTATAAGTTTCCATCAGGATTTTTGAAGTCTAAGCAGAATATGATTGAAATCCCTTATAAAATGCTACCTAAGGATTTAATATTAACTCCTAAGAAACTAAAGGATGAGTTTAGGCAATCCAGGACCAAATATAGAAGAATAGGGCTATCTAGCTGATATATATCTTTCTAAATTAATTTCCTTTAAGAATGTTCTTTTGATTTTTTGGGTAGACGTTTTTTCAAACTGATCCAGTGTTATATAAAATTTATTTACTCTCTTATAAGATTCAAGCTTCTTATTAATCTCTATACCTTCTTTATAGATAATTTTTCTAATTTCCTCAATATTTTTAGTTTTAATCAATTCTTCTTCAGGGTGAATCAACGCGATTATATCTTTATCGTTATTACTAAAAACTACTATGTCCTCTATATAAATTGATGATGAAAAAAATTCCTCTATTTCCTCAGGGTAGATATTCTTACCCCCTTTATTAACTATTACGAATTTATCTCTTCCAGTAATGTATAAGTAGTTTTCTTCATCTAGGTAGCCAATATCCCCAGTATTAAGCCATCCATCTTCTAAAACTTCATCTGTCCCTTTTTTATTTTTATAATAACCTAGGAATATATTTGGCCCTTTAGCTTTAATAACACCGTGTCCGTCATCATTTAGATTTGTAATTCTGATTTTGCAGGATTCTATTACTTTTCCAACTGAACCAATTTTTTCTTTACCTAAAGGATTTACAGATATTAGTGGCGAGGCCTCTGACAGACCATATCCTTGCGTAATAGGCATTCCGATTTTCTTGAAAAAACTTTCAACCTTTGAATTAAGAGCTGCACCACCACTTAATAAAAGCTTTAAATTGTCAAGTCCTAGCTTATGTTTTAGAACTCTTCCAAATAATTTAGGTGCGATATTTATTAATACTCTTTGAATAATAGATTGTGAGATTTTTTTATTAAGGCCATTGTGTATCTTCTCAAGTATTAAAGGGACAACTGGCCATATTGTTGGCTTAATTTCTTTCATTTCTTTTATCATAGTAGGCAAGTCAATTTTAGAGCAGAAGTGAACATAGTTACCTTTACTAAGATTATGCAAGATACTGCATGTTAACTCATAAACATGGTGTAGTGGCAGTATCGAAAATGATTTTTCATAGCTTTTTAAAGGTAAAATATTATGAATATCGTTTATATTGGACAATAAATTTTTATGAGTTAATACAACTCCCTTTGGTTCACCAGTTGTCCCAGAAGTGAAAAGTATTTCAGCTATATTGTTCTCTACTTCATACTTTTCATTATCAATATTTTTTAATAGTATTAACGATTGAAGTTCTTTATCTTCCTCTGATTCTATTTTGATGATAGCGCTGTCCATTGGCCTTATAATAGATTGGTAGTCTTGGTGTAATTTAAAGTTTTTAATTTTATCTACTAAAAAAAGTTTTGATTCAGTGTATTTTAATATAAATTCAATACCTTGTTTGTTCATTTTGGGGTCAATTGGTACCGCAGTGCACCCAATCTTAATTATAGAAAAAAAAGAGATAACCCAATCAATAGAGTTTGACCCCGATAGGGCAATGTTTGCTCTCTCTTTCAGACCTAAATTTCTTAAATCATTAGCTTTTTTTGATATAGATGTCATAAGTTCAAGATATGTAAGAGTTATAAGTTTTGAATTTTTATATTCTGATAAAGCTATTCTATCGGGAAACTTTTCAGTTGAAATCTCAACTAATTCATAAAGGGATTTGATCTTATCAAAAGCTGGTTTCATTTCTCTAATAATACAGTATGACCAAGGATTTTTAATCTCTTAATTTTAATTGGCACACATATTGCCATCCAACCATAAGAATAAAATTAGGAGGTTTAAAAATGTTTAAAAAAACTAAAAATTTTTTCATTTTTATATTTTTGTCTATACTGACAGTTTTTTCAGTAAATAGCGCATCAGCTTCAAGTTCTCCAGACGAGACAGCATTTATTTTTAATACTTTATTATTTTTGATATGTGGCTTTCTTGTTATGTGGATGGCAGCTGGTTTCGCAATGCTGGAATCAGGTATGGTTAGATCAAAAAATGTTTCTACAATTTGTTTAAAAAACGTCGGATTATATTCAATTTCAGGAATTATGTTCTACATAGTTGGATATAACTTAGCTTATGGAATCCCTGAAGGTGGATACATGGGCAGCTTTAGTTCATTTGTTGCAGCTGAGGATATGGCTACTGGTTATTCAGCTCACTCAGATTGGTTCTTCCAGATGGTTTTCTGTGCAACAACAGTATCAATAGTTTCAGGAACTATAGCAGAAAGAATAAAAATATGGCCTTTCTTCATTTTTGCTGCAATTTTGGCTGGTATTATTTACCCAATCGAAATGGGATGGCAATGGGGAGGAGGATGGCTATCATCAATGGGATTCTCTGATTTTGCTGGATCTACATTGGTTCACGCAGCTGGTGGAGCAGCAGCTTTAGCAGGTGCTATTATCATTGGCCCTAGAATTGGAAGATTTGCCGCAGATGGTACATCAACACCAATTCCTGCATCTAGCATACCTCTAGCTACATTAGGTACATTCATACTTTGGTTAGGTTGGTTTGGATTCAACGGCGGATCACAACTTGCTATTGGTTCCATGGATGATGCAGTTGCGGTTTCAAATATTTTTGTTAACACAAACATAGCAGCATGTTCTGGATTAATAGTTGCTATGATTATTTCACAAACAATTTATGGAAAAGTAGATGTTACTTTTGCCTTAAACGGCGCACTAGCAGGACTTGTTTCAATCACAGCGGAGCCTTTAATGCCTACAGCATATAGTTCTATGTTGATTGGTGGAATAGGCGGAATGATTGCAGTCTTTGGTACACAGTTTATCTCAAGCTTAAAGATTGACGATGTAGTAGGTGCTTTACCAGTTCACTTAATTGCTGGAATATGGGGAACCATTGCTGTTGCAATAACAAACCCAGATACATCTTTCGTGACACAAACTATTGGAGCTTTCTCTGTAGTAATATTTGTCTTCATTCTATCTGCAGTCGTATGGTCAGTACTTAAAATGACTATAGGAGTCAGACCAACAGAAGAAGAAGAACAATTAGGTTCTGATAAATCGGAGGTTGGTATAGAAGCATATACAATCCAATAAAACGATCGCATAAACGCAAACCTGCGTAGCAATACTTATATTTAAGCCTTTGCTACCTCCTGGATAAGCCCCTGTTTCCTAGCTTTTACGGGGCTTATCTTCTTTTTTTATAACCTGGCATGATAATTGCATAATATAGTTGTAAGTAAAAGCTAGGAACCCCTTATTTAGAATTCTTTTATATTAAGGTATTGATTTTACTTATAATTTTTGACCATAGGAGTCTATTATGAGTATTGTCACTATAGTTACATTACTTTTATTTTTTGTTCCATTAAGCTCTTTTTCATCCGAGCTTAATTCAGGAGATTCCTCCTGGATTTTAACTTCGACAGCTCTAGTTCTTTTTATGACTTTGCCAGGACTTGCATTGTTCTACGGCGGATTAGTAAGATCTAGAAATGTTTTATCAGTTCTTATGCACTGTATTGCAGTTGCATGTTTAATGTCTATTCTTTGGGTTGTAGCAGGCTATTCTATAGCTTTTGGGGATGGACTTGATTTAAATAAATACTGGGGTGGTTTCTCAAGATTCTTTCTTTCAGGCGTTGATTCTGAAAGTCTTTCTGGAACTATTCCTGAAACAGTTTTTACTGGATTTCAAATGACTTTCGCGGTAATAACACCCGCACTTATAATTGGTGCCTTTGTTGAAAGAATTAAGTTTTCATTCGTACTAATTTTTTCAGCTTTATGGATGCTGCTCTGCTACGCACCGGTAACTCATTGGGTATGGGGCGGTGGTTTCTTAATGGAGCTAGGAACAGTTGATTTAGCTGGGGGATTAGTCGTCCATGAAACTGCAGGGATTGCGGCCTTGGTTATAGCATGTTTTTTAGGTACCAGAAAAGATACCGGGAAACCTCCACATAACCCAGGATATGTAATGTTAGGTGCATGTATGTTGTGGGTTGGATGGTTTGGATTTAACGCTGGCTCCCAACTCGCTGCTAATGGTAGCGCCGGGATGACATTATTGGTAACCCATCTTTCTGCATCTGCTGCATCACTTTCATGGGCAACCTATGAATATTTTAAACATGGAAAAGCTTCTTTGGTAGGTTTAGTTACTGGTACTATTGCAGGTTTAGCTACAATTACCCCTGCATCGGGCTCTGTAACACCATTAGAGGCAATTTTACTAGGTTCTATTGCAGGAATATTATGTCAAGAAATGTGTAGTGTAATTAAAAGTAAATTTAATATTGATGATTCATTAGATGTATTTGCAGTTCATGGTTTTGGTGGAATTTTAGGGACACTTTCAATAGCTGCATTTGGTCATGCTGGATGGTATGAGCAACTTTACGGAGTATTAACTGTTGGGATATATACATTAGTTATGACAACTATAATCGTTGTTGTGGTTAAGGCGATAGTTCCACTTCGAGTAGAGTCTGACGATGAAGAAGTTGGTTTAGATCAGTCAGAACATGGGGAAAAAGCTTACGATTTAAGTAGCTAAGTGTTTTATTTTTCCGAAAGCATTTTTCCGCCGACACCCCATTGATTTCTAGGGACCTCATCAATCTGAACGTAGGTTGATGAGGCCGGCTTCCCGGCAACTTTCAGCATTGTATTGGTAATATCGGAAACAATCTCTTTTCTTTGCTTCTGAGTTAATTTACCAGCGACTTTAACATTTATATAAGGCATATTAGCATCCAAATAGAACCATAAACTTCTTACCACAACAGTGACAGACTTTATCAGCTTTGCTCTCTTCGGGATCGTTTTTATCGATCTTCTCATGAACAACTGGAAATAACTTTGCTCCACAAGTTGGACACTCTTTATGGTAAGCAGAAATAGGTTCTACAACATTCAAATTTTCAATATTATTTAATTTTTCCACAATTATATAGTACAATAAAAAAAGCCCCTTAAGCAAGGTGCCACCCCGTATATTAAACACCTTGAAGGAGCTCACCTTTTAATCTAACTAATTTTTATTTTTTGTCACTGATTTTTTAATTCTTTTTTAGCATCCAATTATATTGAAAGATTTAGAGTATAATTAAAAACATGTATATATGTAGCTCTTGTGATAAGGAGTTTGTTAAATGGCAAGGTCAATGTGAATCATGCGGAGAATGGAATTGTATTGAAGAAATTAAAATCAAGGATAATAAAAAATCAAATACTTTACGATTAGTAAAAGATACCAAGCCGATAAAATTATCATCAGTCAAAGTTAAGGATAACATAAGGTTTTCAAGTAATTTTTCTGAAATTGATAGAGTTTTGGGTGGTGGATTTGTTCTTGGATCTTCTATAGTTATAGGTGGCGAACCAGGTATTGGCAAGTCGACATTGGCATTACAATTAGCAAGATTGGCTAAGGATGATTTTAAGTTTATGTATTTTTCAGGGGAAGAGTCTCAAAAGCAAATTAAATTAAGAGCTAGCCGGATAGGTATTGACTCTGAAAATTTAATGCTATCAGAAGATAACACCTTAGAAATAATTAAGTCTCAGATTAGAGAACTAGCCCCTAGTTTTGTAATTATTGATTCTATTCATACTATAAAAAGTAATGAGATTTCCAGCTCAGCTGGATCAATAAGTCAGGTTACAAATTGCTCTAATGAATTATCTGATTTATCTAGAGAGCTCAATTTTACAATTATACTTGTTGGTCATATAACAAAGGAAGGAGTAATTGCCGGCCCTAAGGTTTTAGAGCATTTAGTAGATACAATTCTATATTTTGAAAAAATTGATAATGGCAACTTAAGGGTTTTAAGGACATCTAAGAATCGTTTTGGAGCAACGGACGAGATTGGAGTTTTTAATATGACTGATAAGGGGCTCGAAGAAATAATTGATACTACTAGTTTATTTACTTCTAATCAGGATAAATCTCCAGCGGGGTCCGTTATATCGTCAACTCATGAAGGAACTCGGCCAATTTTGATTGAAGTGCAGTCACTTGTATCAAAGCCAACCCAGTCTTTTGGTAAAAGATATTCAACGGGTATTGATCTTAGTCGAATAAATTTAATAGTCGCTATATTGGAGAAATATTGTGATTTAAAGCTTTCAGATAAGGATATATTTATAAGTTTGGCTAAGGGCATAAGGGTTAAAGATATCTCTAATGACTTAGCTGTAGCCGTATCAATATATTCTAGTTTTAAGGATATGTCAGTTATGAATAATAGTGTTTTTATTGGTGAACTAGGTCTTAGCGGGGATGTAAAAAAAATCGATAATATTGAGAAAAGAATAAAAGAGATTTCAAGGCTGGGCTTTAAATATTGTATTGTGCCTAAGAATTCTAAGGATGATATTCAAACAAAGTTTAATAAAATAAAAATATTAGAAATAGAGCATATAAAGGAAATTGAAAAGTTTTTTAATTAGTAAGGATTTTATAATTGAAGATAGGAATTTTTGATTCAGGAATAGGTGGCCTAACAGTATTTAAAGAAATCTCTAAGGCTCTTCCGTCTTTTGAAATTATATATTTAGGTGATACTGCTAGACTTCCCTATGGAATAAAATCCAAGAGAACAATCGACAGATATTCAATTAATAACGTTAAATTATTAAAGTCTTTAGATTGTAAAATTATTGTTATAGCTTGCAATACAGCATCTTCTTATTCGACAAATTTATTAAAGTCTAAATTCAAAATACCAATCTTTGATGTTATTTCTGCAGGCGTAAAGGCCGCACTTAAGGATAATCCAAAGATTTTAGGAGTCATTGGCACAGATTCAACCATTAACAGTATGGCATACAATAAAATGATTCTGAATAATAATTCTAATATTAAGGTTTATACTAAAGCATGTTCAATATTTGTCCCAATCATTGAACAAGGTCTAATTAAAAAGAAGCATTACGATAAGATAATAGAAGAGAACTTAAAGTTCTTTAAAAATAAAAATTTAAATGGATTAATTTTGGGGTGTACGCATTACCCTATTATTAAGCGAAAGATTAAAGATTATTTAGGAGATGATATAAGTCTTATTGACTCATCTTTAGAGGTTTCTGCAACGCTTAAAAAATATTTAGAAATTAATTATCCGAATGAGTTTACAAAAAGGAAAAGTAAAAGAAGTATTTTGTTGACCGATAAATCAAATTACTTCGATTCAGTTATTAAGAAAATTTTTAATAAATTAGATTTTAATATTAAGTTAATTGATATAAAGTAAGGCTAAATTCTTAGCCTTACTTTATAAAATTTTTAAGATAATTTTTTAAATTCTTCTGTAAGTGCAGGAAGAACTTCAAATAAATCACCGCATATTCCGTAATCGCATTTTTGGAAGATAGGTGCATCTGGGTCTTTATTTATAGCTACAATTACTTTGGATGAACCCATTCCAGCGTAATGTTGAACTGAGCCAGAAATTCCAACTGCTATATAAAGATTTGGTGCAACTACTTTACCTGTTTGGCCAACTTGCATTTCATATGGAACATATCCTGAGTCTACTGCAGCTCTTGAGGCACCAGCACCAGCACCTATACTATCAGCTATATTAAAAATTAACTCGAAGTTCTCAGTACTTGCGACTCCCCTTCCTCCAGAAACTATTTTATCTGCCTCTGTTAGTTCAGGCCTATCTTTAGGAACAAGCTTTGTCTCTAGAACCTTAATATTTTCTTGGGAAGGAACTTGAGCTGTTTCCTGTATAACCTCACCAGCTCCTGAACTCTCAACCGCTTTAAACGTATTAGGCCTTATTGTTGCAATCATTGGCTTAACATCATGAAAAGTAATACCTGAAATTGATTTCCCAGAATATCTATATCTTTTAATTGATAAGGTTGAGGACGAACTTATATCTACATCAACAGCATCAAGAACAAGTCCTCCAGATGTTAATGCAGAGACACGAGGTAAAAAATCTTGATTTTGTAAAGTATTACCTCCAAGTATTATATCAGGATTATGTTTTTTAATAGCCTCAGAAAGTGCTGAAGCATAAGCGCTAGGATTAAAGTCATTTAGAGCAGGATCTTCTACTTTATAAACCTTATCAGCACCATATTTTCCTAAATCACCTTCAATTGCACCCGCGCTTTCTCCAACAAATACGGCAGCAACAGTTGCAGAATTTTTTTCTTTAAGTTTTACAGCAGCTGTTAGAACTTCATATGTGACGTTTCTAACTTTTCCATCTGCTGTTGTATCAACTAATACCCAAATTTCACTCATTTTTCTCTCCTTAAATAATCTTTGCTTCTTCTCTTAAAAGTTTTGTTAAATTTTCAGCTGCTGCCTGGACTTCAGCAGACTCAACCATATCAGAATTGCCACCCTTCAAGACATTTAGACTTCTGTTGATTACTGGAATATCTATATTATCAATTTTATATCTTGATCCATCGGCTCCTAGATTTTCTTGTGCAAGACCTAATTCTTCTAGGTTTATTGCATCAACTGTAACTTCTTCTAGTGGCTTCTTCTTAGCTTTCATAATTCCAGGAAGCGAAGCATAACGAGGCTCGTTTAGTCCCCTTTCAGCTGTTACTAGCGCAGGAAAATTTAATTCAATTATCCTCTGTCCGCCTTCAATTTCAGATTGGACTTTTACAGTTTTAGCTGCATCATCAACATCAACTTTTGTGGCTATTGTTGCCTGAGGGATATCTAGCTCGGCTGCAACTTGAATTGCAACTTGTCCTGATTCTTCATCAATCCATTTCTTGCCAGCCAATATCAAATCAACATCACCCATAGCTTTTATTTTAGAAGCTATTAATTTAGCTGTTGCATAAGAATCAGTTGCACCAAAATTTTCGTCTTTTATATGTATGGCAGAATCTCCACCCATAGCTAAAGCTGTTCTAATTGTTTCTAGAGCTCTATCAGGCCCTATACCTAGGATCACTACCTCAGCACCAGTGCTTTCTTTGATTTTTACGGCTTCTTCAACTGCAAATTCGTCAAAAGGATTTAATATCCACTTTAAACCTGTTTCGTCAATTCCATTTCCTGAAGAATTAGCTGCAATTTTAGCCTCTGTATCAGGAGTCTGTCTTACGATAACTACGATCTTCATTTTTTACCTCCAGTTTATAAAAAAACCATAAAATTGTAAACTAATATAAGCTTCTTGTCGAGATTTTTAAGCATTGATTTAGTCAATCTTTCTTCTATCTATTAGTGATTTTGCGAGTGTATTTTTATCAATATAGTTAACTTCAGATCCTATGGGTACACCTATTGCTATCCTGGTAATCAAGGGGCATAGGTCCTTAATCTTTTCATAGATGAATTGTGCTGTAAATTCTCCATCGCTTGTTGGGTCTGTAGCCAATATTATCTCTTTGAATTTTTTTTCTTTAACCCTAGTAATTAATTTATCTATTTTTAAATCTTGAGGGCTGATACCTTGAGAAATAGAAAGTAGCCCTTGTAAGACATGAAATTGACCCTCATATTCCCCACTATTTTCTATAGATATAACATCAACGGCATTTTCAACTATACAAAGGACTTCTCCTTCTTTTTCTGAATCTAAGCAACCACATTTTTCATCAAAAATAAAAATATTACAAGTCGGGCAAGTTTTTACTTTCTTCCTTGCTTCGACTAATGATTTGGCAATTTCTAAACTTAAGTCGGAAGGTTTCTTCATAAGGTGGAGAGCAAGTCTTGAAGCTGTTGAGTTTCCAATACCGGGAAGCTTTGATAATGACTCTATTAGTTTAACAAGTTCTTTTGGTAAATAGTTAGTGCCCATTTAGAGGAACCCTGGTGGAATTCCTAATGATGTCGCAGCACGCGACATTTCACTATTTACTTCTTCCTTACCTTTAGCGAGAGCCTCATTTATGGCTACTTGAATTAAATCTTGAAGCATTTCTTTATCACCCGAGGATATTATCTCATCCTCAATATGAATACTTAGTATTTCTCCATTACATTTTGCTGTAACTTTAACCATGCCACCGCCAGCTGTAATTTCTAAGGTCTTATTTCCTGCTTCCTCTTGAAGTTTATCCATTTGAACCTTCATTTTTTCAGCTTGCTTCATCATACTTTTCATGTTTCCAGGCATTTTCATTTTATTTATCCTTTTCTATATCTAATACCCTACAATCAAAAGTATTAAATAAATTTTTCATTGTTTCTGATTCAAATAGTTTATCCTTTTTTTCTTGAAATTTAAAATCATCAGAGTCTTCAACTTTGTCTAATTCATTGGAATTTAGAATTGACATTGTGATTGATACATTAAATATTTCTTCTATTGTATCTTGAAGCTCTGCTAATCTTACTTTTTCATTTAAAATTTTGTAGATAAGATTATTTTTAGTATCAATTGTCATTTTATTTTTTTGAATTTTAATATCACAGCTTTTTAATAATTTGGAATTTTCATTGTTAAGAATGTCTAATTCTTTTATAAGATTTGATTCGTTTAATTCATTGGCGGGGAATTTTGGAGTTTTTTTTTTAATAGTTGGCCCAGTTTCTTTTGATTGAGTAGATTTTTTATTGATTTTTACTGCATCTTCTTGAGATTGACGAATTTTATTATTAACTTCTTCCTCATTAATAATTTCATCAAAATTTAAGTAATTAGCCATAAGACACAGTTTGATTAAATTAGACTCAATCAAAAATTTTATGTTTTGGGTTTTTCCGCACATTTCATAGAGCTTTATCAACTGATCAAAAAGGTTCTCAAATATCTCTATATCATATTTCTTAAGTTCATTTATTTGAGATTCTTCAATGTTTATTATGTCTTCTATTTGATTTTCTATCCCCAACTTGTAGTAAATTGCTGATCTAAAATAGTTCAAGAGAGAATGTATAAATTTCTTGGAATCAAATCCACTTTTATATATAGAGTCATAATTTGTGAGACATTCTTTAATGTTACTTTCAAGAAGATTTTTAGAAATTTCAAAAAGAATTTGATCACTGGTTGCACCAAGGATTTTTCTAGCATCACTAATAATAATTGATTTATTAAGTGAAGTCATAAGTTGTTCAAGGACACCTAAGGAGTCTCTAACAGATCCGCGTGATTCTTCTGCTATTAAAGACAAAGAATTTTTATCAATTGATATTTTTTCCTTATTGCATATATTCTCCAAATTATGGATTAGCGAACTTTTGCTTAACGTCTTAAAATTAATCATCTGGCATCTTGATAGTATTGTTGGTGGTATTTTTTCAACTTCAGTCGTTGCCAATATGAAAACAGTATTTTTATTAGGCTCTTCTAAAGTTTTCAAAAGAGCATTAAATGCTGCCTTAGAAAGCATGTGAACTTCATCAACTATAAAAACCTTATAGGGACAATTTATTGATGAGTAATTCGAACTTTCAATTATTTCTCTTATTTGATCAACACCATTGTTTGACGCTGCATCAATTTCAATAACATCTAAAGACTTATTCTCGTCAATTTCATTACAAACTGAACATTTAACACAGATTTTTTTATCTCTTAGTTCATTACAATTAATTGTTTTTGCAAATATTCTTGCCAATGAGGTTTTACCCACTCCTCTTGAACCACAAAAAATCAATGCATGTGGAATAGAGTCTGTTTTTATAAAACTTTTTAAAACAGTTAAGGCATTTTCTTGGCCCACAACCTCTTCAAAGGTTTTTGGTCTATATTTTCTGGATAAAACTTTATATGACATATCAATTCAATTACACAATTTTTTTATTTGGCTGACTAATCAAGGATACCCAATCTTAATTGCTACCGTTGCTACATTTCTGTCCTGGCGGAGTTTACAATAGACTGTCATCAAAGACTAGTCAGCAAAAATCTACGGAGAGTGTGGGATTCGAACCCACGAGAGGTTTGATCCTCTACACGCTTTCCAAGCGTGCGCCTTCGGCCACTCGGCCAACTCTCCAACGAAACAATATTAACATTTTCCGGGCCTATTATCTTTATCATTTTATTTATTTCATCTATCAGTTAAGATTGATTGGTCTATGAAAAAATGGAATATTGAAGATAAGATACTATTAAAAAATTTAAAAATTTTCGACTTGTTTAAATATAAGCTAGTTTCTCCATATTCTGAAAGTGAAAAAAAAAGCTTTGATTTTTTTGTCTTTCAGTCTGTAGATTGGATAAATATTTTGCCAATTACTAAAAATGGTAAAGTAGTTTTTGTCGAACAATATAGGCCTGGAACCGATTCTATAACTTTAGAGCTACCTGGTGGCATGTCTAATGAAGATGAAGAACCAATAGAATCTGCAAAAAGGGAATTAAAAGAAGAGACTGGTTTTTCTATGGGTCAATGGTCTAAATTAGGCGTAGTACATCCTAATCCCGCGATTCTAACTAATCAGTGTCATACTTTTTTAGCCTTAGATGTAGAGGAAGTTTCAAAACCAGAAAATGCGGGAAGTGAATATACTCAAATAAGTTTTGTTGATTTGCAGGATTTAGACAAAATGGTATTAAAGGGTAAAATAACTCATTCGCTAGTGATTAACGCAATTTATTGGTATAACCATTATAAGGCAGATTAATTCGGGCGAATGGCGGAACTGGTAGACGCGGCGGCCTCAAAAGCCGCTGAACTTATGTTCATAAGGGTTCGAGTCCCTTTTCGCCCATTGAATAAATATGAATATAAAAAACTTTTTGAATCTAAATTTTTTGAAGTTCTTGTTTTTATCTCTTAACGGGAGAATAAATAGACAGACCTGGTGGTATTCACAATTTTTTTTAGTATTTCTAGGTGTTCTAATTTTAATTCCTTTTTCTTCTTTGCTTAATTTATTGAATTTTGATAAGTCTCAGGTTGAGAAATTTATATCATTTATGGTCTTGCTAATATCTGCCTTATCAATATTTCCCGACTCAAAAAGACTTCAGGATAGATCTATAAATGGTCTTTATGCAATATTTCCTTATTTAGCAGCAATACCACTACAGTTTCATTTTGTTCCGGAATTTTTACTGAAAATATATATAATTTGTACTTGGATTCTTAAAGCATACATTTTTGTAAATACTGGAATTTTAAAAGGGGAAGATAAACCTAACAAGTATGGAGAAATAGATGATTTTAAAGGCGATTACAAGGAGAAAGTTTCAGTAGTCGAAAATGATAAGAATAAAGATTAATAACGTGGCATTTTTTCATCAAAGGCAGCAGCCCATGCATCTATTCCACCAGCTAGGTTTTTAACCTTCTTGAAGCCCATACCCTTTAATATTCTTGTAGCTTGTAGACTTCTCATCCCGTGATGGCAATAAACAATTATCTCATCAGCACTATCAAGTTCATTGGCCCGAGATGTAATTTCACCCAAAGGAATTAAAGTTGAATTAGCAAGTTTGCAAATTTCGTACTCACCATATTCTCTCACATCAAGTAGGGTTACATTTCTTTTTTCATCAACAATCTTTTTAAGCTCATCAACTTTTATTTCAAGCTCATTTTCAGCCTCTGGTGAATTATTAATTCCACAAAACTCTTGATAATCTATCAATTTTGTTATTTCAGGAGTATCAGGATTTTTTCTCAGTTTGATTTCTCGAAAAGTCATTTTTAAAGAATCATAGAGCATTAATCTTCCACTAAGAGTTTCTCCGACATCTAGAATTATTTTTACAGTCTCAGTTGCTTGTATGACACCAATTATTCCTGGTAAAATTCCAAGCACTCCGCCTTCTGCACAAGAAGGTACCATTCCAGGCGGGGGAGGTTCTGGATATAAATCTCTGTAATGCGGCCCACCTTTATGATTGAATACTGTCGCTTGTCCTTCGAAGCGAAAGATACTTCCATATACATTTGGCTTATTTAATAATACGCAGGCATCATTGACAAGGTATCTAGTAGCAAAATTATCTGTACCATCAACTATGACATCGTAATCTTTAAAAAGATCCAGGGCATTATCAGACGTCAATCTTAGGTTGTAAGTATTTACAGTTATATCGGAGTTTAGTTCGTGGAGTCTTTTTTTAGCAGACTCAACTTTAAGTTCACCTATTCTATCCTCGGCATGAAGAATTTGTCTTTGTAGGTTGCTAAGATCGACTACATCATCATCTACAATACCTAATGTACCAATTCCTGCAGAAGCTAAATACAACGCAAGAGGAGAGCCTAATCCGCCAGCTCCGATGCATAAAACTTTAGCACTAGCTAGTTTTTCTTGACCTTGTACACCAACTTCTGGCATTATCAGGTGTCTGCTATATCTTCCAATCTGACTCTTTGTTAAACTCAATTGAATATCCTATAAAAGTTAAGTTGAAAATATAGCATAAATTAAGAATTTTGAAATATATTTAGAAAGTTATTTTTAAATTAACTTCAATATTTGTCTTTTTTCTATTAATTAAGTAGAATCCTACTACAAAAATTGGAAATATTGGGGTAGAATATAAAATGAAACAAACTACAATTAAGATTAGCGTTACTCAAGATGGTCTCCTTCCCGAAGAAGTAACACTTCTTGGAAAAATTTTTATTCCTCCAATTCAAAAACAAATATTAAAATCAACTGGTTTTGAGAAAATAGACGACTCTACTTATGCAGGAGTTATGCCTGTTAAAATAATAGCTAACGCTAAAGTTCAAGAAATTGAATTCGAGATTGGAGCTATTCCTGATTTTAGGAAAAAAGTGGTGGAATTTGTTAATGTTGTAAGCTTGCAAGATTTCATTGAACCCGAACCCGAACCGGTTGTAGAAACTAAGAAGAAGTCCACTAAATCAAAGAAAGAAAAAGATCAAAAAAAGGAATCTGTTAAGCCAAAGAAGAAAGTAGTTGGCACTAGCCCACTTAAATCAAAAGCAAAAAAGGCTTCAGCAAAAAAGGCTTCAGCAAAAAAGGCTTCAGCAAAAAAAGCAGTAGCTAAAAAATCAACAGCTAAAAAATCAACAGCAAAAAAAACAATACCAAAAAAAGTTGCACAAAAAAAGACAGCTATAAAAAAGGTAGCATCTAAGAAGTCATCTAAAAAGACTTCTAAGGTTTCAAAGGTAAATAAGACGAAGAGGAAATAAAAATAAATAAAGAAGCAAGAATTAAAGATTCCCTGACTTTTGACGATGTTCTACTCGTACCTTCATATTCCGCTATAATGCCTGCTGCAGTAAATGTAAGGACTAAGATTACAAAAAAAATATCCTTAAACATACCAATCATTAGTGCTGCAATGGATACCGTAACCGAGGCTAGAACTGCTATTGCTATGGCGCAAGAGGGAGGATTGGGTGTTATTCATAAGAATATGAGTATCGAGGATCAATCGGATGAAATACAAAAGGTTAAGAAGTATGAAGGTGGAATGATAATTGAGCCACATACTATTTCACCTCAATCCACTGGAAAGCAGGCACTTGATATAATGACAAATAAGAATTTTACTGGACTACCGGTCACAGAGAATGGTGACACACTTTTAGGAATAATAACTATGAGAGATTTGAGATATGAAAAAAATCTCCATTATAAAGTTAGCAAATTAATGACTCAAAAAGAAAACCTTAAAGTTGTTGAAGCTGGAACTAGTCCTAATGAAGCAAGAGAATTATTACATAAATATAAAATTGAAAAACTACCAGTTGTAGATAAAAAGTTCAGGCTTCAGGGATTGATTACCATGAAGGATATTCAAAAAAGTAAGCAATTCCCTTCTGCATCTAAGGATAAACAAGGTAGATTGTTGGCAGCAGCAGCTATTGGTGTTGGGTCTGATATGGAAGATAGAGTAAAAAGTTTGATCAAAAGCGGACTAGATATTTTGTTTATTGATACAGCCCACGCTCATTCTAAAAAAGTTATAGATGCATTAAAATTGATTAAAAAGAAATATAAAGCTATCCAAGTGGTAGTTGGAAATATTGCAACAAGTGATGCTGCAAAAGAGTTAATTAAGGCCGGAGCAGATTCCTTAAAGGTTGGAATTGGACCTGGTTCAATTTGTACTACAAGAATAATTGCCGGAATCGGTGTCCCTCAACTAACAGCAATTCTTGATGTATGTTCAATTGCTAAAAAAAGTAATATTCCTGTCATAGCCGATGGTGGAATAAAATATTCTGGAGATATAACAAAAGCTTTAGCAGCTGGTGCTAATTGTGTAATGATTGGAAATTTGTTAGCTGGAACAGATGAGGCACCTGGTGAGATGGTTTTATATCAGGGTAGAACATTCAAAACCTATCGGGGTATGGGTTCTATAGAAGCGATGAAAGAAGGAAGTAAAGATAGATATTATCAAGATGATATTATTGATTCAAAGCTTGTTCCTGAAGGTATAGAGGGCAGAGTGTCATATAGAGGTCCAATTGGTAAAGTTATTTATCAGCTTGTTGGTGGTCTAAAAGCTGGGATGGGTTATACGGGCTCAAAAGATTTAACTACTTTGAAATCAGCTAAGTTTCTTAAACTAACCAATGCAGGACTTAAGGAAAGCCATGTGCATGATATATCTATAAGCAGAGAAGCGCCTAACTATTCATTAGATTAACTATTATGAACTATAGTAGAGTATTAATTTTAGATTTTGGTTCACAAGTTACAAAGTTAATAGCGCGAAAAATTAGAGAATTAAATATTTACTGTGAAATTCTCCCCTATAAGACCAATATAAAAAATATTAAGCAAATATCTCCTGATTGTATAATTCTTTCTGGAAGCCCAGCAAGTGTTCATGATAAAAAGCCACCAAAGCCTGATTTAAATATTTTTGATTTGGATTTGCCGATATTAGGTATATGTTATGGAGCTCAATTTTTATCAAAAATATTGGGTGGTAAAGTTGCTAAATCAAAGACTAGAGAATTTGGTCCATCAAAGCTTAAAAAAATTTCAAATTCAAAACTATTAAAAAATATTAAAAATAATGAAATATCATGGATGTCTCATGGTGATACAATTGTTAAATTGCCGAATAAAATAAAAGCTATAGCTAAGTCGGAATTCGGATCAATTTCATTATTCTCATCAAGTGATTTCATGATAGTTGGAACTCAGTTTCACCCTGAAGTTGCCCATACTGCTTTTGGCCAACAATTTTTAAAAAATTTTTTAGTCGATATTGTTGGATGTAAACAAAATTGGAAACCTGAAAAGCTCGTAAATCAAAAGATAAAAGAAATTAAAGAGTTGGTTGGAAAGGATATAGCTATTTCTGCGATTTCTGGTGGTGTCGACTCTAGTGTTTCTTCTGTTCTTGTAAGTAAGGCAATAGGAAGAAGGCTGAAATGTTTTATAGTTGATACAGGCCTAATGAGATATAATGAAGTAAAAGAAATACTTCCTGTATTAAAAAGTCTTGGGGTAAAACCAAAAGTTATAAATGCTGGACCCCTTTTCCTAGGAAGACTTAAAGGTATAGTTGACCCTGAGAAGAAAAGGAAAATTATAGGTAAAACATTTATTGAACTATTTGATAAAGAATCTAGAAAAGTATCAAATGCAACATTTTTAGTACAAGGGACCTTGTATCCAGATGTAATAGAAAGTGTTAATGTAAGTGGCCCTTCCGCTATAATTAAGTCTCATCATAATGTTGGTGGCTTACCTAAAAATATGAAACTCTCTTTAATTGAGCCTTTAAGAGACTTATTTAAAGATGAAGTTAGGGATTTAGGTAAAGCTCTAAAAATTAAAAAAAGTTTAATTGGCAGACATCCTTTTCCTGGACCAGGCTTAGCAATTAGAATAATAGGTGAGGTTACTAAAGATAGAGTAAAGCTCTTACAAGCAGCAGATAAGATTTTTATTGACATCCTTAAAGAAAAAAATCTTTACGATAAAATATGGCAAGCTTTTTGTGTTTTAATTCCAATAAAGACTGTAGGGGTGATGGGAGATGAAAGAACTTATGAAAATACAATAGCAATAAGAGCAGTTAATAGCGTGGATGGTATGACAGCAAATTGGGCTAGGATACCTTTTGATGCCTTAGATTTAATATCCTCAGAAATTATTAATAATGTTAAAGGTGTAAATAAAGTTGTTTTCGATATTTCTAATAAACCGCCCAGCACAATAGAATGGGAATGATTATTGAAGATAAAATAAAAGTAACACTAGATAGAATATATGATGCTGCTCTTAAAGCAGCAAGGCCATACGATTGTGTAACTAAAAACTTAACCGTCACAGATGATTTTTTAAATATAAGCGAGAAAAAATATAAACTTAATAACTATAAAAATATTTTCATAATTAGTTTTGGTAAGGCCGCGTATGATATGGCAAAAGGTGCCGAAAAAATTTTAAAGAATAAAATCTCAAAAGGTATAGTTGTTTCAAATACTCGTATCCATGAGGACATTCCCAGATTTAGATTTTTAGAGTCAACGCATCCAGTTCCTGATAAGCGCAGTATTGATGGAGCAAGAGAGATAATAAAGATTCTAAACACTAGTGACGAAAATGATTTAATTATTTTTTTGGTTTCGGGAGGTGGTAGTTCAATAATTGCTTTACCTGAGGAAGGGCTNTCACTTGATGATAAAAAAACGACTACTGAAATATTATTAAAATCAGGCGCAGATATTAATACTATAAATACTATTAGAAAAAATATTTCTTCAATCAAAGGTGGAGGTTTATTGAAATATTCATATCCCTCTGAGGTTATTACTTTGATAATGTCAGATGTAGTTGGTGACCATATTGATGTTATAGCCTCTGGCCCAACGGTACCAGATAAGTCTGATTTTGATACGGCATGGAAAGAGATTGTCAGGCTTGGGGTTTCTGAAAAGTTGCCTACTAGAGTTGTTGCGAGATTAGAAAGTATTAGTAAAAAGAAATTTAAAAAATCTGATTTATCAGAAAATCAAACTTTTGTAATTGGAAATAATCTTAAGAGTTTAAAAAGTGCTAAAGAAAGGGCTGAGGAACTCGGNTACGATACCCGAATATTGAATTCAGAAGTAATAGGAGAAACAAAGCTCGTAGCAAAAGATTTAGCAACTGAAATAATAAAAATAAAAAAACAATATATGCCGCTTGAAAAACCTTTATGCTTAATCATTGGTGGAGAGACAACTGTAAAAGTAAAAGGGAAGGGTTTAGGTGGAAGGAATTCCGAGTTTGCTTTGGCCTTTGCAATTGCAATAAAAAACGAGAGTAAAATATCTGCACTTTTTGCTGGGACAGATGGGATTGATGGTCCAACTCCTGCAGCAGGAGCATATTGTAACGGAAACACAATTACTGAAGTTGAAAAAATTGGTGTTGATGGGGAAGACAAGTTACTTGACAATGATTCATACACATTTTTTCATGAGGCTGGTGATCTCAAAATAACGGGCCCTTCAGGAACAAATGTTAATGACATTGGAATTATTTTAATTGATAAATAATTAATTTAGATTTATTTATATTATTACAAATGAAAAAATTTATTATATCAACAGATTTAGACGGTACTTTTCTCGGTCACAATGATTTTGACTTTAAGGTGAATATTTCATTAGTAAGAGAAATAATAAAGAAAGGCGTACCAATAATATTTAATACTAGTAAGACTTTTGAAGAAGTTATAGAGATTAAGAATGAAATTGGATTTTACTGTCCTATTATTACAGAAAATGGATGTGGGATTTATTATCCTAAATATAAAACTAACAGTAAAAAACTAAACAGATTACATTTCAAATTAATTAGTAAAAATTTTTCTAAAGAATATTTGAATAAAATTATCAAAAAGCACTTTCAGGAGTTTAAACAAGATTTCGATCTAACAGCTAACATAAGCACCTCAGACCTAGTTAAAATTTCGGGTCTTCCAAGACAAAAAGTTAAAAAAATTATAAATAGAAAGTTTAGTGAATTGATAGTTTGGAAGTCTAATAATGCAAGATTGTCCCTATTTAAAGCAAGAATCGAGGAATATGGACTTTCTTTAACTAGAGGGGCACGATTTTTGCATCTAAAGGGTAAGACAAATAAGGGGGTAGCTCTAAGTAATTTACTAAAATATATGAAAAAGGAAACAGATATGAGTAATTTAAGATTAATTGGACTTGGTGATAGTGAAAATGATCTAGAAATGTTAGAGAGATGTGACCATTCTTTTTTAATTAAAATTCCAAATAGAAAATTTATCAAAATGGGAAGTTCGAAATTTTTGAAATCTAAGAAACCTGCACCTGTTGGTTGGGCTGAGTGTTTATTTAGGGTCCAAAGTTTTAAAGATTCTATCCTAAAGGATTATAAAAATGGCTGATTTTCATCAAAATGGAATTATTACGACACTTCATAATTTTAGAAATAAAAGTAAAAAAGAAATTGAAAAGGAACTAAAATTTTTTTCTAAAAAAAGACCAATTCAATTAATTCTCCCATCCTTATATTCTGAGATTAAAAGACCTGCACTAACGAGAATTATAAGCGAATTAAATAAGACTAACTATATTTCAGAGATAATTATTGGACTAGATCAGGCAAATGAAAAGGAATTTTTAGAAGCAAAACATTTTTTTAGTAGTCTTAGTATAAAACATAAGATTCTATGGAATGATGCACCTAACCTTATTAAGTTAGATAGGGAATTAGAAGCAATAGGGCTAAGTCCTAAAAATTTTGGCAAGGGGAGAAACGTTTGGTATTGCATGGGTTATTCAATTGCAAATGACAATGCAGAAGCAATTGCAATTCATGATTGTGATATAAAAACTTATACAAATGAGATTGTTGCAAAATTAATATATCCAATTGCAAATCCAAAATTAAATTTTGAATTTTGCAAAGGTTTCTACCCTAGAGTATCGGGCGATAAGATAAATGGGCGTGTCTCAAGACTTTTAGTGACTCCATTATTAAAATCGCTAAAGAAAATTATTGGACCATCTGATTATTTAGATTTTATTGATGCTTTTCGATACCCACTTGCAGGAGAATGTTCTTTTAGAAAAAGAATTTTAAGAGAGCTAAGAATACCCAGTGATTGGGGGCTTGAAATTGGTGTTTTGTCAGAAATGTACAGAAATTACAGAAACAGTACTTTGTGCCAAGTGGATATTGCTGATAAATACGATCATAAACATCAGGAATATTCATTTGATGATAGAGAAAAGGGCCTATCTAAAATGTCGATAGATATATCTAAAACTTTAATTAGAAAACTGGCAACACAGGGAAACACTTTCTCCATTGAGACTTTTAGGTCTTTAAAGGCCACGTACTTTAGAACAGCTTTAGATTTTGTTGAAATATATAAAAAAGATTGTGATATGAATTCAATTGAATTTGATATAGATAAAGAGGAAAGAGCTGTAGAATTGTTTGCGGAAAATATAATGAAAGCCGGCGAAACATTTCTTGATAAACCCCTCCAAACACCTCTTCTTCCAACATGGAATAGAATTGAGAGTGCAAGCCCTGGATTTCTTAAAAAGTTAAAAAAGGCCGCAGATTCTCATAATATTTAAAATGATAGTTGAGTTTCAAAATAAAGTTGAGCAACACCTTAAAAAAATATATAAAAACGTTCAGCTAGATACTAGAGTTGATATTTTAGCAAAAGACTTAATTGATATAATAGGTAAAGATAGAAGATTTTATCAAAGAGAAATAAGTGATGAATTTTGGTCTGAAAAAGATTGTATGCTTATATCTTATGGGGACTCAATAACAACCAATCAAGAGAGACCTCTCCAAACATTAAATAAATTTATACAAAAGAAATTCCCTGAAACTTTTTCAATTATTCATATTCTTCCCTTTTTCCCATATAGCTCTGATGAGGGTTTTTCTGTTAAGAATTATTATGAAGTTGATTCTAATATTGGAGAATGGGGTGACCTGTCCCAGATTGCATCAAATTTTAAGGTAATGAGTGATTTAGTTATTAATCACATGTCAGCTGAAAGTAAGTGGTTTAAGAATTTTTTAAAAGGTACGGGGAAAGGATTTGATTATTTTTTAGAAGTAAAAACGGACGAAGATTTAAGAAAAGTTTTTAGACCCAGGGCTACAGATATAAAAAAAGAAGTTACTGTTGATGGAAAGAAAAAAAATGTATGGTGTACTTTTAGCCATGATCAAGTAGATTTTGATTTTAAAAACCCCGAAGTTCTTAAAGAATTTATAAAGATAATTAGGTTTTATTTAGACAATGGAATAAGACTCTTTAGATTGGATGCAATAGCATTTGCTTGGAAAGAAAAAAATACAAATTGTATTAATCGCCCTCAAACTCATGAAATAGTTAGATTGATAAGGACATTGCTAGATTTTACTTATGATGATACAGTTTTATTGACAGAGACTAATATTTTAAAAAGAGAGAATCTTAGTTATTTTGGGAATAGCAACGAAGCACACTGGATATATAATTTTTCTCTTCCTCCTTTACTTCTATACACAATGATAAAAGCGGACTGTACTAGATTAAGGCAATGGGCTATGACAATGCCCCCCGCTAAGCCCGGTAATGCATATTTAAATTTCATTTCTTCACATGATGGTATAGGATTAAGGCCTGCCGAGGGTCTGTTGTCAGATAAGGAGCTAGCAACCTTGGCAGAGACCATGGTTAAATTTGGAGGAAAAATTTCGTCACGGAAAAGTAGGGAGGGAAATCTGTCCCCTTATGAAATTAATATAGCAGCTGTAAATGCGTTTAGTGGAGATGCTGAAGGGCTAGATGAATTTTCTTTCGAAAGATTTATGTGTGCGCATGCAATTATGCTGGGACTGGAGGGTGTCCCGGCTATTTATATTAATTCATTTTTTGGTACGAAAAATGATTATGATAGACTAGAGAAAACAAAGATTAATAGATCAATTAATCGTCATCGGTGGAATAAGACTTTACTAGAAAGTACTTTATCAGATAAAAACGGCTCTAATTCAAGAAAGTTTGAATCATTAAAATATCTTATTAAAATAAGGTCAGAGCAACCNGCTTTTCATCCAAACGCTAGCCAGTACACTCTTCAATTAAATAAAAGAGTATTTGGTTTTTATCGTCAAAGTTTAGACAGGAAACAAACTATTTTTTGCTTAAGCAACATAACAAAAACTTATCATTCAATCTCACTTCTTGATTTGAATATAAAATTGAGTGGAAATTGGAAAGATCTTATCCAGAAAGATTCGCTAGAATTTAACGAAAACTATTTACATCTAAAACCTTTTCAGACGGTCTGGATATCAAATCTATATTAATTATGGACCCACAATGTCCACATAAGTTCCCTAAAATATTGACTTTTTTTTGTATCTAGTTATCTTNATNAAATGGAAGCAAAAATTGTTCAAAAGTCCCCATTTCCCGTTNATGTAGAGAGTGGTAAAACATATTATTACTGTACATGCGGCCTGAGTGAGAACCAGCCATTTTGTAATGGTTCACATAAAGGTACAGGTTTTAGCCCATTAAAGTTTGAGGCAAAAGAGACTAAAAAGGTTTATTTTTGTGGGTGTAAGCATTCATCTAATGATGGTTTATGTGATGGATCGCATTCAAGTCTATAAGCCTTAATACTCAACTGTAACTGGGTCTACACTTCTCCACATATACCAAGTCCCCACCGTGCAATATGGTGACCACCTTTTTTGAATTTTTAAAAGGTCATCTGTCGTAGGAGGATACTCTGTCATATAATTTTTTGATATTGCTTTTAGAAGACCTATGTCTTGAATAGGAAATATGTCTTGTCTGTTTTGATTAAATATTAAAAACATTTCTGAAGTCCACTTCCCTATACCTTTATTCTGACACAGGTAAGATATTGCATCTTCATCATTTAAAATCTCCAATTCCGATACTTTAAAATTTTTCTGGAGAAAATTTTTAGATAGTAATTTTATATATTCTGTNTTCTGTCTTGTGACACCACAATTTCTAATTTCCTGAACTGTCATGGAATTTATATTCTTTGGAGATATTCTTATGCATTTTTTGACTAACTTTTTCCATACTGATTCAGCTGATNGAACAGAAATTTGCTGACCAATTATAGATTTACATAACGAATAAAAGGGATTTTTTTTAGATTTAAGATGACCTTCATACTGTAAAATGATTTTACCAAGTTTTTTGTCTTTTTTAGAAAGGTACTTTATAGCATTATCCCAGAATATTGGTTTTGTCATAGGAATATTCTAGCCAATTAAATTAATTTATATATAAATTAGTTATATTTTATTAGTGGCTTCTAAACAAAACGTCTCTATTTTTTGGTTCAGACAAGATCTGAGGGTTCATGACAATCCAGGATTAACAGCCGCCCTAAGCCTCGGGAATGTTTTACCTATTTATATATTAGATGACATTAATTCAAATCAGCATAGAATGGGTGCAGCTAGTCGATGGTGGTTACATAATTCTTTAAAAAATTTAAATAAAAGATTAGAAAATAAAATATCCTTTTATTTAGGCGACCCATTAAAAATCTTGGGAGACCTAGTTAAAAAATTTGAGATTAAAAATGTCTTTTGGAATAGGTGCTATGAGCCGTGGAGAATTGAAAGGGATATACAAATTAAAAGTTATTTTAATAAAAAAAATATAAATGTTGAAACTTTTAATTCCTCATTATTGTGGGAACCCTGGAATATACTAAAATCTGATAAAACACCATATAAAGTTTTTACTCCCTTTTATAGAAAAGGTTGCTTAATGTCTAACCCCCCAAGAGAGCCTTTGCAAGAACCGAGCTTGGAAAGTTTAATAAGAGATAAAGAAATTAATACAACTTTAGATTCTCTTGAATTAATTCCAAAAATTAAATGGTATAAAGAAATGGAGAGCTTATGGGAGCCGGGCGAAGAAGGGGCAACCAAAAAATTAAGTGAATTTTTGAATAATGGTTTAAATGGATATAAAGAGGGTCGTAACTTTCCTGGAAAGAAAAATGTCTCACAACTTTCTCCTCATATGCATTTTGGCGAAATTTCCCCAAATGAGGTATGGTATAAAGCAAAAAGTACGGGTGACTCAGAAACCAGCAAAGATTTAGATCATTTTTTAAGTGAGCTTGGTTGGCGTGAATTCTCTTACAATCTTCTTTTTCATTTTCCTGGTTTACCAAAAGAGAATTTACAAGAAAAATTTAATAATTTTCCATGGAAAAAAGATTCAGATTTGCTTACTAAATGGCAAAAAGGACTAACNGGCTATCCAATAATTGATGCTGGAATGAGAGAATTATGGCAAACAGGGTATATGCATAATAGAATTAGGATGATTGTAGGGTCTTTTTTAGTAAAAAACCTTCTATTACACTGGCATGAGGGTGAAAAGTGGTTTTGGGATTGTCTTATAGATGCAGACTTAGCCAGTAATAGTGCAAGTTGGCAGTGGGTCGCTGGTTCTGGTGCTGACGCGGCACCCTATTTTAGAATCTTTAACCCTATAACTCAAGCCAATAGATTTGATCCACAAGGAGAATATATATTAAAATTTNTTCCAGAATTAAAAGAACTACCTATTAAATATTTATTTAGTCCGTGGGAAGCACCAGAAGAAATATTAAAGTCAGCAAATGTAACTCTTGGTGTGGACTATCCAAAACCAATTGTCGATTTAAAGGAATCTCGTGATGCTGCTCTAGAGGCTTTTTCTACTATTAGAATTAAAACTTAATCAATATATTCATTGTGGTAATATTTTCAAATATGGAAAGCTTTATAAGAAAATTCAGCAATGAAATTTTTTGTTTACTTGCTCCTGTTCTAGCTATTTTTCTAACAAAATATATTGTTGGGGAATACATAATGGACTACGTTCTATTGTCTAAATATGATACAACGATTGAGTTATCTTATATAAAACTTTATACATCTGGAATTACTAATCATATTTTTGATAATCCACAAATGGGTGCCCCATTGGTCGCAGATCAGAACTATTGGCCATGGCGTAATATTGGAATAGGTTTTTACTATTTTATTATTAGTATATTTGAGAAAGATANACTAGAGATTTATAGAATTTTTTATTATTCTCTCTTCCCAATAGCATCTCTAACAATGTTCATTTGTCTTAGGTACTTTTTAAACTTACCAAATCTTATTTCTTTAGGCGTAAGTTTTATTTATGCCTTTATGCCTTTTATGTATTCACATAATGCACAGCATCCAACTGTTCTTGTAGGAGTTCTATGTGTTCCATTGGTACTTGGATCTATTTTTTATATTAACTTCAAAGACTTCAGAAGTGTTAAGTTCACTAGTTTGATAAAATCTAAATTATCAATAATAATTGCTTTGATTTTTTTTGTTAGCGTAACTTTAAGTCTTTTTAGTGCATTTTATTCTCTGGTAATTCTTATTTTTCTTTTAATATTACAAATGATAATTTCAAATAAGGACTATAATAGAATAAAGCTGATATTATTTATAATTGGTGTCAATTTATTAGCAATTTTCTTTAATATCTATCCTCATCTTTTATTTAAATCCGATTCACATTTTACATTTAATTATATGGCAAGAAACTTTATTCATACTACTCTCTATTCAGTCTCCATAGCAGATTTCTTTATTCCTGTAAAAAATCATATTATTGATTCTTTTAATTTCATTTCACAGCTCTATTCACAAGGAACATTAATTAAAGATTTTTTTAATATTTCATATTTGGGAATTTTTGGTATTTCATCTTTAGTATTTTCTATCTTTTGTTTCTTTAGAAGAGCTGGTGAAGAGGACAATTTTTGGATAAAAATCGCTTTTATAGGAAGCTTAATTACATTTCTTATATTAATGTTTGTAAGGGGTGGGTTGATGACCACTTTTTACTTATATTCAGATTTATTTGTACTTGGCTCAAACTATAGAATAACACCTTGGATTTTATGTTTGTCATTAATGAGTGGTGGGCTTATTTTAAGTCACTTGCATAAAACTATAAATGAAAATAAGTTCCTTATTAAAGAGCTAACAAAACCATACATAAAAGGTATATCAATTCTGTTGTTTCTTTTAATAGTTTCTTTCTCTTTGATTGACTTTAGAGGCAATAAGCCAGTTTTTAATAAGGAAGATATACCAGTGAGAGGGTCCATTTATGATCAGGAAAAGGNTTTTTTTGATAAACTTGAAAAGTTAATAACTGAGAATGATATGATTCTTCAGATTCCATTTGTTTGTTTTCAAGAAACGAAGAACATACTGGGAACGACTTATCTTAATACATGGTCATATTTATTAATTGATAAAAAAGTTAAGTTCTCTGCAATGTCTATGCGAGAAGGCACTGCTTGTAATATTAATAGTCAGCTTAGTTCAATGTCTAGTGATACATCTGAAATGATTAAGTATGCAACTTATTTTGGATATACTGGATTAATGATAGAGAAAAGAGGATTTATTGACGAAGGAAAAGCAATTAAAAAGAATATTATAGAAAACTTTGGATTGGAGCCTTTAATTGACTCAGCCTATTTATATTTTGATATAAGAGGACTTAAAAAAGAATTTAGTAATATAAAAATTATTCCTAAAGAAAGCGATCCATTAAGTACTATTCTAATAAATAAAAAAAGTAATTTAATTCTTAAAGAAATTAAAAAGATAAATCAGATATTTCCTAGTCCTTGTATGATAGATAATTATTCTAGTATGATAGTGAATTCCAATGAATCAGAAAAGATTACTATTGCTAATACTAATTGCGAGGCAACTAAGATGTATAATAATAGTTTTTTTTATTTTTCTGATGATACAATTTTTCCTGCNCCAGGAGTTNATATGAGNAATGGCTTGATTTATTTGAATGAGCTTTTTAATGGTGATGTTCTATCTCTTAGCATCGGNGTCCCTTTAGATCCAGGAATATATAAAGTATTCATTAACGACAACAATGGATTAGTAGAAGACATTAAATCTCTATCCTTATCTATTTCTCATTGGGGAAGAGGTTTTATTTCAGACAATAAATTTAACTTTACAATTGAAAATAAGATTAATGCAACTAGGTTGAAACCATTAACAATTATCATTAGAAAAAATAGTTCTGAAAAAAATATTACTATAAGATCCATAACTATTAGAAAGGTTTTAAAGGAAAATAAATAATGTTAGAAAAAAGTAGAAAATTACCCTACTTGATTGAAATTCTGGGATTAATTATCGCTCCTAGTCTAGGCATCTTGCTTACTAGCTTTATGGTAGGAGATTATTTTTTAGAATACTCATTACATTCTGATGCTGCTTGGGAGCTAACTTACATGAAGCTCTATTCTGAAAGCATATTTAATAGTGTTTATTCTGATCCTAATATGGGTGCCCCTCTTTCAGTTAGCCATGATTTTTGGCCATGGAGACAAACTATATTGGGGCTTTATTATTTTATAATTGGGCTTTTCAGGCCGAATGTACTAGGTATATTTGAAGCATTTTACTATTCACTTTTCCCAATTTGCTCATTAGCTATGTATATATCATTAAGATTTTATTTTAAAACGTCTATCTTTGTTGCACTAGGAATAGGTGCACTTTATGCTTTTATCCCTTTTCTTACAGTCCACAATGTTCATACCTCAGTTCAAATAAATAATATTGCAATTCCTCTGTTAATAGGGATTATTTACTATTTTTATACTAAAGATTTTAATAGCCAAAGTTTTAAGGGATATTTGCTAACCAAGGAAATGATTATTGCTATAATAATTATTTTTTTTGGTACCTCTTTGAGTGTCTACAACTCTTTTTATTTTATTTTATTCATTTCCTTTTTTCTTGTCAGAGAATTAATTTCCNCAAATGTGATTCGTTTAAGAGTTTGGGTTTTCTCTTTTTTTCTTTTNATTAGTCTCTTAACTTTATTGTTTAATATTTTTCCCCATATGNTATTTAAATCTAACAATTATTTTACTTATGATTATATGACAAGAAACTTTAGTCATTCCACTGTATATGGAATCTCGATTGTTGAATTTTTTACACCTGTACTAGATCATGTAAATTCTTACTTTAGGTACATAAGTAAACTTTATACGGACAATACTTCTATCAGGATAAATTTTCTTTCGTCTTATCTTGGCATACTAGGAATTTTATCTTTTTTAATATCTATATTTTATACATTTAAAAAAACTAAAGATGATGAATTTAGTAAAAAGCTTAAATTCTTTGGAATATTTATAATAATTATTTTCTTATTCTTTTACAGAGGCGGATTGATGACCGTTTTTTATTTATNTACTGATTTTATGGTTTTGGGATCTCATTATAGAGTTGCCCCATGGGTAAGNTGTATTTCTTTAATAGCGGCNGGTGTCATAATTGAAAAAATTAGAATTTTATATAATTCAAGTAACGGATGGAATGATCGTCAGGCAAACCCTTTTCTATATTTTTATTCAAGAACACTTTTCTTAGTTTTATTTGTTGGTGTAATTTGGCTATCTTTAATAGATTTTAGAGGACTAACTGCACCATTTGGTATGATTGCCAATGGAAATATTAAGACAGTTTATCTTCCGCAAAAAGAGTTCTATGATAATTTGAATCCAGAAATAAAAGATGGAGACATGATATTAAAACTACCTTATAGATGCTTTCCTGAAACAAAACATGAGAATGGATCCTATTATGGCGATCTCTGGGGTTATTTGCTAATAGAAAAGAAAGTAAGTTTCAGCTGGATGGCTTTTAAAGAGGGCACAGCTTGTGCTATAAATACACAAATAAGTTCCATGGCTGGTAATTTGGAGGAACTAGTAAAATATGCTTCATATTATGGATATACCGGAATAATAATTAATAAAAATGGATTTTTAGATAATGGAAAAAAAATTATAAAAGATTTTAAAGAAAAGTTTGGGCTGAACCCAGTAGTGGAAAGTAAAAGAAATTCGTATTTTGGTGAATATTCTTTCTTTGATATAAAATCACAAAACAAAACTTATAATAGCTTTAGAATCAAGCCCAAAGAGGGGAACTCTATAGGTAAGATTTTTGCTTCAAAAGGATTTGAATCAAGCCAACTAGACCCTATATTAAAACTTTTTCCTGGTCCATGTTTAGATAAAAAAGAGGTTGTTTTAGATCAACTTCAAAAAGATGGTTTTTATGAAGATAAAGAATGTGATATTAAGAGTACAGTTAATAAAGAGTTCTTTTATTACTCAAACGATAAAATTAATACTTATCCTGCAATCAAATGGGTGAATGGTGAAATCATTATTGATAAGAATTATATTGGGCCTATCATGTCACTTGCAATTCATAGAAAATTGGAGAAGGGTGATTATAAAGTGGAATTAATTAGCAATAACATGTTAGATTCTGATATCAAATACTATGATTTTAATGTAACACAATGGGGTAAAGTTTTTAGAAGAAAAGGCTCATCAATCTTTTCATTAAAAAACCCTGCCCAGGCAAGGAAATTAAAAGCAATTTGGATTCATGTATTTAAAAAGGTTCAAACAGATTCAAATCTTAGACTCAGAGCTGTTACAATAAAAAAAGTTAAATAATAAGGATATAACTAATTGGTGTAGTATATAGATATGGATGCAAAAACAAATATTATAATTCAGTTAAGAGATATATGGCTTCAATTGAAAAAGGAAAAAGAAGAGCTTGTTATTAAGTTAGAATCCGAAAATCTTTCTGATGATGAAAAAGAGGATTTTAAAATAGCAGTTGAGGGTGCTGACAACGTTTATGAGGCACATATTAAAAACATTGCGATGAATGTAAAAAATAATTTTTATAGTTGGAAAGATGTTGAAAAAGTAGATTCAGAATTAGCAATTGAGATTGAAAAAGTCTTGCAGGCTGACTCTTAATTATACTGCTTTCTTAAAGAAAAGTCTTTGGTTAGTAATAGAGATAAGCTCCCATCCCTCTTGACCTAACTCATTAAGTTTATTTTGCGTAATATTTGAGTGTTCTTTGACTTCGTTTTGGTGAGCACCTTCTTCAATTTTTAGCTCATGTGAAGAGGTATCTGTTTTTATAAAATCTGAAATATTTAAAACTCTATATTGAAATTTCAATTAATTACTCCGCTGCATCATTTTCATTATCTTCTATTATAATTTCTTCCATATTATCTGATTGATCTTCAAGAGTATTTAAATTGTCAGAAATTTCTTTTGAAGAAATATTTTCATTTTCAATAAAATGTCTTTTAAGTCTTATATCAAACTTATCCAAAAATCTATTATCCATTATGTGGTGAACCTTTTCCTTGTTTTATTATTTTGCTGCGCCAACCATTTGGTTTTTGCAAGTATCACAGTCACAGCCAATCATCCAACCGAAAACTTGTGATTCCTTATTGCACTTGGAGCAAGAAATTGTGTACAAGCATCCTTCTCTTTTCATTTCAGATGTTTTAACTTCCCATTTGCTTACTGGCTGATCTGGACAATCCCAGCAAATTCTATCAACTTTATTGTTCATAATGATCCTCCAATTAATAGTTAATTGAATACTAAATAAATACCTTTGTCAATGATATAATATTCCAGTGATTTTATTAATCGATTGTGGTAATTCAAGTATTAAATTAGCTATTAGTAGTGATNGGTCTTTTATAGATGAAGTCCATTCGATGGATTATATAAATTTATCAAAGTTCAAATCAAATCTAAAGAAAAAGATAAATGCACTAAATAAAATTAATTCCATAGAAAAAGTCTATATCGTAAGCGTAAAAAAAGAGGTGAATAATCTTTTAAAGACTATTTTAAATAGTGCTTTAAAAAATANCCCAATAAAGTTTTTAAATAAGAGAANGTTTAAAAATTTTAAATCTACCTATAAAAAACCAGCAAACTTGGGAATTGATAGATTCTTTAATTGTATTGGAGGTAACTTTTTATACCCCAGAAGCAATTTGATAATCGTAGATATGGGAACCGCAACAACAATCGACGTTATAACGAAAAAATTGAGTCATTTGGGTGGTATTATCTTGCCTGGTGCACTAAGCGCACATTACTCATTAATTAAAAATACTTCTATGATTAAAGAAGAAAAAGTAGTGTTAAATAAAACATTATTAGGTCAATCAACAATTGAGTGTTTATCTTCAGGTTTTGTTAATGGTCAATTTAAAATGATTGATGGGCTAGTTCAAGAAATAATAAGTTCATCTAATTTAAAGTTTAAAGTCCTTATTACAGGTGGGATTTCTAATATTTTTCTAGATTCATTTAAAAATTATGAATACCATTCCACGTTAGTTTTAAATGGGATTTTAAATTATATTATTAAAGATTAAGTTTATGATCAAGTTAGAATACTACAGACACAAAGATAGGTTTTACTGTCTTTTAAATATTAAAGAAGTTTTTGAAAAAAAATTTATACTACCGAATTGTAAAAGCTTTTTTAATGCAAAAGAGTTTTTAATGATTGAGGTAAAAAATAAAAAAAACTTTTTCTTAAATGAAAATATTATTCTAATAAATATTTTGGAAATAAAAGAAGTTCATTTTGACACTATACCTCTTTCCTCTGAAAAGCTTTCCTGTGAATTTCAATTAAATAACGAAAAATATATTTTTAAGGCCTATGTTCCTTTCTGGGGTAAAGTTCTGGATAAGAGATCTTGGACTGGCTTTTTATCATAACTCGCTTTCCATTTTCTTTGACTTTATTTTTGATAGATGAATAATTATAAGGATGAAAAAAATTAANCTTCATGATNTAATTGTGACACTTCAGAAGAAAAAAGTTGATTTGGGACCAAACCCTAAAGAAACAATAAGTATGTATTCTGAATTGGGAATAATTCCTCCAGCCATGTTTAAAGTTGTAGATTCTTCAAGTTCACCTGAAATTTTATACCCCCAAGACACTTTGCAGAAAATAATAGAGATTAAAAAGCTTAAAAAAAAGGGTTTAGAAATTGATGAAATTAGAGATACTTATGCTTTAGATTATGTGAAAAATTCCATTCAAGAGATGCTTTCCACTCAAGATAAAGATAAGCTCAAGGAGTTAGCTAAAGTTTTGACTCAGGGCTCCGATCAACTTTCTGCTGCCTTAGAAGCCCCTCTTGTTAGAGTCATTGAAACAAAGAATTCAAAAGAGTTGTCAAAAATAATGAGTTTATTTGCTGGTCAGGGATTTACAGCTTTACTTAAGTCTAACGAGCAATTAGAGAAATATAATGTTAATGAGGCAAGAAAGTCCTTGTTTAAAGCAATCTTTTACATAACTGTTATTTGTTTGAAGTTAGCTAGAACTTCAAAAGATAAATCTTTAGAAGATTCGGCATTTGAAACATATGACAATATGGTGGTGGGACCTATAAAAAAAGCTAGTAAGAAAGTTCAAAGTGAGTTTAAAGTGTCCTTAGATAAATATATGAAAACTAAGAAGAAGCCTTCATAAGTTTAAATTCGATGCTGTCTATTAATGCTTTCCAACTCGCATCAACAATATCTTTTGAGACACCAATAGTAGACCATGTAATATCTTTGTCGCTAGATTCAATTATTACCCTAACAAGTGATTCTGTTCCTTTATTTCCACCAACAACTCTAACTCTATAGTCAGTGAGTACCACTTCGTTTAGGAATTGAAATTTATCTAAAAGTGCTCCTCTTAAGGCAAGATCTAATGCATTAACTGGCCCTGAACCGGATGCTGTATTCTCAATAATCTCATTATCAATTTTAATTACAACTTTTGCCGAAGATTCATTTGATGGGACAATCTGTCTTGTATTTATTTCTGTTTCAATTAGCTCAATTTTAGGTTTGTATTGATTCGATACTTTTTTAACCAGTAATTCAAACGAAGCATCCACGCCCTCAAATTCGTAACCATAATTCTCAAGTTTTTTTAGCTCCGAAAGAATTTCGCTAATATTTTCATCACTAACCTCATCAGCTATCTTAAGTTCATTAAGTTTATAAAGGATATTACTTCTTCCTGCTAAATCTGATATTAGTATTCGCCTTTGATTGCCAATCTTTTGTGGATCAACGTGTTCATATGTTAAATTATTTTTTACTATTGCACTTACATGAATCCCACCTTTATGCGCAAAGGCACTTTTACCAATAAATGGAGCCTTACCATCTTTTGATAGATTAGCCATATCACTAATAAAATTTGAAACTTCGTAGAGCTTTGTTAGATTTTTATCACTTATACAATTGATTCCCATTTTTAAATTTAGGTTAGCTATAATAGTGCACAAGTTCGCATTACCACACCTCTCACCGTAACCGTTAATTGTTCCTTGAACCTGATTTNCACCAGCACGAACTGCCGCTAATGCATTTGCGACTCCTAAACCGGAGTCATTATGTGTATGAATTCCTAATATAATATTTTTATTAGTTTTTTTAATATTTGTTACAATTTCACTGATTTCCCATGGTGTTGTTCCACCATTAGTATCACAAAGCACAACTCCGGTTGCACCACTTTCTAATGCGGTAGTTAGACAATTTTGGCTAAAATCTGAGTTAGACTTATATCCATCAAAAAAGTGTTCTGCATCAAAAAACACCTCATCAACTCTTTTAGAGAGATAATTTATGGAGTCTGNTATTAGCTCAAAATTTTCTTCATTAGAAATTTTTAGAGCCTCTGATACATGAAAATCCCATGTTTTTCCAACTATTGTAACCGCTGAGGTTTCTGCTTTTAAAAGCGCTTGGATATTTGAGTCTTTTTCACAGGTGGTCTTAGCTCTTCTAGTACTTCCAAAAGCAACAATATTTGAATTGCTATATTTTTCTTTCTTTACTTGTTCAAAAAACCCTTCATCTCTTGCATTGGAACCAGGCCAACCACCTTCAATGTACTTAACTCCCAGCTCATCTATTTTATGACTTATTCTGATTTTATCTTGAACAGAAAAGGATATTCCCTCCCCTTGAGTGCCATCCCTAAGTGTTACGTCATATGCAATTACTTTTTCAGACATAATTAACCCAGTTTAAACTCCTTATGAAGAGATTCTATTGCTTTCTTACATTTCCTTTGATCTATGACACAAGAAATTTTTATTTCTGAAGTACTAATCATAGTTATATTGATTTTTGATTTTGATAAAGCATCGAACATCCGTGTAGCTACACCTGTATGGGTCTTCATTCCAGCGCCTACTATTGATATTAATGCTATATCCTTGTTTTCAATTATTTCTTTATAATTAATTTTCGCAGATTTAGTCTTTAATATTTTTACGGTTTTATTTAAATCATCTTTTGGAACCGTAAATGTAAGATCAGTTTTATTATTTGTACTGATATTCTGAACTATCATGTCTACAACAATACCGGCAGCTCCAATTGGCTTGAAAATTTTTGACGCCACACCAGGGACATCTTCAATTCCTGAAACTGTAATTTTAGATTGTTTTAAATCGTGAGTAATCCCTGTAATAATTTTTTTTTCTTTTATTGGTATTTTTTTTTCTTCCATAACCCATGTTCCTTTNTTCAATGTTTTTGTTGTAGACTTTACATATAATTTAACTTTTAAATTATTTGCATATTCCACAGCCTTCGCTTGCAATACTTTAGATCCCAAGCTAGACATTTCTAGCATTTCGGGATAAGAAATATAATTTATTTTTTTTGCCGCTTTGTAAAGTTTTGGATCTGTTGTGTATATACCATCAACGTCATCCTTTAGAAGCTCACAATGACTTGCATTGAGGGCCGAAGCAAGTGCTACTGCAGTTAAATCAGATCCACCTCTACCCAAAGTTGTAACGTCACCTTTGGAGTTTATCCCTTGAAAACCTGGAATAACTACAACATAACCCTTTCTAAGAAGTTCTTTAATCTTTTTTGTACCAACAGATAAAATTTTCGCTTTTGAATGTAAATCATCTGTTAATAAATTGAATTTTGAAGGATCCAATGAGATAGCTTTAACATTTTTTTCTATTAAGGCGATACTCAAAAGGCCCGCTGATATTTTTTCTCCCGCCGAAATTACTTGATCATATTCCTTCTCATTAGGTATTCCAGAAATTTTTCTAGCTATTTTATCAAGCCTATCTGTTTCCCCTGCCATAGCTGATACCACAATTACAATTGATTTTCCAAGCTTGCTTTTTTTGGAAATATTTTTTGCAATATGTTTTATTTTTTCTGTGGTTCCTACGCTGGTACCACCATATTTTTGAACTATTAAATCCATAATTTCTTTATCTAGTAACAGTTATCTCCCTTAGATTTATATTATCCTTTATAAAATTAAAATAAATATCTATTATGTTTTTTTTATTTAAAAATAGTTCCCTAAACATATCTGCCCATTCAATTATTACCAGCGCATCATTTGATTCAAGTATTTCAAAAAAACCAATTTCTACTAAGTCCCTAGTATCTTGAAGTCTATAAAAATCAAAATGAAATATATCAAATTTTTTTCGTGTTTGGTATTTATTAAGTATTAAAAAACTTGGGCTAGAAACAATATTCATCACATCTAGATTTTCGCATAAGAATTTAACAAATTGTGTCTTACCAGAGCCCATTTCTCCATTTAAAAGGATTAAGTGACCTCCTGAAATATTNTTAGAAATCTCATAGGCCAAATTTTGAGTTTCTTCAATCGTACCTTTAATGGATTTTTTATTAATTTTCAATTCTCTCCAAGTCTGAATAAATGCTAGAATTTTCCTCGATAAGTTTGATTGTTTTTGGTAATTTTTTGATTATTTCAGAAGCAAGTATTCCTCTCTTACTTGTCACATCAGCAATCGAGTCACCAGCTTTACCATGAACATAAACTCCTAATATTGTAGATTCTAATTCTGAGTAGCCTTGTCCTATAAAGCTAGCAATTATTCCAGTTAATGCATCTCCCATACCACCTGTTGCCATCCCCTCATTTCCTGACCCATTTATATAAATTTGACCTGAATTACTAGAAATAATAGTTCTGAAACCCTTTAATACTGATATGCATTTTATTTTCCTTGAAACATCACTAGAAATCTTAATCCTATTTGCTTGAATCTCCCTAACAGATTTACCAGTAATTTTAGACATTTCACCAGGATGTGGAGTAATTATGATTTGGTTTTTATATTTATCTAAAACATTAAAATCTTTAGAAATTAAGTTAAGTGCATCAGCATCTAAAATAATAGGACAGTCAAAATATTTTAATGAGTCTTCTATAATCTTATATAAGCCTTTTCTGCTCCCAAGACCAGGCCCAATTACCACTGAGGAAGGTTTTTTCCTTATATTGTTTTTAATAGTTGCAATAAATTTTGACTCGTCAATTGTACGTGAATCACTGGAATTTGGAACATCGAGAATTATTGCTTCAGGAATTTTATTTTTTAAACTATTACTTATACATTTTGGAACACAAAGGGTAACCAAACCAGCACCTGATTTATAAGCCGCTAAACCTGAAAGAAGGACTGCTCCTGGCATATTTTTGGAGCCACCTACTATTAAGACATGACCAAAAGTTCCTTTATTAGATGACTTACCTCTTTTTCTAATAAAATTATTAAAGAAATTATCATTTATATAAAAATTATTTAATTTTTTTGATAGTGTTTCAGGTGTTGGTAATTTAACTATAAAAATCTTTTTTGAAAACTTTGCTCCTGGGTCTGTTAATAGACCTGTTTTGGCAAAATCAAATGTTATAGTGCTGTCAGCAATAATACTAGTAGAAAGCATTTTTCCACTATCTGGATCTAGCCCCGAAGGAATATCAATTGAGCAAATTGGGATTTTAGTTTTATTTAATGTTTTAATCAAAATATTAATCTTGGAATTTAGGGGTCTGTTCAGGCCCACACCGAATATTCCGTCAATAATTAAATCGTATTCCTTGGTCTTGACATTTTTCCACTCATTTGTTNTTTNAACGCCGAGTTTTTTAATAATAGACAGATTTGTAACAAAATCTTTGGACCTTATTCTGGATGTCTTAACTATATAAATCGAACACTCATAATTATTAAGTAGAAGATATCTTGCTATAACGAGCCCATCCCCTCCGTTATTGCCGGTACCAACAACTATTAAAGACTTTTTTGGATTATATTGTTTTTTGATTATATCGAAAGATTTAAGCCCTGCGACTTCCATTCTTATTAGACTAGGAATTCCATATTTATTGGTTGATAACTTATCAATCTCTTTAATCTGACTTGATGTAGCTAACTTCATATTAAAAATCATAAACCATGTAGATTCTCATTCCAATATTAATATTTTAAATAATATAAAAAGTTAAGAGTTTTCCTTAATTGACTATAAAAATTAATAAATTACAATCAACCTATGTTTGATAGTTTAAAAGGATTAACTAATTAACATGTTAGATAGGAATAAATCATACTTAGAGTCTTTTAATTTTGCTTTCCTAGGATTATCTAAATTGTTGGAAACTAAAATTACAAAGTCCCCAAAGCTCGTAAACCTGGAAGTTACTAAAAAGTGCAACGCTCGTTGTGATTTTTGTGACTATTGGCAAACCCAGCATGAAGAAAAACTAGATGATTATACTGATTTAATTAAAAAAATTAATCCACTAGTTGTAATGATTACTGGTGGCGAACCTATGATGAGAAAAGACATTGTTGATATAATTAGACAGGTTAAGTCGGCGTCTTATTTTACCTATACAGGGATAATAACTAAGGGAGATATGCTAAATATTGATAAGGCTAAATCAATGTACGAAGCTGGCATAGATCAAATTGCTATATCCTTAGATTTTTTGGGAGATAGACATTCTGAGAATAGGGGTGTAAATGGATTNTGGAATCATATTTCAGAGCTTATTCCTCAAATATCTTCAGAACTAAGGAAGACGATTTCTATTAATACCATAATTATGGATGATAATTTAGATGAAATTGTTGATATGGCTAAAAAAGCTAAAGAGTGGGGAGCAAATATTTCATTTAGCTCTTATTCAGTTATGAAGGCTAATAATGAGGAACATTTTATCAGTGACGAAATTAAAAAAGTTAGAGAAGTTATTAAGGAATTGGTTTCTTTAAAGAAACATTGGAAAGATACTATAGTGTCGAGTGAGTATTATTTAAATCAAATACCAGTTTTCTTTAAGAATGGCTATGGACCACCTTGTGATGCTGGTTCATCTTTTTTAACTGCAACACCTGATGGACATATCAAGAGATGCTCTGAAATGCCTGCAGTTTGTCATTATACTGATTATGAGCCAAATTATTTTACTAAAACAAATTGCACAACATGCTGGTTTGGATGCAGAGGGGAGACCCAAGCNCCAGTAATTGCTAAAGCTCGGGAACTTATTGGCGTTTAAATTAAATAGTCTCCCAGGTAGTCCCTTTTTCATTATCTAAAAGTTTTATTCCATAACTTTCTGCTAATTCTCTAAGCTTGTCAGCCTTATCCCAATCCTTTTCTTTCCTGGCCTTATTCCTTTCTTTGATAATCTCTTCAATTTTTGCATTATCAAAAGACTTTGATTTATCATCTTCGTTAATTTCATTTCTCCATCCATAAATCCCCATTACTTCTTCAAATTCTTTTATTTCTATCTCTGACTTATTTGATAATTTTCCATCATTTATGAATTTGAAGTAAAAACCAAAGGCCTTGGCGGTATTAAAATCATCTAACATGGCTGAGACCCAAAGTTCCTTAAAATTAGAGGAAGAAGGAGTATTTGATTGAAGTTTTTTCATTAAGTTCAACATACTTTTTTTAATTTCCTCTAATTTTTTATCAGATAAGTCGACAGGAGTTCTATAGTGATGAGTAAGGAATAGGATTCTAATTATATTCTTATTCCAAACTTTTAGACCTTCTCTAATATTTATAATATTGCCAATAGATTTCGACATTTTTTCTTTATTAATATTTATTAGACCGTTATGAACCCAATAATTTGCAAAATTTTTATTTGATATACACTCAGATTGTGCAATTTCATTTTCATGATGAGGGAATATTAAATCTCTGCCACCTCCATGAATATCAAAGCTATCACCCAAGTATTTCCTACTCATAGCAGAGCACTCAATATGCCAACCAGGTCTTCCGTTGCTCCATGGGCTTGTCCAATATGGCTCATTTTCTTTTGCTTTTTTCCATAAAGCAAAATCTAAATCGTAATTTTTATTGGGGTTTATTTCCAACCTAGTATTTGAAAGTATTGAATCTACACTTTGATTTGAAAGCTTTCCATACTCTTTGAATTTTTGAACATTAAAGTAAACATCCCCTCCATTCTCATAAGCAAAACCTTTGCTAATTATATTGCTAATTAAATCTATTATTTCAGGAATATTTTCTGAGACAGAGGGCTGATAATCAGGTTCAATGCANCCCAAATTCTTCATATCTTCTATGTACTCTAGTTTGTATTTCATAGATATTTCTTTATGATCAACCTTTTCTTCATTTGCCCTGTTTATTATTTTATCGTCTATATCAGTAAAGTTCCTTACATAGGTAACTTTTAAATTGATAAATCTTAAGAATTTAACTATTGTATCGAATACAATTGCAGATCTTGCATGACCCATATGTGAACTGCTATAAACAGTTGGCCCACAAACGTACAAGGAAACTTCATTAGGCTTAATAGATCTAAAAAGCTCTTTCTCACCACTTAAAGAATTAAAAATATATAAATCTTTGTTCATTAAGTTAACTCTTCTCCACCATCAACCATGATTACATTTCCGGTAATCCAATCAGCACCAGGATGAGAAAGAGCTATAATGCTCCCAGAAATATCGCTTGTCTGAGTAAGCCTATTACTAGGGTTGTTTTTTGTTGCTTCATCAACAATGTTTTCGTTTCCGGGGATCTTATCTAATGCAGGAGTTAGTGTTACACCCGCGCATAAAGAATTTGCAGTAATTCCCCGTGGTGCAAGTTCCACGGATATTTGTCTTATATGAGACTCCAAAGCTGACTTTGCAGCTGATACAGGCCCATATGTTGGCCAAATTTTCCTACTACCTGCGCTAGTCATTCCATAAATTCTAGCATTTGAACTAAATAAAGATCTTTCAACAACACCTTGAGTCCAGTATACAATTGAGTTTGCCATAACATCCATGGTCATTTCCATATTTTTTTGAGTTACATTTGATGAAGAATCTTTGCTAAGNTATGGTTTCAATGAGCCGAAAGCTAATGAATGAAGAAGAATTTTAATTTTTTTTTCATCATTTCCAATAGCAGACATCATCTCATTTAAAACTAAATTTCTTTTTTCTTCATCAGCAGCATTAATATTAAAAAACTTCGCTTTTGAACCATTAGATTCAATTTTTGATATTATTTTTTCTACATTCCCCATAGTTCCTTTTCTGTCCAAATGAACACCGATTATATTTACTCCATATTCCGAAAGTGCTTCAGAAACTTCAGCTCCAAAACCGCTCGAGGCACCTAATACTAGAGCCCAATGTCCTTCTAACCAATTATCAATTCTCATATCTTCTCCCTTGAAATTATTTTCTTAATACAGAGTTTACGTATTACATTATTATATTCAAGGTATCATATTGATATTGTATGAAAAATCAATCAATAGAAATAATCACAACCGGCGAGGAGCTTTTATCTGGAATAACTCAAGACTCTAATTTTCATTGGTTAGCAAAACAAGTATTTTCTATGGGTTTTAAGGTAAACTATCAGCAATGCGTAGGGGATTCTGTAGAAGATATAGTTTCTGCACTTAATCTTGCAAATACAAGATCCAAATATGTCTTGGTTACAGGTGGCCTTGGACCCACAGATGATGACTTAACTAGAGATGCGGCTTCGTTTTTCTTTGATTTAAAATTAATCCTAAATCCAAATGTTGAAAATAGAATCAAACAAGTATTTGCAAGAAGAAAAAGAAAATATAGTAATTTAAATCAAAAGCAAGCTCTCTTTCCAAAAGGCTCTAAGGTCATAAAGAATTCCGAAGGGACAGCTCCAGGATTTGTCCTTAAAAGTAATGGTTCAAAATTCTATTTTTATCCTGGTGTACCCAGAGAGTTTAAATCAATGGTAATTAAATCTTTCTTTTTTGATCTCAATTTAGATAAGGAGATAAGTTCAAAAAAGACATTTTCAAAAATGTTAAAGGTNTTTGGCTTATCGGAATCTGAGGTAGCACATAAAATTCAAAAATATGCAACAAAGTCTACTTACATTGGATTCAGGCCATATAATTATGAGTTACATGTTAGATTGATTTCCTCGGCTAAATCTTTAACTCAAGCAAAGAAAGAAAACAATAAAATAGAACAGAAAATTAAAAAATCCATTGGTAACTATATTTACTCTAGTAATGAAGATAGTCTGCCTGCGGTTGTAGTTAAATCATTAGTAAAGAAAAAAAAGTTTGTTTCAATTACTGAATCCTGCACAGGAGGTCTCCTGTCCAGCATGATTACAGATATTCCTGGCGCATCTAAATGTTTTCATTATGGTTTTGTTACATATGGTAATAATGCTAAAGAGAGCATNCTTGGTGTAGATAAATCTATATTATTGAAATATGGGGCTGTCAGCTCTCAATGTGTTAAGCAAATGGTTATTAATTCAAGGAAGATATCATCATCTGACATTAGTATAGCTGTATCAGGTATTGCTGGTCCTCTAGGTGGCACAAATTCAAAGCCTGTTGGAACAGTATTCATCGGAGTTTCATACGATGACAAGGTAAGGGTTAAGAAATTTTTTTTCCCTGGTTCTAGAGATATGTTCAAATTGAGGACCTCTTTGTCATGCTTAGATATAATAAGAAGAATATTGTTATTTAAATGAAACTAATAGATAGAATAGTTTAATTTAAGTATAATATTAGTATAATTTAGTTTTTCTACTATTTTAAAGGAGCATCCATTTGGCTGAAAGTAAAAAGAAAATCCCAACAAAAGAAGCAAACGATAATAAACAAAAGGCATTGGATGCCACGATTTCCACTATAGAAAAACAGTTTGGTAAGGGCTCAATTATGAGGCTTGATAATGAGTCTTCTGTTAAAAATGTTGATGCTATACCTACTGGCTCAATAGCTTTGGATCATGCTTTAGGAGTTGGAGGGTTTCCTAGAGGTAGGGTAATAGAAGTCTATGGGCCTGAAGCTTCAGGAAAAACAACTCTTGCACTTCATGCAATAGCAGAGACTCAAAGAAGTGGTGGAATCACTGCTTTTGTAGATGCAGAACATGCTTTTGATCCTTCTTATGCCAAAGGCCTAGGTATTAAAAATGAAGACCTTCTCATATCACAGCCTGATTATGGTGAGCAAGCATTAGAAATAGTCGATCAATTAATAAGGAGCTCAGCAGTAGATATGGTTGTTGTCGATTCCGTTGCAGCACTAACTCCAAAGGCAGAACTTGATGGAGAAATGGGAGATACTCATGTTGGCTTACAAGCAAGACTTATGTCCCAAGCTTTAAGGAAAATTACAGCTACTGTTTCTAAGTCGAAAACAACTGTAATTTTTATTAATCAACTTAGAATGAAGATTGGTGTACCATCATATATGAGTCCTGAAACTACTTCTGGGGGAAATGCTTTAAAATTCTATTGCTCTGTTAGGCTTGATGTTAGAAGAATAGCTTCTCTTAAAACCTCAGAAAATGTAATAGGCAATAGGGTGCGTGTAAAAGTAGTTAAAAATAAGGTAGCACCACCATTTCGTGAAGCTGAAATGGACATAATCTTTGGTAAAGGAATATCAAAGTTTGGTGAACTGATAGATTTAGGTGTTGAGTTTGGGCTTGTTGATAAAGCTGGTGCATGGTTCTCCTATTCAGGTGAAAGAATAGGGCAAGGAAAAGATAATGCACAAAAATTTCTCCAAGCTAATTCTGATTTAGGTAAAAAGTTAGAAAAAGAAGTGAAAGAAAAAATAAGCCTAAGATAATTTTTTATGCTGTCCTTAAATATCGAAACATCAACTAATCTTACAAGTGTATCTTTATCTGAAGTTAATGGCGTTAAAGAAATATTAAATGTTAATTCGGAAAGACCTAACCATTGTGAGCTTCTTGTTCCTCTAATTACTGAATTATTTGTTAAAAGTTCAATTACTATTGAGAATATTAACCAAATCAGGGTTAATGTAGGTCCTGGAAATCTTTCTTCTTTGCGAGTTGGTATTTCAACAGCTAATGCTTTAAGTTCATATGGAAGAATCCCAGTATACGGAATTTCCTCCTTTCTTCTTTATGGGTTTTCATACGAACAAAAATCTGAAAACCTTGTCACCTTATTTGATTTAAAAAATGATTTATTTGCTTATGCTAAATTTAAAAGGAGTTCTGATGGTATCAAATTAACTGAACAAAACTTCAAAATAACCTTAAATGATTTTAGTCAATTAGATATGGGAGACTCAATTGTGATTGGCAGTGGTTTACATAAAGTTCAATTATCTAAATTTAATAAATTTCCTAATTTTTTCCTGGATAATGAATTTAGTATTGACTCTAGTTCTTTAGCAAAAATAAATATTAATATGAATTCCCAGCATATATCAAAAAATATACCACTAATGCCTTTTAATAGTTTTTCTTTTGTTAGTTAAAATCATAAATTAATATATAATAATCGGAATGAAAAAATATTTAGGTGCTGAACTTTTTTTTGAATCATTATATGAGCTGGGTATTAGAACAATCTTTGGATTACCTGGAGGATATGTTCTCAAAATTTATGATGTCATGCCATCTTATGNCAAAAAAATAAATCATATATTAACTAGNCATGAACAGGCTGCAACACATATGGCAGACGGATTTTCAAGAGCCAGCGGATTACCAGGAATTATTTTATGTACATCAGGACCTGCCGCAACCAATACAGTAACTGGAATTTCTACTGCTTATGTTGATTCTGTGCCAGTCCTTATTTTTACTGGACAGGTTCCAACTCCTTTCCTAGGAAGCGATGCTTTTCAGGAAGCTGATCATATTGGAATTACTAGATCAACAACTAAGCATAATACCTTAGTTAGAAAAACGAAAGATCTACCTAAAGCTATTGCAGAGGCATTACATATATCAAATACCGGTAGAAAAGGGCCAGTATTAGTTGATATGCCAAAAGATGTTTTACTAGGAGAAAGTGAATTCAAGATTCCCAAAAAAGTAAATCTTCCAAATTATACTGAGGAACCAAGAGTTACTAAAAGGGTTATGCAGAATTTTAAAGATAAATTTTTAAATTCCAAGAAACCCATATTTATTTTTGGTAAAGGTTCATGCTATCAAGAGAATGTTNCTAATATATCGAAGATTATTAAAAAGTTTAATATCCCTTCACTTACTTCACTGTTATCCTTGGGATTGGTCCACAGTGAAATTTCTTTTGGAATGATTGGCTCTAGTGGCTCATATGCTTCCAGTAAATTGATTGAGGAGTCAGATCATATAATTTCTGTAGGATGCGACATCAATAAGATTCTGCCTAAAAGCACTTTTCTTAAAAAGAACATGACTATAGTTGATATAGATCAGACTCAACTCGATCCTAAAAATAAGATGAATTTAAACATTAACTCCTCTTCTATAAATTTTCTAGAATATATTGTTAAGGAAATAGACTCATATAAATCCCAATGGTCAAAAGATTTTCTCCAAAAAATGAGAGAAATGAATATCAAAGCTCAAAAAGAAGAGATTTCCAAAAACAATAAGGCTTTTATATATAAAAAAATATCTGATATATTGGGGGATAAAGTCGTTATATGTTCAGATTTTAGTTATGACGATGTAAATAACCAACAATATTTTAAATTTAATGATTATAGAAATAGTGTGCTTTCTGGTGGAAATGGAACCCCTGGCTATGGCTTTCCNGCAGCAATTGGCGCTAAGTTTTCTAGGCCTAGTTCTAAAGTTGTTAGCATTTCAAGTGGAACNAACTTCCAATTTAATATGCAAGAAATGATTGTTGCTTTAGAGCAAAATTTAGATTTGACGATTATTGTATTAAATGAGAAATATTTAAAAAAAGGATTAAAATATAAAGGTCCAGATTATAAAATTTTAGCAGAGTCCTTTGGCGCAAAAGCTTATCAGATAAATTTTGATTCTAAAATTGAGACAAACCTTAGGAAAACTCTCAAACTTAAAGGTCTTATCTTAATTGAGATAAGAATCTAATTACTAAAAATATAGAAATAGTTTAAAATTAGTTTATTATAAATCCCTTTAAAGGAGTATTGTATTGCGTCATATTATATCAATTTTAGTAGATAATGAACCAGGTGTTTTAGCTAGGGTTTCTGGATTATTTACAGCCAGAGGCTTTAATATTGAAAGTTTGTGTGTTGCTGAAACAGAAAATCCTTCATATTCCAGATTAACATTGGTTACCTCGGGAGAAGATTGGATAATTGATCAGATTATCAAAAGATTTGAGAATATGATTAATGTTATTAAAGTTATAGATTTGACGGAATCAGAAAGTATCCAGAGAGAGTTATTAATTGCAAGAGTTATCCCCACAAAAACAAGTAGACCTGAGGTTCTAAGAGTAGCAGATATCTTCCGTTCAAATGTTATTGATGTAGGACCAAAATCTTATGCACTAGAATTAACTGGGACAAAAGATAAGTTAGAAGCATTCGTTGAAATATTAAGACCTTTGGGGTTGAAAGAGGTTACAAGAACTGGTCTTGTTTCAATAGCAAGAGAGAAAAAGAAATAATGGAGAATTACTATGAAAGTATTTTATGATAAAGATTGTGAATTAAATCTAATTAAGGACAAGAGAATAGGTATAATTGGCTTCGGTAGTCAAGGACATGCACATGCTCTAAATTTAAGGGATTCAGGAATAGATGTATCGGTTGGCCTCAGAAAGGATGGAGAAAGTTGGGGTAAAGCAAAAGCAACAGGACTTGATGTTGTTGAAGTCGATGAGCTTGTAAAAAAATCTGATATTATTATGATTTTAGCCCCAGATACAAGTCAAAAAAAGATTTATGAAGATTCAATAAAAGATAATATAGAACCAGGAAAATATTTAGCCTTTGGTCATGGTTTCAATATTCATTATAATCAAATTGTTCCAGAAGATGGTGTAAATGTATTCATGGTTGCACCAAAAGCTCCAGGCCATACTGTGCGAGGCACATATGAAGAAGGTGCGGGTGTTCCAGGATTGATTGCGATTCACCAAGATCCATCCTCTGATACAAAAGATATTGCCCTTGCTTATGCCGCTGGGATAGGCTCTTCTAGGGTTGGAATTATTGAGACAACTTTTAAGGATGAAACTGAAACAGATTTATTTGGAGAGCAATCTGTTCTTTGTGGCGGGGTTTCAAGTTTGATATTAGCTGGCTTTGAAACTTTGACAGAAGCTGGTTATCCACCAGAAATGGCTTATTTCGAATGTCTTCACGAAGTAAAATTAATTGTTGATTTAATATATCAAGGCGGAATTTCTAATATGCGTTATTCGATAAGCGATACCGCAAAATATGGTGATATTACTAGAGGTCCTAGATTAATAGATTCTTCGGTTAAAGAAAGAATGAAGATTGTTTTAGATGAGATTCAAAGTGGACAATTTGCTGATGAATGGATAAAAGAAAATGAATCAGGTAGAGCAAATTACAATCGTTTACTTAAAGAAGGGGAAACTCATCCTATAGAGGATATCGGGACAGAGCTCAGATCTATGATGACCGCTTTATTTAAAAAGAAANTAGTAGATAAAGAAAAGAACTAATGAAGATTGATTATAAATGGACTGTTTCAGAACATGGCTATCAACCAATACTGATATCTTTTTTAATTTGCTGGCTAGGGACAGCTTTCTTTGGCTTATCAATAGTTTCAATATTATTGCTATTCGTATTCTTACTTATAATTCATTTTTTTAGGGATCCGGAAAGAATAATACCTACTACGGATGGAGTTATATCGCCAGCTGACGGTAAAGTAATATGTGTTGATTCTACAGAAGAAAATGAATTCACAAAGAATAAAATGAAANGAATATGNATCTTTCTTTCATTATTAGATTGTCACATTGCCAGAAATCCAATTTTATCTAAACTTAAAGAAACAAGATATTATNCTGGAAAATTTAAATTTGCTAATTCAACTGAATGTATAGAAAACGAGAGATTATACATGCACCTTGAACTCCCTAGTAGTCAAAACGTTGTATTGATATTGTTTGCAGGTTTTATTGCTAGAAGAATAATACCCTTTGTTTCCAAGGGTGATACTCTCGATATTGGTCAAAGAATTGGAATAATAAAGTTTGGCTCTAGGATTGATATATATGTACCAGAGGATTANATTACTGATATTAAGGCCGGCGATGAAGTTATTGCCGGCGAAACAATACTTTTTAGTAAAAAAAATAAGGAAAATGTTTTAAAATAAAAAAGTATTATGTCGAATAAAAAAATTTTTTCACTTGTCCCAAATCTTCTCACAACTGTAGCTTTAGTATTTGGACTACTTTCAATTTTTAATATAATTAAACTTTTCCCCTTAGTTGATAATGAATTTTTGGGGATAGAAACATTTTTTTTAACAGAGAAGTCATTATGGTGGTCATGTATATTTCTTTATATTGCTGCATTTATTGACTTTATTGACGGTAAAATTGCCAGATTACTAAACAAAGACTCTCAATTTGGAGCCCAATATGATTCGTTGTCGGACCTTGTATGTTTCGGGGTAGCACCTTCATTATTAATCTATATAGTCTATCTTTCACAATATAATAATTTAGGAATAATGTGTGTAATATTTTATTCAGTTTGTGTTGCACTTAGACTCTCTAGATTTAATTCTTTACCTAGTGATGTGAAAGATAGATTTTTTATTGGACTTCCAAGCCCTATGGCAGCNGGATTGCTGATTTCAGTAATATTAATTGATTATAAGTTTGATTTATTCACCGCTAACTCAGTTTCGAATTTCTTTTTAGTTTTTATACCAATAACAGGGCTTTTAATGGTTAGCAATATCCCTTTCGCCAAAAAGACATTTTTAAATAGAATGAAAAAGTTTAATGCACTTATTGTCTTATCAATTATACTAATTTCTATCCTTACCCATATTGAAATAGGGTCATTTATACTTTTTTATAGTTACTTGTTTTTTGCAATTGGAAAACATGTTTTTATAAAATATAAAGCTGCCCAAAAGGTAAGTTTATGAATAGTTATGAAAGGTNTGACAACTTACAATTTAGACAATGGTCTTAAAGTTTTTCTAAAAGAAGATATTTACTCACCTGTTAGTTCAATTTTTGTTTGGATAAATACAGGGAGTGCCTATGAAGATGACTCTCAAAGAGGATTAGCTCATGTGCATGAGCATATGATTTTTAAAGGAACCGAAAATTTAATGGTCGGGGAAATTTCTAAAAAATTAGAGGCTCACGGTGGAGAAGTTAATGCATTTACCTCTTTTGACGAAACTGTTTATTACACAACTATTTCGAATGAATTTATTGATATTGGATTAAATATCCTTTCTGATTGTATGGTAAATGCAACTTTTGATGAGCGAGAACTATCTAAAGAACTTGAGGTTATCCTTGAAGAAATTAAAAGAGGAAATGATTCACCCTCAAATTGCTTAAGTGAAATGATTTTTAATAGTACTTTTTCATCTTCAAACTATGGATTACCTATTATTGGAACACCGAATAGTGTAAAAAGCTTTAAAAGATCGGATGTTAAGAATTTCTATGATAAATGGTACCAAGCAGAGAATATGCATTTAGTTGTTGTAGGTGGTGGANACACCAACGAAGTTAAATCAAAAATAAATGAAACTTTTGGAAAAATAAGGGCAAAAAAAGTAGAACAGCCAAAATTCTCAGAAAAAGATAAATTACAAAAGCTTACAATTAATATTGAAAAAAAAGAGGTAAATGAAGTTTATTTTTCACTATCATTTAAATCAGTGTCGGCAAATAGAAAGGAGACTGCTATATTTGATATTATTAGTCATATTCTTGGCTCTGGAAGTAGTTCACTCCTTTATAAAGAGCTGAAGGAAGACTTATCTCTTGTAACTTCGATTTACTCAAGTAATTATTCTATGCGNCATTCTGGTGTTTTTATGGTTTCTGGAACAATGTTACATGAAAATATCGATAAAGCGATAAAAGGAATTATTGAAAGAATTAAAAATATACAATCTCTAAATTTTGACTATGGACAAGTTGAAAGAGCTAAGAATTCAATAATTTCTGATGATTTACATGAGAATGAAACTGTTCAAGGACAAGCTCAATCTATAGGTTATCTTCATTCCCTTACAGGTAATATAGATTCAAAGGATAAATATTTAAATAGAATTAAAGACGTTACCTTAGACGAAATTTCAAGTGTTGCAAATGACTTTTTAAAGGTAGAAAATTTAAATTTAAATTTTATATTTCCTAAAGACTTAAAGATAAATAAAGAATCTCATTTCTCAGAATTGTTAAATAATTGTTTCACTGTTACAAAAAATTTAATTAAAAAAGAATCTAAATCTTATATAGATAAAGATTACTCTATGTCAAAAATAACACATAAAGAACCTTGTTTTGTTAAGTTGNAAAATGGTATTGATTTATTGGTACTTCAAAATACCAAAACCCCTTTATTCTCGCTTCGAACAGTTTCTATGGGAGGTCTCAGATATGAGGACAAAAGTTCTAATGGAAAATTTAGTTTATTAGCAGAACTTTTGGAGAGAGGCTCGGAAAACTTAACTAAAGAAGAATTATCAATGAAAATTGAATTACTTGGTGCTGACATTGAAGGATATTCAGGAAAAAATACAGTTGGCTTAAAATTATTGGGACCAAGTGCAAATTTAAGAGAGTTAACCGAGATTTTTTCTGAGGTCTTATGTTCACCATTATTTTTAGAAAATGAAATTGAAATTGTCAAACAAGATATTTTGTCTTATTTAAATAGGAAAAAGCAGAACTACGCAGCTTTAGCTGCAGATAAATTTTATGAAATGCTTTTTCCAAATCATCCATATTCAATGAATCAATANGGAACTGATAAAAGCCTTAAAGATATTGTTCGTGAAGATATTTCTAGCGCGTATAAGGAGTCAATTATTAATAGCAATTTATTGGTTTCGGCTGTTGGAAATTTTGATTTNGATAAATTGATTGAACATTTAAATGGAAATCTAGATATAAATTTTTCTGATAAAATGAAAAAAGCGGATTCTAACTTTTCACCTATATCTGATGATTTATTTTTTGAATCTAAACTTGGAGACAAGCAACAATCGCATATTATCATAGGTACTTATGCTCCACCAATGGAATCAGATGAGCAATATGCATTTCATGTTATGAATTCATGCCTATCAGGTATGGGCGGTAGGCTCTTTTTAGAGCTAAGAGACAAGAAAAGTTTAGCCTATACTGTTTCTTCCTTTTATGGCCCCTCACCATATTTGGGGCATTTTGGGATTTATATTGGCTGTTCACCAGAAAAAAAAGAAGAAAGTATTGCAGCAATAAATAATGAAATCAATAGTCTGGTATCCCAAGGTGTTACTTCATTAGAGATAGAAAGATCTAAGAATTATCTAATAGGACGAAATGATATATCTCTTCAGAGAAATGCCAATATAAATAGTAGGATTTCCCAAAGTCACTTCTTTGGACTTGGGCCAAAAGAGCCTTTTCATTTCTCATCTAAAATAAGGAATGTAACGATTGACCAAGTTAACGAGGTTATTGAAAAATATTTGAATAATACTAAGAAAGTTACGGTGGCCTTCGAACCTTTATAGGCTTATTGATTGATTTTAGATAAGGTAATCAGTATATTTATCATTTCAAAAAAAATATTTTTGAAGGGGAGCGTGGCGGAATTGGTAGACGCACTAGATTTAGGATCTAGCGCCTTCGGGTGTGGGGGTTCGAGTCCCCCCGCTCCCAAATTGGAGATAATATGAGTTTTAAAATTGAAGACCTAAGTTCTACAGAAAAAAAGGCACTTTTTGATATTGATGCAAAAGAGGTTGCAAAATCGTTTAATGGTGTCGTAAAGTTATTTCAAAAAGATGCAGATTTGAAAGGTTTCAGAAAAGGAAAGGTACCCTTGAAAGTTGTTGAGTCAATATATGCCAGTCAGATTGATGAAGAGATTAAAACTAGGATTATAAATGATAATTTAAGAAAATTAGCTTTAGAAGAAAAAATAAATATTGTTAAAACTTCCAACCTTGAATTTAAGGATTTTAATAAAGAGAAAAACTTTGAATTTTCTTTTAATTTTGAATTTATTCCCGAAATTAAACTTTCTGAATATAAATCTATGGAAGTAGAAAAAGAAATTTTCTCTATTGAACAAAAAGATATAGANAAGGCTATAGAAAATCTTCTAATAAATTTTGCTACAAATGAAGAGGTTCCAAAAAGGAAAAAGATTCAGAAGAAGGACATTCTATCTATTAACTTCTCAGGTAAGGTAGNAGACAAAATTATAAAAGATTTAGTNAGGGAAAACGCCCTAATTGAATTAGGAAATGATTCCTTGATACCAGATATAGAAGCTGAAATAAAAAATATGACTTTGGGTGAAGAGAAAAACTTTGATGTTACTTATCCAAGTGAATTTCCCATAGCTGAGGCAGCCGGTAAAATTGTTAATTGTACAGTGATAATTAACAAAATTTATAAAAAAGTAATACCANAGTTGGATGATGATTTTATGAAAAAATTGGGAATAGAATCTAAGGAAATGTTGGAGGAAAGGGTTGCTTCTGATTTAGAGAGATCTTGTAATGAAAAGTCAGAGGGAAGCCTAAGGAGAAATATAGGTGATAAGCTGATTTCTGATAATAATTTTGAATTCCCAAAATCCTTTTTAACAGATGAAGAAAAAAGATTAGAGAATGAATATTTAGCAAGAATGAATGAAAAAGGAATTAAAACAGAAGAAGTTGATAGTAAAACCAAGGGTGTTATTAAAGAATCAGCAGAAAGAAATGTTAAGCTGGCTCTTATTTTTGCGGAGATTTCTAAGGTCGAGAATATTTTGGTTGATGATAATGAAATTGAGCAAGTTATCGCTTCTATAGCTAAATCACAAAATACTCAAATTAGTAAGGTTAAAAAATATTATAAAGATAATAATTTAATGGATGACGTTAAAGTTAAGTTGACTGACGAAAAAGTTATTAGATTTCTGGTATCTGAAGCAAAAATTAAAGAGATTAAGCCTAAGACTGCGAAATAAGTTAAGTGTTCTTCTTAATTGACTAAAATTATTGATTAAATTACAATCACAGTATGTTTATACCAATGGTAGTCGAACAGAGTTCATCAGGTGAAAGAGCTTTTGATATTTATTCGAGACTTTTAAATGAGAGAATAATTTTTATTGGTGGCGCAATTGATGATAATCTTGCAAATGTAGTTGTTGCTCAATTATTATTCCTGGAATCCGTAGATAGTAAAAAAGACATTAATCTATATATTAACTCTCCTGGTGGGAGTGTAACAGCTGGATTAGGTATATATGATGCAATTCAATATGTTGCCCCTGATGTCAGTACATTATGTTTTGGTTTAGCTGCTAGTATGGGGGCTGTTTTGTTAGCCAGTGGAGCAAAAAATAAAAGGAACTCTCTTCCTAATTCAACCATCATGTTACATTCAGTAGGTACACAGTTGGGTGGTCAATATTATGATTTAGAGAAAGAGATGGAAGAGACAAGAAGAAAGCAAGAAATATTAGCCCAATTATTATCAAAACATGTTAAAAAAGATTTAGATATTATAAAGACGGATATTCAAAGGAACTTTTATCAAACATCACAAGAAGCATTGGAATATGGAATTATTGATAATATAATTACTGAAAAGGATGGAAAATAATGAGTTCTAGTAAAGATGATTTAAGTTGTTCTTTTTGTGGAAAGGGGCAAAAGGAAGTAAAAAAATTAATTGCAGGACCTAACACATATATTTGCAATGAGTGTGTAGATTTATGTTGTGAAATTATTGAAGATGNAAAAGAAGAACAAGTAGTTGCAGAAGATCAAGAATATATCCCACCCCCTCATGAAATTAAGAGTCAACTAGATTCTTATGTGATAGATCAGGATCAGGCAAAAAAATATCTTTCTGTAGCAGTCTATAACCANTATAAAAGGATTAGTGCGAACAGTGAGGTAAAAAGTAAAAAGAAAAAGTCTGAGGAAGTAGAAATACAAAAAAGTAATGTTTTATTGATTGGACCAACTGGATCCGGTAAAACTTTACTAGCCCAAACACTTGCAAAGTTTTTAAATGTACCTTTTACAATTGTGGACGCAACATGTTATACCGAAGCAGGATATGTTGGAGAAGATGTTGAAAACATGCTAGTAAGCTTATTACAAGCATCTGATTTTGACGTCCAAAAAGCACAAAAAGGAATAATCTACATTGATGAAATAGATAAAATAGCAAGAAAAAGTGGAGATAGTCCTTCGATTACTCGTGATGTTTCAGGTGAAGGTGTCCAACAAGCACTACTTAAAATAATAGAAGGTTCAATAGTTAATGTCCCTCCTAAAGGTGGTAGAAAGCATCCCCAGCAAGAATTTATTCCAGTGGATACAAATAATATTCTTTTTATTTTAGGAGGATCATTTAGTGGCTTAGATAAAATAATTGCTAAACGAATTGGAAAAAATTCTATAGGTTTTGAAAAAGATGAGCAGCAAGTGGTGAAAAGATTAGAGTCAAAGGATTTTCTAAAATCTATTCAGTCAGAAGATTTAGTAAGCTTTGGGTTTATTCCTGAATTTATAGGCAGAGTTCCCGTTATAACTTACTTAAATACACTAAATGAGCAAGCTTTAATAAAAATTTTAACTGAGCCACGAAATGCACTTATAAAGCAATATCAGAAGTTAGTTAAGATTAATGATGATGTTGAATTGGAATTCACAAAGGAGTCACTAATTTGTATCGCAAAAGAAGCTATTAAGCGAGAAACAGGAGCAAGAGGTCTAAGGTCAATAATCGAGAATTCTATTCTTGATTTAATATATGACATACCAACCCTTGAAGGCTTAAAGAAATGTGTAATTACTGAAGACGTAATAACAAAAAATAAGGCACCAATGCTAAGTTTTGAAAATAAATCTTCTAAAACTGCTATAAATTAGTGTTTTTTCTCTCTTTTTTAACCTTTTTCAACCTTTTTTTATCATTTTTGTTGCAAAACTATATTTAGTGGTTACCTTAATAAAATAACGCCATTCGGAGGATTTCATGAGTACAAGTTATAAGCTTCCTTTATTACCCTTAAGAGATGTGGTTATTTTTCCCCACATGGTTGCCCCTTTATTTGTTGGAAGAGAAAAATCAATCAGAGCCTTAGAAGAGGCAATGAAAACTGATAAAAAGATTTTATTGTCTGCACAGATAGATGCCAAAACTAACGATCCAGGTCCAGAGGATATTTATAAAGTCGGAACAATAGGAACGATTGTCCAAATGTTAAGATTGCCTGATGGAACTGTNAAAATATTAGTTGAAGGAGTCAATAGAGCTAAATTAATTGGTTACGAGGATGAAAATAAATTTTTTAATGTAGAAGTTGAAGATTTAGCNGAAGAATCTGAGTCTGGTGTTGAAACAAACGCGATTATGAGAAGTTTGACAGAAGCCTTTGAAGATTACACTAAATTAAATAAAAAAGTTCCAACTGAAACTTTAGTTACCATTGCTGCCATTGAAGATGCAAGTAAATTGTCAGATACAATAGCTTCACATTTAACTTTTAAGCTTTCAGACAAACAAGAAGTTCTTGAGTGCCTAGACTGCGCTAAGAGATTAGAAATGCTCTTTGAAAAGATACAATCTGAGTTGGAGATTTTACAAGTAGAAAAGAAAATTAGGAACAGAGTAAAGAAGCAAATGGAAAAAGCTCAAAAGGAATATTACTTAACTGAGCAAATGAAAGCCATCCAAAGTGAGCTTGGTGATAAAGATGATCTTAAGACAGAAATCTTAGAGTTTGAAGAATCCTTAAAGAGTAAGGATATGCCTGAAGATATTAGGAAAAGAGTTGAAAAAGAAATTAGAAAGCTTAAAGGCATGTCTTCTATGTCTGCTGAAGCAACTGTAGTTAGAAATTATATTGATTGGCTGGTAACTCTTCCTTGGAATTCAGATTTAACTGAAGATGAAGTATCCTTGGATAAAGCNCAAGAAGTTTTAGATGAAGATCATTTTGGTTTAGAAAAGCCTAAAGAAAGAATTACTGAGTTCTTGGCTGTTAGNACTCTTACTGAAAAGCTAAAGGGCCCAATATTATGCCTCGTGGGACCGCCTGGAGTTGGTAAAACTTCCTTGGCTAAGTCTGTAGCCAGGTCTATGGGAAGAAAGTTCGTGAGAATTTCTCTTGGTGGCGTTAGAGATGAGGCTGAGATTAGGGGCCATAGAAGAACTTATATTGGAGCACTACCAGGAAAAATTATCCAAGGCATGAAAAAAGCTGGTTCTAAGAATCCTGTTTTTCTTCTTGATGAAATCGATAAAGTTGGGACAGATTTTAGAGGTGACCCAGCTTCTGCGCTTTTAGAGGCCTTAGATCCTGAGCAAAATTCGACTTTCAATGATCATTATTTAGAAGTAGATTATGACTTATCTCAAGTTCTNTTTATTACCACAGCTAATGTTCTTCATACAATACCATGGGCATTGCAAGATAGAATGGAGATTATTAAGTTGTCTGGATACACAGAATTGGAAAAAAATAAGATTGCTAAGAAGTATTTAATTCCTAAGCAACTCGAAAACAATGGGTTAAATAACTCTAATGTAANGTTTTCGGATAAAGCAGTTAATTTCACAATCCAAAGGTATACAAGAGAGGCAGGAGTAAGAACTCTAGAAAGAGAATTCGGAACTCTTTGCAGAAAAACTGCAAAAGAAGTTGTAAAGAATGGNAAAGATTATTCATTAAATATCACACCAAAAGTCGTTCAAAAGTTATTAGGAGCTCCTAAATTCAAACATGGTGAGATTGAAGATAGTAATCAAATTGGTATGTCTACAGGTTTGGCTTGGACTGAAGTTGGCGGAGAATTGTTGAATATTGAAGTTACTATTGTTCCTGGGAAGGGGAACTTCACTGTTACTGGAAAGTTAGGTGAGGTTATGCAAGAGTCAACAAGAGCCGCAATGAGCTATGTTAGATCAAGGGGACATAGGTTAGGATTGGATAGAAACTTTTATCAGAAAATAGATATACATGTCCATGTTCCAGAAGGTGCACAGCCTAAAGATGGACCATCGGCAGGGATAGCCATGGCTACTGCTATACTATCCGGGCTTATACAAAAAGAAGTTAAAAGAGACTTAGCTATGACCGGTGAAATCACTCTAAGAGGTAGAGTTCTTCCAATTGGAGGTTTAAAAGAAAAGATTCTTGCTGCTCACAGAGGTGGAGTAAATACAGTTTTGATTCCACAAGAGAATGAAAAAGATTTAGCTGATATACCNAAAGAGGTTTTAAAAGATATTGATGTTATTTCTGTTAGTCATATGGATGATGTTATTCCACATGCTATAGTGTCTGATGAGTCAGTATTGAAGGATGTTTCTTTAGTTGATATGCCATTAGGCGTTGAAGTTTCTGAAGCTGAGAAGCCTTTGAACCTATCTTGACATTTANTTGTCTGCATATAGTATAAAAACCTATTCGGGGCGCTTAGCTCAGCGGGAGAGCGCTTCCCTTACAAGGAAGATGTCACAGGTTCAAATCCTGTAGCGCCCATTTTTGGGGTCGTAGTTCAGCCGGTTAGAACGCTGGCCTGTCACGCCAGAGGTCGCGGGTTCGAATCCCGTCGACCCCGAAATTTAAGTGCAATGTTAAAAGAGAATGACTTAAATTATTTATCTACTTTAGGAATCAACAAAGAGAAAGTTGATGAACAGATTGATTTTCTTACAGGGAAAGTTAGGCCCAAAGTATTAAAATTAATAAGACCTTGTACTCAAAATGATGGAATACTCCCACCTGAGGAAGTCAAGGTAATAAATTCTCAATCTTCGGAAATCCCAACAGGTATACACATATCGAGATTTATACCTTCTTCGGGCTCGGCTACCAGAATGTTTAGCTTTGATAATTTTAGTGATAATTCTTTTAAAGACTTAAAATTACTACCCTTTTTTTCTGATATATCCANNTTCTGTTCTAATAATAATATTGACTTGGATGATATATTGAAAACTAAGAATATTCAGGAACTAAAAGAAATTCTATTAGGTAAATCTATGTTAGATTTTTCTTCGAGACCAAAAGCATTAATTGATTTCCATTTGATTGAAAATATTCCAGTTTCTCCCATTGAAGAATTTATACTTAATTCATCAGAGGATGTAACTAATACAAAAGTTTCTTTTTCAATTCAAGAAGATTTTAGGAATCAGTTTCAATCTAAGTTAGATCATTCTCCTTTTTTCCAAGAAATAGATTCAAAATCGTTATGTAATTTTATTGTTCAGTCTAAGTCCACTAATAGTATATGTATTGACTCCAAAGGAGACCTTCTTAGGAATGAAAATGGAGAAATTTATACTCACCCTTCTGGGCATGGATCTTTAATTGATGGACTTAATGAGATTGATGCTGATTATGTTTTTATTAATAATATTGATAATGTTTCACCCAAGACTCGTGGTATAAGATATAGCGTATCTAATTCCTTACTTAATATTGCTATAAATACAAAGAATAATTTCGATATGATGATTCAACGTTTTGTTGAAAGGAACTATAAACTTTTAGAGCCATCAATTAATCAATTAGAAAACGTATTAGGCTCACAATTCAAAGATAAAACTATTGAAGAAAAAGTTGATATTATTATTGAGATTCTTAACAAACCAGTCAGGGTNTGCGGAATTGTTAAAGATGAGAATTCTAAGGGTGGGAAACCTTTTTGGGTCTACGACGGTAAATCAGAATCTGTCCAAATTGTTGAAGAGTCTCAAGTAGACTTTAATGATGAAAATCAAAAAAAGGTCTGGAATACCAGCACTTACTTCAACCCAGTAGAAATGGTTTGCTGTCTAAGAGATTTCACTGGTAATAAGTATAATTTAAAAGATTTTTCAGAAGATTCATTGAGAATGATAGTGAAAAAAAATATAAAGGGGAAGGACTCTACCTTTATTGAGCTTCCAGGTCTTTGGAATGGGTCGATGCACTATTGGCATACAACTTTTGTTGAGATACCTAGTTCCTCATTTACTCCTGTTAAAAATTTTACAGATTTATTTTTACCAATACATCAGCCATAATAGTACTTTATGGAGAGGTGGGTGAGTGGCTTAAACCAGCTGATTGCTAATCAGCCGTACGGAGTAAATCCGTACCGGGGGTTCGAATCCCCCTCTCTCCGAATCAAAATGCGCCTGTAGCTCAGTTGGATTAGAGTGCCAGATTACGGNTCTGGAGGTCGAGGGTTCGAGTCCTTCCAGGCGCGTAATTCTCTATAGGTAAATATATAATTATTTTTTTTTCATTAAGTTCTTAATAACTTTAGATGAATTTCTAATTGATTTTATATACCACTCTAATCTCAAATCATTCATTTCCTTTTTATTTAAGTAGGTTAATTTATTTTGTTTCTTTGCCTGGGATATAATTTGATTCATTATAATGGCACATGAAACAGAAATATTGTAGCTTTCATTGAATCCATCCATAGGAATATTGATAAATGAATCTGATTCACCAAGTATTTCTTGGCTTAAACCTTTTTCTTCATTACCAAATGCTATAACCATCTTCTTTTTAATTTTAAAATCTTCTATAGTTTGTGATTTTTTCTTGTAAGGCGGAACGGTTGATATAATCTTATAACCTTCTTTCTTAAGCCTAAGTATGAATGCTTTTTTTGTTTCATTACTTTTTTTTGTATTCAAAGTTACCCACTTCTCTGATCCTAAGGATACGCCTTTTGAGAGGTTGATTTTATTAGAATTCTGAACAATATAAATATTCTGAATACCTAGGTTGTCACATGTTCTTAATACAGCACTTATATTATGTCCTTGATAAATATCTTCAAGAAGTACTGATATTCCTTTACTTCTTTTTGAGAGTACTTTATCAATTCTTTTAATCCTACTTATCGTCAATAAAGGCTCTAGATTTTTTATAGATATTTTTTTCATAATATATTTTTCTTATTATTAAACCTAAGATATCCTATTTAATTATAAATTTATGAATGATAAAAACAAAAGTAAAATTTTAGTTACAGGTGATAGACCTACGGGAAGTCTTCACCTTGGACATTATGTTGGGACTCTTGAAAATAGAATAAAGCTTCAGGATAGTTACAATTGTTTTTTCTTAATAGCCGATCTACATATGTTGACAACTCATCATGATAAGGTTGATGGTTTAAATGAAAACATAATTGAACTTGTAATCGATTGGCTATCTGTTGGACTTGATCCATCAAAATCTTGTTTTTATTTGCAATCTAAAATTCCAGAAATTTCTGAGCTAACAGTACTAATGTCAATGTTATGTTCCGTTCCACGTATTCAAAGAATTCCTACATTAAAAGAAAAAATAACTTCCATGAACTTGAATGATAATTATTCTTTAGGCTTACTCTCATACCCCGTTTTAATGTCATCAGATATATTAGTTTTCAACGCATCAGCTGTTCCAGTTGGAGAAGATCAATTAAGTCATGTTGAATTAACAAGGGAACTTGCAAGAAGATTTAACTCATCTTACAAAGATATTTTTATTGAGCCTGAACCACTTATAAGTAAAGTGTCAAGATTGGTTGGTACTGATGGGCAAGGCAAGATGAGTAAATCCTTGAATAATTCCATATACTTATCTGATTCTGAAGANATTGTTAAAAATAAGGTTATGAAGATGTATACTGATCCAAATCGAACAAGTGCTGACATACCAGGAAAAGTCGAGGGTAATCCTGTTTTTATATATCATGATATATTTAATTCTAATAAAGAGGAGCTTGATGATTTTAAGGATAGGTATTCAAAAGGTAAAATAGGTGATGTTGAGGTCAAGAAGTCACTTATAAAAAATATTAATAATTTTTTAAATCCTATTAGGGAAAAAAGAAGTGAAATTTTAAAGAATAAGAGTGAAATTTTAGATATAATCATTGAAGGTTCAAACACAGCTAGGGAAGTTGCTAGAGGTAATCTTGAACTTATTAAAGATGCAATGAGTTTAAATTTCAGATAAGGAGTTTTATTATGAGTTATTCAGATCCATTACCAATAGGAGTAATACCAGAAGATACAAATTTCAAGCCAAAGAAAATGAGAGCATGGGTTATTAGAAAAGAAAGGCATGGAGAACCTATGAAATCTTTCCAGGAGGAAGAGTTACCAGTACCAGAATGTGGACCTAATGATGTATTAGTTCTTGTTGTCGCAACTGGTATTAATTTTAATGGAGTTTGGGCTGGTCTAGGTGAGCCTATTTCGGTTTTAGATGTCCACAAACAAGATTTACACATAGCGGGAAGTGATTGTTCAGGAATTGTTTGGGATGTTGGTTCAAACGTTAAAAGTTGGAAAAAAGGTGATGAAGTAATTATTCATTGTGGTGTTGAAAGCGAAGAGCCACACTCTAATATGACCCAATCCAATGGAGACTTTATTAGTTATGATCCAATGGTCAGTAAGCAAGCACAAATATGGGGTTATGAAACACCTAATGGATGTTTTGCTCAATTTACTAAAGTCCAAGCGCAACAAATTTTAAGAAAGCCAAAACATTTAAATTGGGAAGAAGCAGCTTCATATGCTTTATGCTACTTTACTGCTTATAGAATGCTAGTGACTAAGGCTAATGTTCAACCTGGTGAAGTTGTACTTGTATGGGGTGCTGCTGGAGGACTAGGAGTTTTTGCAATACAGATATGTAAAATGCTAGGAGCTAAAGCTGTTGCAGTTGTATCTTCACAAGATAAATTTAAAATGTGTGAGGATTTAGGGGCTGTAGGAGTTATTAATAGAAAAGATTTTCCAAATTTAGCATATAAGAAGAATGAAACTCCTGAAGAGACCGCTGCACGATTTAAAGAAATGAAAAATTTTGGAAAGAAAATATGGGAAATATTAGGAGAGAGAAAAAGTCCTAATGTGATTTTTGAGCATCCTGGCGAAACAACATTTCCAACTAGTGTTTTTGTATGCGAGAGGTTTGGTAGAGTAGTTATATGCGCTGGAACTTCTGGGTATGACTGTTCTTTTGATGTTAGATATTTATGGATGCTACAAAAAGATATCATTGGCTCACATTTCGCTAATGCTTTAGAATGTATACGAGCAAACGAGTTAGTTCATCAAGGAATGATTAATCCTGTAGTTTCAGAAATCTTTAATTATGATGAAATCCCTAAGGCTCATCAGTTAATGTTTGAGAATAAGCATTCGGGTAAAATGGTATGCTTAGTTCAGGGAACTAAATCTTAAGGTTCTTGATAATATAGTCAGGTTTTATCTTTGATTTCTTTGCCATTGTCATAGTGGTTTTTCCAGTTAGAACTAGTGCGCTTTTTATTCCAGCTGAGTTTGAACCATGAATATCAGTTTTTAGATTATCACCAATTGTTAATATCTCAGATTTATCTAAGGCTAATCTTTCAATCGCAAGAGCAAAGATTTTTTTTGAAGGTTTTCCTAGGTTAACTACTTTTGCTGGAAATGTTTTACTTATTGCAGCAATAATTGAGCCTGTAGCTGGGACATTACCGAGTTTAGTAGGGTAGCTATTATCAATACTTGTTGCGTATAAGCTAGCACCATTTTGAACACATAAAGATGCATACATCAAATCCTTATAATTAAAGTCAATATGACCTGAAACCAATATACTATTAGAATCTTTAAATTTATTTGCTTCTGTAATAATATCAATATTTTCTTTTCTTATAAAGTTTTTAAGCTTATTACTAGAAAAAACCATAATATTTTTTTTGGGTATAGTACCTTTTTTTATAATATTTATGAAGTTTGAAATCGGTGTTACTACCTGTTCTTTTGAACATATTATTCCTAGTTTTCTAAGAATGATTGAATAGTCATACGGTGAGACAGAAGAATCATTAGTTAAGAATATATATTTCTTCTTATTCTTATTAAGGAAATTAATAAATGATTTTGCAAAAGGGAGAAGTTTTTGATCAAGGTACATTACCCCATCTAAGTCGATGATAAAACCCTTAAATTTTGAAAAGATTCTTTTCATCCCCAGATTTCTTTAGCTAACTTTTTATCTCGTACTCTTGAAGATTCTTTCTTTATCATTTGAATCTTCTTTTCTTCAGGGTTATCTATAATTTGGACTTCTAAAAAATCTAATATTAGTAATGATGCTTTTTTTATGCCCTCATAAACTTCTTTCTCTTCCCCTGAAGATTTCGCAGTTTTATAATCTAGAAATAATGCAATTGTCGCAAAATCTTCTTTAATTTCTGGATCGATTTCCAAAGACCAATCCTCATAGTTATTAACTAAGAAAATTTTGGACCATTCATCATGAACCTGCTTGTGATCTAAATCTGCCATATTCTAAATATCTAAACTTCCTGCAACAATTATATTATCTTTTCCAGAATTNTCTATTAGTTTAACTGCTTCTTTGAAAGATTCATACTTTTCTATAGTACATGCTTTAATTAGCATTGGTAAGTTCACACCAGAGATAATTTCAACATGATTTTTTTTGAAGAAAGTAAGGCTGATATTAGATGGGGTACCACCAAACATATCAGTAAAAATTATAGTTTTTCTTTCTTCAGTAATAAAATTAGATATCCTGCTGGCATAAGTATCAAAGTCTCTCGTATCTTTATCTATTGTTACAGTGAAGATTTCTCTTAACATTTTCTCTCCCAGAATAAATCTTACTGCTGAATCAAGTTCTTCACATAACTCACCATGAGTTATTATTAATATATTGAACATTTTATAATTTTAATATATTAAATTCTTATTACAAAACTAAGTTTCAAGAATAATTTTTTTAACTGCTATTTGAATTAGCGTTGACAGATTTCTTCCAGGTCCTACAGGTATTTTCATATGAGGGATTTTAGTACTAAGTATTTTGATAAAAGTTGTATCATATCCTAACCTTTCATAGTTAAAATCATTTTTGTAGTCCACTAGCTCAATCATTAAGTCTATCTGGCTGTTATCTATTATAGATTCTTCACCAAATATATCTTTAACATTAATAATTCCAATACCGCGAATTTCAATTAAATTTTTAATTGTTTCAGGCGGAAATCCTATGAGACTATCTTTAGTTTCCTTAATCAGAACTACATCATCTGCTACTAAGAATGCACCCTTATATAAAAGCTCTACCGCGCACTCACTTTTACCCAGACCACTTTTACCTGTTATAAGAACTCCTTTGTTTAGGAGTCTTATTAGNACTCCATGTTTACTTATAGGCTTACTATTCATTATTCTTTATATATTTAATTATGTCTTTAGAATCTTTAATTGCCAAAAAATCAGCAATAATATCTTTTTTGATAAATAAATTTGAAACCAATTTAAGTATCTCAAGATGATGNTTTCCTGTTTCCTCTGGATGTAAAATCATAATAAATATTTTTGTTTTGAGACCATCTATAGATTCAAAAGCAATACCGCTATTACATATACCTAAACTTANATAAGTCTTATCAATTCCTGGAATTTTAGCATGTGGAATTGCTATATAATTATCTAAAGCGGTACTACATAATTCTTCCCTCTTTAGTATTAGCTCTGATACAATTGATTCATTAAGATGGCTCTTTCTTTCTACAATTAGAGAAATAAGTTTTTTTAAAAAATCGGCCTTTTCTAATGAGGGTAGATTAAAAAAAATCAACTCCTGATCCATTAATTCGCTTAGTTTCATTTATTTTTAATCCTTTTGTTAGATGAAGGTATTTTAAGTACATTCCTGTATTTTGCAATAGTTCTTCTAGCTATAGCTATTCCTTTCTGATCCAAAAGTGATTTAATATTATCATCTGTTAATGGACTTTTTTTATCTTCCATGCTGATTAGCTCTTCAATTATATCTCTTACTGCGGCTGATGATTTTTCAGAGCTTGAATTGATCTTATTCACGAAGAACCTCTTCATATTAAGCATTCCTCTAGGGGTNCTTATATATTTATTACTTGTTATCCTACTGATTGTGGATTCGTGAACATTTAATTGTTGCGCAACATCAGAAAGTTTAAGAGATTTGATATACCTCTCACCTTTTAAAATAAAATCTTTTTGAATCTCTACTAAAAGTTTAAATACATTAGAGTACATTTCCTCTCTTTCATTAATCGTCTTTATTAACAATGTACCATTGGTAATTTTTTCTTTTAAGTACTCAGTAACCTCACTATCTAGGTTACTTTTCAGAGATAACATTCTTTTGTAATAATTAGAAACTCTAACTTGTTTGATATTCTTATTTGATTGAACAATTAACTTATTATTTTGGATATAGACATAAGCTTCAGGTTCTGGNTCTTTCGTGTTTGTATCGATAGTATAAAAGATATTTGCAGGATTTGCATTTAGCTCTGAAATATCATCAGTAAATTTCTTAACTTTGGAAATGGAAATATTCAATGATTTACTGATATTTTTATAATCTTTTTTTACTATATCTGCTAGATGGTTATCAATTATATTACAGTATAGCTCAAAGTTCTTATTGTTTGACATATCTAATTGAATTTTTAAGGATTCATTTATGGTCCTTGCAAGTATTCCACATGGATCTAGCATTCTTTGTCCTTTTAATATTAACTCCTCAATATCAATTAAACTGATATCAATATTTTCCTGAGATTTTAATATAATTATTATTTCCTCATTTGAGTAGCAAAGAAAACCTTTATCATCTAGAAGATAAACTAAGCATGCATAAATTTTTTTTTCTTTTTTTGATATATTTAATAAGTTTATTTGTTTGATAAGATAGTCAACAATATTATTTTCATCATATTCAGTGAAAGTTTCGTTATCTAAATCCTCATGTTCAGGTAGTAAACTTTTTTCATTCAAGTTTCGAATAGGTTCCTCTTCTAGGCATGGGTTTTCTAATAATTCTTTTTCTAGTAAATCATTTATTTCATCAATGTTTAGCTTTATTAATTTTATAAAAAGCTTGGACTCAAGGCTTAAATATCCCTTTTGGGTTGTTTTTAAGTTTTGTTTCAGTTTAATTTTTACCATTTAGAAAACCAACAATTAATATTTATATATAGGGTATTTTATCCGATATATCACTTAGTTGTTTTTTTAGATAATATTTTTGGAAAAATTCTGGCTTTACTTAGAAAATTTATTTTCATATAAAGTTATCTTTTCTTCGTGCATCAATGTCAAAGAGATATCATCTAACCCTTCTAAAAGACATTTTCTTCTATATGGATCAATATTAAATTTATATGAAAATCCTTTATTATCTCTTAAGGTCATTTCATCTAGATTGACTATGACCTTATAATCATTGAAGTTTAATGATGAATTGAATAGGTAATTTAAGTGCTTTTCATCAACTATGATTGGTAATATGCAGTTTTTAAAGCAATTGTTGTAAAGTATGTCTGCAAAAGAAGTTGATATTATTACCTTAAAACCATAGTCTCTTAAAGCCCAAGGTGCATGTTCTCTAGAGCTACCGCAACCAAAGTTTTCCTGAGATAATAATATTTCTGAATTCTTAAATCTTGGATCATTTAATATAAATTTATCATTCTCAGTTCCATCATCATTAAAACGCCAATCAAAAAAAAGAAATTGCCCAAAGCCAGTTCTTTCAATTCTTTTCAAAAATTGTTTAGGAATAATTTGGTCAGTATCAACATTAGATGAGTCTAAAGGAGCAGGTCGACTTTCTACAGTCTTAAATTTTTCCATTGATTAATAATCTCCTAAATCTACATCATATGCTCTTATATCTATAAATCTACCTTCTATTGCTGCCGCAGCTGCCATTGTTGGGCTTACAAGATGGGTTCTCCCACCTTTACCTTGCCTACCTTCAAAATTTCTATTTGAAGTACTGGCTGCTCTTTCGCCCGGTGACAATTTATCTGGATTCATCGCAAGACACATACTGCATCCGGACTCTCTCCATTCAAATCCAGCATCTTTAAAAATTTTATCAATACCAAGTTTTTCTGCTTGATATTTAACTACTTGCGAGCCTGGAACAACTATTGCTTTAACTTTAGGCGATACTTTATTACCATGGATAATTTTACTTGCAGCAATTAGGTCTTCTATCCTTCCATTTGTACAAGAACCAATAAAAACAGTATCAATTTTTATATCCTCTATTAAAGTATCAGCTTTTAAATCCATATATGTCAAAGCATCTTCAATTGATTTCCTTTTTACAGGGTCTTCAATATTCTTGGGGTTTGGAACTTTACTATCAACGCTCGAAACCATCCCTGGACTAGTTCCCCAACTCACCTGAGGAGCAATTTTTGCAGCATCAAGAAGAAGTTTTTTATCAAAAACACAACCTTGATCAGAAGCAAGCTTTCTCCATTCTGACATTAGACTATCCAAATTATCTAAAGATTTTATTCTAGGCTTATCTCTTAAATAGTTCAATGTTATTTCATCTGGACTAATCATCCCAGCTCTTGCCCCACCTTCAATTGACATATTACAAATTGTCATTCTCTGCTCCATAGATAATGATTTAATTGCATCACCTGTATACTCAATTACATGACCTGTTGCACCTGCAGTGCCAATCTCTCCTATAATATTTAGAATAATATCTTTCGCTGTTACTCCCTTAGGTCTTATACCATCAACTCTTACTTCAAAAGTTTTAGGCTTGTTTTGCCATAGGCACTGGGTTGATAAAACATGTTCAACCTCACTTGTTCCAATTCCAAAGGCCAAAGCCCCAAAGGCTCCATGAGTAGAGGTATGACTATCCCCGCAGACTATTGTGCTACCAGGTTTAGTTAGACCTTGTTCAGGACCTATAACATGAACAATGCCTTGATAAGGGCTTGCGAGATCAAAAAGTTCTATTTGAAATTCTTTACAATTATTTTCTAATGTTTCAATTTGTTGCGCAGAAATGGGATCTTTAATGTTATTCCTATCTAATGTAGGAACGTTATGGTCCATAGTAGCGAAAGTTTTATTTGTTTTTCTGACTTTTCTTCCTGCTTGTCTAAGTCCTTCAAATGCTTGAGGAGATGTAACTTCATGGACTAAATGCAGGTCTATGTAAAGAAGGGTAGGTTTACCATCTTCTTCATGGACTATATGATTATTCCATATTTTGTCAAAAAGTGTTTCTGGTTTCATATGAAGATATTATAATACCTAATTAGGCTATAGTATTAAAAGTTTTTAATTTTGCAAATTTCGCCTTTTTTCCTAATGAGTCCTCGATTCTAAGTAGCTGATTATATTTAGCAGTTCTATCTGTTCTTGAACAAGAACCAGTTTTTATTTGGCCTGAGTTTGTTGCTACTGAAATATCAGCTATGATAGCATCCTCAGTTTCACCTGATCTATGTGAAATTATATATGAATAATTATTTTTCTTAGCTAAGTCTATAGCTTGTAAAGTTTCTGATATAGATCCGATTTGATTAATTTTAATTAAAATACTATTTCCAGCACTTTTATCAATTCCTGTTTGTAATCTAGAATTATTAGTGACAAATAAGTCGTCTCCAACAAGTTGCACTTTATCTCCTATCAGATTAGTTAGCATTGCCCACCCATCCCAATCATCTTCATCGAGTGGATCTTCTATAGAAATTATTGGGTATTTATCAATTAATTTTTGATAATAAATTGAAATCTCCTCAATATTTAAATCTTTTTTGTCTATTCTATATTTTTTATTATTATAGATTTCTGTAGCTGCTACATCTAAGGCAAAGAATACTTCACTTCCTAATTTGTAGCCCGCATTCGATACAGCTTCAGATATAAAACTTAAAGCCTCTTCGTTTGATTTTAAATCAGGAGCAAAGCCACCTTCATCACCAACTGCTGTAGAATGAGAATTCTTATTTAATAACTCTTTTAAGTTGTGGAAGATTTCAACTCCCGCCCTTAAGGACTCCGAAAACGAATCGAAACCAGCGGGCACAATCATAAATTCTTGAATATCTAGTCCATTATTTGCATGAGCTCCACCATTTATAATATTCATTAAAGGAGCAGGTAACATAAAATCTTCATTTTTATTTAAAAATTGATAAATTTCCTGACAATTATTCTTAGCTAAACATTTTAGGAAAGTGATTGAACATGCAAGGATAGTATTTGCACCTAATTTAGATTTATTATAAGTCCCATCTAGATTAAGCAAGAAATCGTCAAATTTTTCATAAGAATCAAAATTTTTACCCTCTATATTTTTTTTTGACTATTTCATTAATATTTTTAACTGCATTTTTGACACTCTTTCCATTAAACTCATTTTTATTTCCGTCTCTAAGCTCAATAGCTTCATGCGAACCTGTAGAAGCCCCTGATGGAACCGAGCCACGACAAATTTCACCATCATCCAGCACCATATCAACCTCTACGGTAGGGGTACCGCGTGAATCAAGGATTTGTCTACCTCTTAAATAAGTTATTTTTGCCATAGTTTTAGTATTTGAATTCTATATCAGTAAGATTTTTTTTCAATAAAAGATAGAAAAAAGTTTGAATTCATCTTGTATTAAGATAATGTATTTTAAATTATGGATTCAAGAATTCCTAATTCTATAAGATTTTTATCTATTGATGCTGTTGAAAAAGCTAACTCAGGCCACCCAGGTATGCCAATGGGTATGGCGGACGTGGCGACTATATTGTTTCGTGAGTATTTGAAATTTGATGCATCCAAACCGAGTTGGCCAAATAGAGATAGATTTGTTTTATCTAATGGTCATGGCTCAATGTTACTATATTCTCTTCAGTATTTATTAGGTTTTTCTGAACCATCTCTAAAGGAAATTATAAATTTTAGAAAATTAAAATCTAAAGCTCCTGGTCACCCTGAATATAAACATACGATTGGGGTTGAAACTACCACGGGACCTCTTGCACAAGGCCTTGGCAATGCTGTCGGTATGGCATTAGCTGAGAGGATTCAAAATAGTAGATTTGGTGACGAAATAGTAGACCATTTCACTTATGCATTTGTCGGCGATGGATGTCTTATGGAGGGTTTAAGCCACGAGGTTCTAAGCTTAGCTGGTCACCTTAAATTAAACAAATTAATAGTTTTCTTTGACGATAACGAAATTTCGATAGATGGACCAACTTCTCTTTCAAACTCTGATGATATCAAAGGTAGAATAAATTCTTATAATTGGAACTATATAAAAATAGATGGACATAATCATGCAAAAATAAGGACGGCAATTGAAAAAGCTCAAAAATCAAAGAAGCCAACACTTATTGCATGCTCTACTAAAATTGGCTTTGGATCCCCCAATAAAGAGGGCACTGAAAAGAGCCATGGGGCAGCACTTGGGAAGGAAGAGGTTGCTAAAACCAGAAAAAATTTAAAATGGAATTATAAACCCTTTGAAATCCCAAGCTCTATTTTAAAGAAATGGAGAACTGCAGGTCTAAGGTCCAAAAAAATAAGATTAAAATGGGAATCAAATCTTAAGAAAAGTATTTTGAAGAAAGATTTTAATAAAAGTTTATCCGGAAGCTTTACAATGCCATTTATTGAGAATTTGTACAAAATTTTCAGGAAAAATAATTCTGAGGTGGATCTGATTTCGACTAGGAAGTCGAGTGAGAAAGTTTTAGAGGTTTTGAAGAATTATATTCCCGAATTGATAGGAGGCTCTGCTGATTTAACACCATCTAATAATACTAGGGTCAATTCGATGGCCGATATTTCTCATAAAAATTACTCTGGTGAATATGTTCGTTATGGTATTAGAGAGCATGGTATGGCTTCAATTATGAATGGCCTATCTTTACATAAAGGTGTTATTCCATATGGAGGAACTTTTTTAGTTTTTTCTGATTACTGTAGACCCTCAATAAGATTGTCAGCAATGATGGGTATTAAGGTTATATATGTTATGACCCATGATTCTATAGGTCTAGGTGAAGATGGACCAACACATCAACCAGTAGAGCATTTGGCAAGCCTAAGAGCTATTCCAAATTTAAATGTATATAGACCATGTGATATTAATGAAACCTTTCATGCATGGATTGATGCTATAAATTCTGATTCCCCTTCAATAATCGCTTTAAGTCGACAAAATTTAAAACTTTTAAATCCTTTGCCATTGAATATTGACAAGAAGTTGTTGAAATCTGGGGCTCAAATTATATTTCAACCAAATGATAAACGAGATTTAACTTTTTTATCATCAGGATCAGAAGTTGAGATTGCCTTTTCTGCGGCAAAAGAATTAGAAAAGAGAGGAATTTCCGTTACGGTCGTTTCTATAAATTGTTTGGATAAATTTATAGCCTTATCTAGTAGTTCTAGAAAGACTATTTTGGGAAATGCTCCAATTTTATCTATTGAAGCGGGATTATCGATGGGTTGGAGAAACTTTTTTGATGACCTTTCAAATGTTGTATCTATTGAATCCTTCGGTGCTAGTGCACCTAAGGATGATTTATATAGATACTTTAAAATTAGTAAAAATGAAATTATTAAGAAGTCTTTAAAGCTGCTATCTTAATAATTTCTTGACATTAAATTAATACTAATATAAATTTTTCTACTTATTGGAGTTGTTTATGCCAGGTATATATGTTGGAAGTAATGAAAATTTAGAGAATGCTCTTAGAAGATTTAAAAGGCAGGTAGAAAAGGGTGGAATTCTGTCTGATGCAAGAAAAAAAGAGTATTTTGAAAAGCCAAGTGAAACAAAAAAGAAGAAGCTTTTTGCAGCAAAGAAAAGGATGAATAAAAAAGTCAGAAAACCAAGATATTAAAAGAAATTAAATGTCACCTAATGATTCATACCAAGACAAAGAAGACATTCTAAGCAAAACCTCAATTAAAGAATATATAGATAAAAATTGGTCAGAGTGCAAAAAATCTGGTAGCGGATACAAAGTCTTATGCCCCTTTCATGATGATAAATCCCCATCAATGCATATAAATGATGAAAAAGGTCTATATCATTGTTTTGTTTGTAAAGCTGGCGGTAATTTAGTCCAGTTTATCAAAGAGTTTAAAAATTTAACTTATCCAGAAACTCTTGAAGAAATATCTAACTTTTTTAATATTAAGATTCCAAAAAAGAACTATAAACCGATTGGTGAAATTGGACTGGATAAAAAAATGTTCGATTTTAATAAGAAGATTTCGCTTTACTTTAAAAGATGCTTGTCAGATGAACAAGCTAATTTGAAGCCAATTAAGTATCTGAAGAGCAGAGGGTTTAGCAGTCAAGATATTGAAGAAAATTCACTAGGCTTTGCACCTGATAGTTGGGATTCTATTACAAAAATGGTTCAAGATAAAAAAGAATTGTTAAATATCGCCCTCTCTCTAGGGCTAATAATAAAGAAGGATGGGAAAGAAGATTTTTTTGATTTCTTTAGAAATAGGATTATCTTTCCTATTAAAAATCGTCAAGGTAACATCCTAGGTTTTGCAGGAAGAACAATTGGCGATGATAAAGCTAAATATATCAACTCAAAAGAGTCAGAAATTTTTTCAAAACGTAAAGTCCTATACGGACTAGGAAATTTCAATAAATTAAATGGTAGAAAGCCAAAATACATTTTCATTGTTGAGGGTTATACAGATGTATTAATGATGAACCATTTTGGACTTTATAATGTTGTTGCTACTATGGGGACAGCTTTAACATTGGAGCATGCTAACGAAATAAAGAAAATCAGTAATAAGGTTATTATTTGCTATGATTCAGATGCTGCGGGCATTGACTCATCATTTAAAAATATTGACCCTTTGTTTCAATTTGGAATTGAAATTTTCACTCTAAGACTAGAAGATGGGTTAGATCCATGCTCTTATTTAGAGAAATTTGGAATGGATAATTTTATACAAAGGGCAAAAAAATCTAATTTAATTATTGATGAGTATATAAATTATTTAAAGGATAAATTAATTGAAAAGGATTTATCCATAAACGAGGTTGTCGATAACTTTGTAAGTAAGATAAGATTTGTTCAAGATTATATTCAGAGAGATGAGTTTATAAATAAATTTTCTTCTTCATTTTCAATTTCTAAAAGAAAAATTGAAAGTATTATTGATAATGAATTTGTAAAATCTGAAATATCTAGTCAAAAACATAATTCAAATCGATTGTTAGGTCCAGAAGATATAATTTTAAAAGTTTTTTTAGAGTTTATAGATTCTCGAGATATTGGCATCATGAATAAATGTTCAAAAATCTTTAATAATATTTTTCATAAAGAAATTATAGATATTATTAAAATTAATCCAGAAGCGGAAGCCTCAGGAGTAATAGGGAGTATTGAAGAAGATGCGACAAGTAGTATGCTTTCAGACTTGGTATTTACACCTTTTGATATTCCAAATGATAGACAGTTAAGAGGAAAGTTAATTCTTGACTGTATTAAAAGGATAGAGCTAGATTCGATAAAAGATTTGAAGCGTTTAATAAATCTCAGGCTTAGTAAAGATGGAGAGCTAACAGATAAAGATGAAAAAGAGCTACTAAATGAACTAAAAGACTTAATAGACAGGGAAAAACAGTTGCAATAGTTAACTAAAGTAAATATTTTATTTATGCACTTCTTATAAAATTGGTTAAAATTATACAGGTGCAAATGTTTAGCAAGAGTGTACTCCCCATAGCTATAGATTTTCTTCCCCATTTTGTTAATGAAATTCTGCCCAAAATTAAACTAGATAAGAAAATCAAAAAAGAATTTGAGTTAAGTATTCCTGAAAAAAAAGTTGAATCAACCGATGACCCTGTTAAAAGCTATTTGAATACCATTGCTTTTCATTCACTTCTTAAAAAATCTGAAGAAGTTGATGTTGCATCAAAGTTAAGTATTGCTAAGAATCATATATGCGATTCAATAGTATCTGATTTAGATTTATTAGAGTATTTAGGTGAAAATTATTTATCTGAGAGCATTACAGAAGATCAGTTTGATTATGATATTGAAAATTCAGAATATGAAAATAAAAAAAATGATAATATAAATAGAAGGGTTTCGAATGTTTTTGAGGTTATTAAAGATGCTTTATCCAAACAAAGATTGCCTAATAAAAAAAGGAAGAACTTAAAAGAAGAACTTCTTAAAATTGAGTTTTCTTCAGAATTTCTAAAATCTTTAGTTGGATTCATAAAAAATAAAAAATATAGCCATGATTTTATATCAGAGGTTAAGAAAGCGAAGCTTAATTACGTTGTTTCTAAGAAAAAACTTGTAGAATCTAATTTGAGGCTAGTAGTTAGCATTGCTAGGCGTTACACCAACAAGGGTCTTCCTTTCTTGGATTTAATTCAGGAAGGAAATATTGGACTGATTAGAGCTGTAGAGAAGTTTGAATATGAAAGGGGCTATAAGTTCTCAACTTATGCAACTTGGTGGATTAGGCAAGCAATTACTCGTTCTTTGGCGGATCAGGCAAGAATAATTAGGATCCCTGTCCATATGACTGAGCAGATAAATAGGTTAGCATCAGCCTCCCGAACCTTGGTCCAAAAACTAGGGCGAGAGCCTACTTCTTCTGAATTAGCTGTAGAATCTAACTATGATATAAACAAAGTAGAGAAAATTTTAAGAGTAACAAAAGACCCCATAGCTCTTGATTCTCCTATCAATGATGACGAATCCTCACAAACACTTTTAGATACTGTTGGAGATGAAAAAACACCTTCTCAATACGATTCTTTTAAAAGTAATGAACTGAAAGATATGATCAATAGTTCTTTGCACAAGGTTTTAAATGAAAGGGAAAAAGATGTTATTAAAAAGAGATTTGGTATTGATGAGGACCAAGCATTTACATTAGAAGAGATTGGTAAAGAGTTTAATGTTACACGAGAAAGAATTAGACAAATTGAACTAAAAGCATTAAAAAAGTTAAAAAAACTTCGTAAATCTCCCGTCCTTAGCTATTTGGATTAAAAAATTAAGTTTAATATTGACATAAAATTTTTTTTGTATAAGATTTTAGATTCTAGGTGGCCACACTGGAGGGGGTACACCCGGTTCCATTCCGAACCCGGAAGTTAAGTCCTCAGAGGCCGATGATACTGAGACCCGTTGGTTTTGGGAAAGTAGGTAGCTGCCTAGTTAATTTTTTATGTCTGACAAATTTAAAATAGCTATTTTTTCATCAGGTAATGGTTCAAATTTTGAAGCTATTGTTAAATCCAACATTCCTAATGTTGAAGTTTCTTTCCTTTTTTGCAATATGCCTGATGCATATGTTTTAGAAAGAGCTAAAAATTTATCAATAGAATCAATCTTTTTGTCTCACAAGGATTATGATAGTAGAAAATCATTTGAATCAGAGATAATTTCTAGAATTGAAAAGTATGATGTTGAATTGATAGTACTAGCAGGATTCAAAAGAATCCTTTCACCTTTTTTTACTTCACATTATGAGAAAAAGGTAATAAATCTTCATCCCTCATTGCTGCCAGCATTTACTGGATTGCATGCACCCAGACAGGCTGTAGATTATGGAGCTAAATATAGTGGATGCACCGTTCATTATGTAGATGAAGGAATTGATACAGGACCGATTATAACTCAAGGGGTAGTTGAAATTGATGACAGTGATACAGAGGAATCTTTGATTACGAAGATACACGAAAAAGAACACGAAATATTACCTAAAGCAATTCAGCTTATATCTGAAGACAAATGTATTCTTAAAGGAAGAAGAGTTCTAATAAAAAGTTAAATATTTTTCCCTATCGCTTCTGCTATTATCCTAGCTTTAATTACCATTTCCGCGAATTTTTTAGGCTTTAATGATTGACCTCCATCACTTAATGCTATTTCTGGTTGATTGTGAACTTCTATAGCTAGTCCATCTGCACCAGCAGCAATTGCAGCATATGCGATGGGAGAAACATATTGCCAGTATCCAGTCCCATGAGCTGGATCACCGATTACAGGTAGGTGAGTTTTTTCTTTTAAAACAGGGATTGCATTTATATCAAAAGTATTTCTTGTTGCTGTTTCGAATGTCCTAATTCCTCTCTCACATAATGCAACGCTCATATTTCCCTCAGCAAGAAGATACTCGGCACAAAGTAAAAATTCATTTATTGTTGTGGACATACCTCTTTTAAGAAGTACTGGTTTTTTAGTCTTGCCCACAGCTTTAAGTAAGGCGTAATTCTGACAATTTCTGGCACCTATTTGAATCATGTCTGTATATTTACAAACCAAGTCTAAATCCTCCACATCAAGAAGCTCAGTGACAATAGGTAATCCTGATTCGTTACCCGCCTGTCTAAGCAGCTTTAGACCTTCCTCACCCATTCCTTGGAAGGTATAAGGTGATGTTCTAGGCTTGAAGGCTCCACCTCTTAATATTGTAGCACCACTTTTTTTGACGGAATCTGCAATTTGAATTATTTGATCTTCAGATTCTATAGAGCAAGGTCCAGCTATAAGTGTTAAATTCTTTCCACCAACAGTTGTATTGCCTACTTGAAATTCTGAGTCTTCATTTTTAAACTCTCTGCTTCCTAATTTATGGGGCTGTGTTATTGGAACAACAGCCTCAACTCCAGGGAGTTGCCCTAATAAGTTCATGTGCTGTTGTTTTTCTTTTTGGTCACCTACTGCGCCAACTATAGTCTTTGATTTACCTTTTACAACCTCTGGATGATATCCGTATCCTTTAACAGCCTCAACAATCTTTTCTAGTTCTTCATCAGTAGATGAAGTTTTTAAAACAACTATCATATGAACCTCCAATGCTATATAGTATTTTATGGAAAAAAGAATCTTTATCAAATTAAATAAGGAAAATTATGAGTATTAATTTTATAAAAAAGTCCATATCAGCACTTAAATGGCTAATAATAGCTCTATTAACACTAGTCTTAGGTCTATTTACAATTGTTATTTCTTTTCTTTCACCAAAAATTGCTTGTTTAACTGCCGTAAAACTTTGGGGGAAACTAATTCTATTTTTTTGTAACATTAAGCTTAATGTTGATGGAATTCAGAATCTTTCAGATAAGCCTTTAATTGTGATGTATAACCACAAAAGTTTTTTTGATATCTTTTGTTTTAGCTCCTTTATGCCATATGATTGGAGAGCTATGATGAAAAAAGAACTTTTAAGCTTTCCAGTTTTTGGCCAAGCAGTAAAGATTATCGGGCATTATTTTGTTGCTAGGGATGGTTCTTTTGAAGATAGAAGAGAAGTTGTGAAGATGTTAAAAAAAATAAAAATGGGAAGAATTGTTTTTATTGCACCCGAGGGAACTAGAAATCCAAATCCAGGTCTTTTAGAATTTAAAACTGGTGGTTTTTTTATAGCAAGAAAAACTGATACTAATATAGTGCCAATGATAATTCATGGGGCAGGGGACATACTCGATAAAGGGTCCTTAAATATTTACCCAGGGACTGTCAACATTAAATTCTTAGATGAGATTGATGTTGGATCTTATGATTCCAATAAAGATGGAATTGAAAATCTAAGATTAGATACTCAAAAAATATTTAATGATAATATTTAGACTATTTCTTTAAAAGCTTCATAGAGTATATTGGCTTATTATTTTTCTTATAAAATTCTTGAAATTTTGTTGATGGGAGAAATGAGTCAATATAGCTTTTAGTATCATCTTTGATGAAATTAGAATTGTTTACATTAACTTTTATATATTTAAAATAATTGATATCATCGGTTTTTATATACACGTTACCTTTTCTTTTTAATTTTCTATGAAGTAGCTGAATAAAATCACTATTAAGTAATCGGTTTTTATGATGCTTGTCTTTGGGCCAAGGGTCAGGATTATTTATAAAGATTTTATTTATAGATTTATCAGGAAGAGCTTTATCTATAAAAATTGTTGCATCTGAAATCACAAATTCTAAATTCGAAAGATTCAAAGCCCTAGCTTTTTTTAGGCATTTTAATATCCTTCCATATTTAATTTCTATCCCTATGAATTTCTTCTTAGGGTATTGATAGGCAAGTCTAGATATAAACTCACCTTCACCGCATCCAATATCTAGTATCACATTATAATTTTTTAGAGAATCAGAAAATTTTATTGATGTATAATTTATTAAGTATTTATACAATTCTTTAATTTTTAATTTCATTTATAACTTTATTTATTGATTCTTCTATAATAATATCACTAATCTCAATAGAATGTTTTCCTTTATTTTTATATATATTTCCAATATTTTTTGGAATTGAAAAAGTAATATTATTTGTACTATTTTTTTTATCCAGCCTCATAAATGAAATAAGTTTCTTAGTATTTGTTTTATTTATTTTTAAACTTAGCAAGTTGTATCGGAATAATATTCTCTTAATTTCTTCATATTCTTCATCTGTTATTTTATTGATATTCTGTGATATTTTTGATTCAATTAGCATACCTAAACCTATACAATCTCCATGAGCTTCTTTGTAATTGAATAGTCTTTCAATGGCATGTCCAACTGTATGGCCAAAATTAAGAATCATTCTTTTATCGCCTTCTCTAAAGTCAGATTTTATAGTTTTTATTTTAATTTGCATGCAAGTTTTTATTATCCTTTGGATTATAGATTTATTATTAGATAAAAGATTAGTATTTATAGTCTTTAATGTTTTAAATAGCTGTTTATTGTCAATAATAGAGTATTTTATAATTTCAGCCATTCCTTGTCTTATTTCCTTACTAGGTAGGGATGATAAAAAGTTTAAATCTATCAATATTTCTTTTGGATTATAAAAAGTTCCTATTAAGTTTTTTCCATACTTATTATCTATAGCAGTCTTGCCCCCTATAGAACTATCAACAATTGATACAAGTGTAGTTGGTATATGAATTAAATCGATACCTCTCATGAATGTAGAGGCTGTGAATCCAACTAGATCTCCAATAACACCTCCACCAACTCCAATTATAACACTTTTTCTATTGAAATTATTTTCAAGTAGATTTTCTTCAATATAATTTTTTACCAGAATTGACTTACTCTTTTCACCTGGCCTTATCAAAATATTTAATACATCTTTATTTTTTAAAGTTCCACTATAAATGCTCCATATATTTTTATCGGTCACTATAGCGACTTTCTTATATTTTTTACTTAAAGATTTAATGGATTCTTTAATTTTATTTGTAAATCTAATGTTATAGGAGCTCTTATCTTCTAAGTGTTCAACTTTCATTTAATTAATAACTTATCAAAGATGTGATATTATCGCAATTTAATTTTTCTCTTCCCTTTAATTTTTCTAATTCAATAACAAAAGAAATTGAGCTAATTGTACATTGAAAATTTTGAATTAATTCCTCTATTGCCTCTATTGTCCCCCCCGTTGCCAGCAAATCATCAATAATACATACTTTATCTCCAGGCTTAATTGAGTCAGTATGAATTTGAAAAGTATCAGTCCCATACTCAAGTTGGTAATCAATATCGAAAGTTTTATAAGGCAACTTACCTTTCTTTCTTACAGGGACAAGATTCTTATTCAAATTATAGCAAACCGCAGAAGCAAATATAAAACCTCTTGATTCAGGTGCAACAATAGTTGTTACATCTTTTGGTATATTTCTTGAGATTTCATTAACAACAAAGGTGAATGCTTTATAGTCTCCTAATAAAGGTGTTATATCTTTATATAAGATTCCATCCTTTGGAAAGTTTGGGATGTCTCTAATATATTTTTTTATATCCATTTTATAATTAAATATATAATTAAAACTAGTATTAAGCCAATTGATATATAAAAAATTTCCTTACTTTTTAACATTTTATCAAATTGATTTTCAAATATTTTGGCAAGATATCCGACTAATGCAAATCTTAACCCTCTCCCAATAATAGATCCTAAAAGAAAAGGAATAAAGTCGACATTTAAAACTCCTGCTGTAATACAAAAAAGCTTAAAGGGTAAAGGTGTAAATCCAGATGTTATCATCAATAAAAAAGTACCACCATTGAACTTATTTCTTATAATTTCAATTTTATCCAAGTTATCTGAGATTATTGATAAATTATTTTTTATGCCAAAATTAACTATTTCTTCGCCAAGATAGTAACCAATACACCCACCTACAACTGAGCAAATAAGGCATGCAAAAACAAGATTAATTATTCTCTTGTAGGATTGCTTTATACATAGCAAGCCCAAGAATGGATCTGGAGGAATTATAAAAAAAACTGCTTCAGTAAAAGAAACAATAGACATTATGAGAGAACCCTTAGGCCCTTGGCAAAGCTTTAAGATGTATTGATATAATTTATCCATCATATCTTTAGTTTTAATCTCTTAGTGTCAGTATAGTTTGTAATTAACGGAGTGATTGAAATAAATTTATTTCTAATTGCGAAGATATCAGTTCCTGGTTTCGCATTATAGGTTAAGTCACTTCCACCTATCCAATAATACTCATTACCACGTGGGTCTTTTTTGGGAACAATACTTTGACCATAAGCTCTTGCTCCTTGCTTAGTCATTTTTATTCCTTTAATTTCGCTGATACCTATATTTGGATAATTAATGTTTAAGAAGAACGATTTTAATTTAATTGCATAAATTTTTTTCAGAATCTTTTCAAAGGCTAAACAGCAATCCTTATACTTTGGGTTTTTTTTATTGGCAATTGAAATAGCTATTGAGCTCACCCCATGTAAGTATCCCTCACGTGCCGCAGCGACAGTTCCAGAGTAATTTATGTCGTCACCAATATTTGCTCCATCGTTTATACCTGATACAACCAAGTCAAAAGCTTTTTTTCCAATCTTTGAGTTGATTGCAAAATTAACACAATCTGCGGGCAGTCCCGTGAGAGCAAATTTATTTTTTTCAACTTCCTTAACTCTTAAGGGTGTATTTAGACTAATCGAGTGACTCTTTGTGCTCTGGTTATACTCAGGAGCAACTATTGTTGTTTCACCAAAATTTGAAAGTAGATTATATAAATTACCAAGACCTTCTGCATTTATTCCATCATCATTAGTTAAAAGAATTTTCATGTATACATCTTAACCAATTTTAATTGAATATACCTAACTTTATATTCAAATTTTTTAACTATTAACCGCAAGTAGATTCTTTAATCTATCCCTTATTTTTTTTAGTTTTTCAACCGTTTCAATTTGGCTACTAAGTTTATTGTGTAATTTTTGATTAATATTATCTTTGCTACTTAAAATATTTATATTTTTTAAATATTTATCAATTGTAATAATTATTTCAATTGAATCTTTGTGATATAGCTTATGGGTTGAATTCGGAGTTTCTCGAAGTTGAGAGTTTAATTCTTTATATTTTTTTGTCCAATACCTTATTTTGGTGCTCGTGATTCCAGTTAACTCTTCAAGCTCACTAATTTTAAAGAAAAGTTTTTCTTTATTCATCTTCTATAACTCACAAAAAAATAAAAGAATAAGTATTTAATGTCAATTTTGTTTGATTCTAAAAGTTTTTCTATGAAATGGGCTTGGACCATATTTCTTCAATGAGTCTATATGTTCCTGGGTCCCATATCCCTTATTTTTTTCTAATCTGTAATACGGATAGATTCTAGAGATTTTTTTTAAGATAAAATCTCTGGTGAATTTTGCTATAATTGATGCAGCAGCTATCGATTTACAGGTCTTATCACCTTTGATAATACATATCTCCTTCAATCCAGTGCCAATATTTTGATTTCCATCTATTAGTAGAGTAGTGGGCCTAGCATTTAAATTTTTTACGGCCCTTTTCATCGCAAGCTTAGTTGCATTTAAAATATTAATTTCGTCAATTTCCTCATTACTTGAATAACCTAAAGCAAATACGGAATTATTAATTAATAGTTCTAAAACTTTAGATATTCTTTTATTCTCAGATAGCATTTTTGAATCATTTAATTCAATATTTTTAATTATTGAATCAAGCTGAAAAGCACATGCAACAACTGGACCAACTAAAGAACCTCTTCCAACCTCATCAATACCAACAGTTAATTCTTCCTTTAATAACAGCTCACTTTCAATTTTTGAAAATTTCCTCATTTATCAAGCTTGTTTTCTTTGACAATATGTTTCTCTAACTCAGTGGAAAGAATTAAGGATTTCTCTTCATCCAAGCAACATAGCGGAAGTCTCAGTGAGTTTTTACATAATCCTAACCTACTCATTGCATATTTAATCGGAATAGGATTTGTATCAATAAAAAGAAGTTTATTAATCTCTAATAAATCTAAATTGATTTTTTCTGCATTATTGGTGTTTCCATCAATATAAGCATTGAACATTGAGGAGCATTTATTAGGTAGTAAGTTTGATGTGACAGATATATAACCCGCCCCCCCAAGCTCTAGAATTGATAGATTTAATGAATCTTCTCCTGAGAGCACTATAAACTTATCACTACATGATGATTTTATCCCTTTAACCATTTCTATATCACCAGAGGCTTCTTTAATTCCAATAATATTTTTATTTTCTTGTTCAAGGTTAGCTATAGTTTCAACTGTTAAATTTACAACGGATCTCCCAGGAATATTATAAAGAATCAAAGGTAGAGATGTATTTTTTGCAATTTCAGAAAAGTGATTAAATAGTCCAGACTGATTTGGCTTATTATAATATGGAACCACTTGCAAAGTTGCATCAGCTCCCGCTTTTTCAGCATTTTCAGTCATTTTTATTGCTTCATAAGTTGAGTTTGAGCCCGTACCGGCAATAACAGGGACTTTATTTTTAGTTACATCAATAGCAATTTTTATAACTTCTTGATGTTCTTCATGACTTAGTGTTGGTGACTCACCAGTTGTACCACACGGAACTAAACCATGGACACCATTTTTAATTTGCCTTAATATTAAGCTTTCAAAAGCCGATTCATCAATTTTCCCATCAGAATCAAATGGGGTTATTAAAGCGGTTATGCATCCTTTAATTTTAGACATTTATTAAATATAGTACTATAAAATTACTTTTTCTGTAAACATTCTGCGATTTGCACAGCATTTAATGCTGCCCCTTTCCTTATTTGATCACCGACTACCCATAATGATAATCCGTGTTTAACTGAGTAATCTTTTCTTAATCTTCCTATTAAACAATTATCTTTATTTGACGAATCTAAAGGAGTAGGATATTCCATCGGATCATTAATATTTATATTTTTTATCCCAGCAAAGCCGTTTAAAGCTTTTCTAGCTTTTGCCAAAGGTACATCTTTATTGAATTCTATATTTAAACTGATACTATGCGATCTAACAATAGGAACTCTTACTGTTGTCGCAGAAATAAGAATTTTATTGTCAGATAGTATTTTTCTAGATTCATTATGTAATTTCATTTCCTCTTCCGAGTATAAATTTCTTGTTATACCTCCTATCTTAGGGATAGCATTAAAAGCAATTCTTCTTTCAAAAACACTATTTCTAGCTTTTCTTTTTCCATTTAAAAATCTTTTAGTTTCTGAAATTAACTCAGTAATTCCTACATTTCCTGCTCCTGAGACCGATTGAAAACTTGTAGCAACAATTCTCTTGATGGAAGATAGTTCATGTAATGGTTTTATAGCCATTAGAGAAATAATTGTAGTGCAATTAGGATTAGCAATTATTTTAGATTTATATTTTTTTAAATCATTTGAGTTAATTTCTGGTATGATCAAGGAATTATCTTTATTTAGTCTGAAGGCTGAACTATTATCTATAACATAGCAATTATTTGATGCTGCTATAGGCGCATACTTTTTACTGACACTGGAACCTGCTGAAAAGAAAACAATATCAAAATCCTTTAAAGAAGACTTTCTTAGCTGTCTAATTTTAATAGATTCTTTTTTATACAAGATTGATTTACCTGCTGACCTACTGGATCCAAAACAGACTAAGCTGGAAACTTTGAATTTCCTTTCTTGTAAAATTTTAATAATTTCTAATCCTACGGCTCCACTTGCACCTACAATAGCAATTCTCATAATTCAAACTCGCTTATTTTTTTAATATTAGATAGTTCAGAGCTATCAACCTTTGTATTAATCCATGTTGATAATATTTCTTTAATTTCATCATCTTTAACGCTCATTACACCTATTCCTAGTACATTTGCGTCATTCCATTTTCTAGCACCTTCCGCAACTAGTTTATTATTACAAAGAGCAGCTCTAATTCCTTTAAATTTATTAGCTACTATGGTTACTCCTGTTCCAGTATGACAGAAGAGAATTCCATAATCAGATTTTTTTTCTTGAATATCTTTAGAAACCTTTTTTGCTACTCCAACCCAATCAAGCCCATCCCCAGCCAAACTTCCGTATTCATTGAATGAGTATTTATTTTCAATCAGGTACTCTTTTGCAATGCTAACACATTTTGATTTATTATCAGCACCGATTGAAAAACGAATTTTCTTTTTCATGGCTTTTTTTAAAACCTCTTTTATTTTATTTTACTTTAAATATTATCTAATAGGAATTATAGATGTCTAATATGAATATTAAAGTTAAAAAGGTTTTAAAGTTAGCATGCTTGGAAGCTGGGAAAATAATATTAAAAAATTATGGAAAAAAAAAGAATGTTAAATCAAAAGGAAATAATGATTGGGTTACAAATCAAGATATAATTATTGAGAAGAAAATTATTCAGATAATAAAAAGAACTTTTCCTGATTCGTCTTTTATTGGGGAAGAAACTGGATTCTCGAATGCTAGTTCAAATATTACATGGGTTATTGACCCAATAGATGGAACAAATAATTATATCCATGATTATCCTTTTTTCTGTACATCTATTGGCGTATTAATTAATAATAAAATACAATATGGTGCTATATACGATTCTTTAAGAGATGAATTTTTCTATGCCAGTAAAAAAAGAGGGTCTTATTTGAATGGTAAGAGAATTTACGTAAGTAATATTAAGAATTTATCAGATTCATTGCTATGTACAGGTTTTATAACGTCAAAAAAATCATATGCTAAGAATAATATTAGTAATTTTAGGAAATTAGTTTTTAAAGCTAGATCGATTAGAAGAGATGGGTCGGCTGCTTTAGACCTTGCATATGTTGCATGCGGGAGGCTTGATGGGTTTTGGGAGTTAGGTTTAAACAGCTGGGATACTTCGGCTGGAGTATTATTGGTTGAGGAAGCCGGAGGAAAAGTTATTAATTCTGTTGGTAGAAGATTTGATATTTTAAAGAACAAGAGTTTAATTTCTGGTAATAAGCATATTGTTAAGAAGCTTTTATCTGAAATAAAGGCTGATGAGATATAGAAAGTTACATATAGTTTTTAATTATTGATTTATTACTTTTCATGATTTCCTTAGGGGTCCCACTAGCAAGAATTTTTCCACCTTTTATTCCCCCACCTGGACCAATATCGACAATATAATCAGCGATTCTAATTAAATCTAAATTATGCTCTATAATAAGAACAGTATTTCCTTGCTCCACAAGTAGTTCAAAAGTCTGAACAAGATTTTTTAAATCATCAACATGAAGTCCAATTGATGGCTCATCTAATATATAGAGCACATTGTTTGAACCTTTAGATAATAAGGATTTTGCTATTTTAATTCTTTGAGATTCACCTCCTGATAATGTATTTGTTGGCTGTCCTAAAGTAAGGTATCCCAACCCTACTGAAGATAATATCTCTAGTTTTTTTATGATTTTTTTATCAGACTCAAAGAAAATCATTGCTTCATCTATTGTCATATCCAGTATTTGATTAATATTTTTATTATTCAACTTTACTTCTAGGATATTCTCTTTAAATCTTTTACCGTTACATGTATCACAAATTACTTCTAGGTCAGATAGAAATTGCATTTCAATAATTTTTTTCCCTTCCCCTTTACAGTCATCACATCTTCCACCATCAGTATTAAAGGAAAAATCTCCAGGCTTTAGTTTTTGAGATTGCGCCTCTTTGGTTTTTGCCATTTTAATTCTTATCTCATCGTATATCTTCAGGAAACTTGCAGGGTTTGACCTGGAACTCGTTCCTACAGTATCTTGACTTATCATTATTAGCTCATCAATTTTAGATAAACCTGAGATAGATTCAACATCTCCAGGATTAGGGTATATTTGTCCGAATTCCTTGCAAGCATTACCAAAAAAACAATCTTTAATGAGAGTACTTTTTCCTGATCCTGATACCCCTGTTATGCATGTAATAGAGTGTAGCGGAAATTCAAAGCTTATATCTTTAATATTATTTTTTGTAGCCTTTTTAATTTTAATCTTTTCACTAGATATCTTACTACAATGACTTTTTTTTATTTTAAACTCATTATTTAAATATTTTGATGTTATAGAATTGGAATTATTTTTAAGTGATGCATAGTCACCACAATGAACAAGCTCACCGCCATGCTTACCAGATTTAGGGCCAAGCTCTATAATCCAATCTGCTTTAGATATTATCCCCAAATCATGTTCGATTAAAATGACAGTATTATCAAGATTTCTAAGATCAACTATAGTCTTATATAAATTTTCAATATCTTTGGCATGAAGACCTATAGATGGTTCGTCAAGAACATAAAGAGTATCTGTAAGCTCAGATCCGAGTTGTTGGGAAAGATTTACTCTTTGAATCTCGCCTCCAGAAAGAGTTTTTCCAAGTCTATCCAAAGTTAGATATTCCAATCCAACTTCAATTAAAAATCTTAGTCTCATTTTACATTGTTTTAATGGCTCCTTAATAATTTGTTGTGTAGATTTATTAACTTTTAATTCATGAAAAAATTCTTGAAGTTTTTCTATACTTAAATTACAAAGTTGATTGATTGTATATCCTTGAAGTTGAACTTTAGACGCAAGTTTATTAATTCTTGAGCCTTCACATTCAGCACATATTGTTGGAGACCTGTATTTGCTTAATAAGACTCTAACATGCATCTTATAGGATTTTCTTTCAAGTCTTTTAAAGAGCCCCCTAATGCCTTTATACTTTATATCTCCTGTTAATATTAAATTTTGCTTTTTTTCAGGTATGTTGTGGAATGGTAAATCTGTATTGATTTTATTTCTTGAGCAAAATTCCAAGAACTTTCTTTTTTCATAACTTAGAGACGGTCTTTCAAGTATAGATATGGCACCCTCATCAATTGATGACTTACTATTCTGAACTATTAATTCTAAATCCGGAGTTAATATATTTCCAAAACCTTTGCACTCAGAGCATGCTCCATTTGGAGTATTGAATGAGAAATTATTTGGCGATGGTTTCTTAAACTCTTTTAAGCATGTTGGACAACTGAGCTCTTTTTTATAGTTTGCGGCTAAACTTATTTCCTTATTGTAAATCTTGATTTTATTCGAAAGGGAAAATGAAAGCTCTAACGATTCTATAATTCGAGAAAAATTTGATTCTTTAATGATAACTTTATCAATCACTGGGGTGAAATAATTTAAATTAAGGTTCTCATTATTAATTTCCTGTATTTTATTTTCAACTATTATTTCATATATTCCCATTTTTCTAAAATCTTTTGGTTCTATTGATTTAATATTTTCAATGCATATTAAAATTTCTTTGTTCTTAAAGTTTTTTATCAAATTATTGTATATACCCTCTGTATCTAGAGTCGAACATTTTTCATTACATTCTGGGCAATATACCTCACCGATTCTACTAAATATTACTCTCATGTAATCGTATATTTCAGTTAAAGTGCCTACAGTTGATCTAGAGTTTTTTATAGTATTCCTACTTTCAATACATATCGATGGTGGAATACCTTCAAGTGAAATTACCTCGGGTTTTTCTATTCTTTCTAGAAATTGTCTTGCGTATGTAGACAATGATTCAAGGTATCTTCTTCTACTTTCCGCATGTATTGTATCAATAGCAAGAGATGATTTACCTGAACCAGACAATCCGGTTACAACACATAAGCTGTACCAAGGAATACTGCATTTAATTTTTTTTAAATTATTTGATGATGCACCATCAATAGAAATAAGCTTTTGCATATAAATATAATAGTAACTATTTTTTTACATTCCTTGAAATTTTTTACATTTTAAGTAGTCTGAAAGTAGACCATGACACCAACTAATTTAATAGATAATGAAGTTTCATCTTTAATAAATGATGAAATAAAAAGACAAGAATTTGAGCTTCAAATGATTGCTTCTGAGAATTACGCAAGTCAAGCGGTAATGGAAGTTATGGGTTCAGTTTTGACAAATAAATATGCTGAAGGATATCCTGGAAAGCGATATTACGGAGGTTGTCAATTTGTTGATATTGCTGAAGAGCTTGCAATTAAAAGAGCAAAGAAACTTTTTGGTGCAGAAGCTGTAAATGTTCAACCACACTCAGGTGCTCAAGCAAATATGGCCGTTTTCTTAGGTTTCTTGGAGCCTGGAGATACAGTTTTAGGAATGAGTCTTGATCATGGGGGACATTTATCCCATGGCTCAAAGGTTAATTTCTCAGGCAGAATTTATAACTCTATTTCATATGGTGTGGATGAAAAGACTTTTTTGATTGACTATGATCAGATAGAAGAATTGGCAATTAAGAATAAACCAAAAATTATTATTGCTGGCTGGAGTTCTTATCCCAGAGATTTAGACTATAAAAGGTTTAGAGAGATAGCTGATAAGTCTGGCTCACTTCTTTTAGCAGATATAGCTCACCCGTCTGGCTTAATCGCTGCAGGTTTATATTCCAATCCTATACCTTTTTGTGATTTTGTTACTACTACAACACATAAGACATTAAGGGGTCCAAGGGGTGGAATGATTATGACCAAAGAGGAACATCTTAAAATTATTAATAGCAGAGTTTTTCCTGGAACACAGGGTGGGCCTTTGATGAATACTATTGCTGCAAAGGCGGTGGCCTTTAATGAAGCTCTAAGTGACTCATTTAAGGATTATCAAAAACAAGTCTTAGCTAATTCAAGACTACTAGCTAAGATTCTTATTGATAAAGGATTTAATTGTATTACAGGCGGAACTGATACTCATCTTGTATTACTTGACCTTAGAGGTTCAGGCGTTACGGGTAAAGAAGGGGAAGCAGCTTTGGCTTCTGCCGGTATAACTACGAATAAGAATGCCATTCCATTTGACCCATTACCTCCTTCAGTAGCTTCAGGGATTAGAATAGGTACACCTGGAATTACTACCCGTGGCATGAAAGAGGATGAAGTTAGGCAAATTGGTGAATTGATTTCTAAAGTTCTATTGAATTATGACAACGAAGCCCTATTAGAAACTTGCAAAAAAGAGGTTAATGACTTATGCGTAAGATTTCCTATTTATACAAATTTATTATAGTTTCGTTGACAATTATTACCAATTTTTATGATAGAATCAGATTATGAGCAACGAAGAACCAGAATGCTGTACAATTGAGAATACTAAAGTAATTGACTCTAGACAGGGATCAGATTCAAGTATAAGAAGAAGAAGAGAATGCCTAACATGCTCTAAACGTTTTACTACATATGAGAGAGTTGAGGATTATGAGCTATTAGTATTAAAGAAAAACGGAACTATTCAAGAATTTAATAAGACTAAAATTATTGATGGTATGCTGATGGCGTGTCAGAAAAGGAATATATCAATTGATCAAATTGAGAATGTTGTTAGATTAATTGAGAAAGAGTTAACTGAGTCATCAAGAAGAGAGATAACTTCAAGCGAGATTGGAGATCTTGTAATCAAATACCTTTATGAAATTGATAAGGTTGCCTATATTAGATTTGCTTCTGTTTATAGATCATTTAATGATTTGGAAGAATTTTCAACAGAATTGAATTCTTTAATAAAGAAGATTTAAATGATAATTGATTCACATGCTCATTTGTATAGCTTCGATAATATTGACAGTGTTATATCTGAGGCGGAAAATAATAGAGTTGATACAATTATTTCTATCTCAACCGATTTAGAATCATCACAAATGAATATTCAAATATCTGAAAAATACAATAATGTTTATTGTGCTGTTGGAATTCATCCATGTGATGTTGAAAAACATAAAATTTCTGATTTATCTCAAATAGAAAAACTCTCGGAGAACAAGGTAAATTTAGCAATTGGTGAAATAGGGCTTGATTTCTACCATTCTACTGACAAAAAAGAGCTTCAATACGAGTTTTTAGATCTGCAAATTGATTTAGCACAAAGAAAGAAGCTACCTTTTGTAATACATGCAAGAGGCTGCTACGAGGAACTTATTAGTTTTTTAAGCTCTAAGGAAATAAGTTCAGATTTTGTTGTTCATTGCTTCACTGGTGACAAAGTAATCGCTAAAAAACTATTAGATTTAAACTCTTATATTTCTTTCACAGGAATTATAACTTTTAAGAAATCAGATGAATTAAGAAAGGTTGCGGAATATATACCAAACAATAAACTTATGATAGAAACCGATTCCCCTTATCTGTCGCCGCATCCAAAAAGAGGTAAAACTAATTACCCAAAGAATCTTGTCTATATTGCAGAATCTATTTCTTCCTTGAAAAATATAGATTATGAAACTTTTTGTAACACTTTGAGGGAAAATACTGTTAAATTTTATAGATTATGAAAAAACCTAATGTTGGAATAACAATCGGGGACTATAATGGTATCGGCCCAGAAGTTACATTGAAGGCCCTAAAAAATAATAAAATTCTTAAAAGTTGCAACATTTTTTTGATTACTGATAAAGAAATTATAGATTCCCTAAAGATACCAATTGACAAGAAGGTAAACCTACACCTCAGTAAAAATAAAATTATACTAAAACACGGGAATCCAACAATACATTCGGGTAGAGCTTCTTTAGACTACATATCTGAGGGAATTGATTTAATTAAAAATAACAAAATAGATTGTTTAGTTACTGCACCCATAAGTAAGACTGCTATTTCATTGGCAGGGTCAAAGTTCAAAGGTCATACGGATTTATTACAAAAAGCTTTTAAAAGAAATGAAGTAGTTATGAGTTTTTTTTCTAAGAAATTTAATGTTTCACTCGCCACTATTCATATACCAGTGAAAAAAATTTCTAAATCTTTAACTAAAGAACTGATAATAAACCAAGTTAAAATAATTAATGATTTTCTTAAAGTCTTTTTGAAAAGTAAAAAGCCCAGAATTGGAATTTGTGGTTTAAATCCTCATGCATCAGAAGATGGAAATATAGGAGATGAAGATTTAACTATTATTTCGCCTGCGGTTAAGTTTTTGCAAGATTCTAATATTGATATAAAAGGCCCACTTCCTGCCGATACTGTCTTTGTAAAAAGTACCAGAAATAAATTTGATATAATTCATGCAATATATCATGATCAAGGCCTAGTTCCATTTAAAATGATTGCTTTTGATACGGGAGTCAATGTTACTTTAAATTTACCTTTTGTTAGAACATCCCCTGACCACGGGACGGGATACGATATTGCAGGGATGAATAAAGCATCCTCATCAAGCATGGAGGAGGCGATATTGTTAGCTGTCAAGATTTATAAATCATTTCATTTATAGAAACACTTTCCTAGGTTTGCCAGCTGATTCTTGTTCGCCAACAATTCCTTCTCTTTCCATCATTTCAATTATATTTGCAGCTCTGTTATATCCTATTTTAAGACGCCTCTGAATCATTGAAATAGAAGCAAGCTTTGTTTGCTTAACAATATCTAGTGCTTCATCATATAGAGCATCCTTTTCATAATTTATACTAGATTGTGCTTCCTCTTCTTCATCATATGCTTTTGTTATATCTGAATTATAATCTGGTGGTGCTTGTTCCTTAAGGTAGCTTGAAATATTATTTCTTTCTTTATCTGAAATTATAGATCCTTGAATACGAATTAAATTATTCGGTGGTTGTAATAAAAGCATATCCCCCTTTCCTAGAAGTTCCTCAGCTCCGGATGCATCTAAAATTATTCTTGAATCAATTTTTGATGAAACTGCAAAGGATATTCTAGCTGGGAAGTTAGCTTTTATTAGACCGGCAACTACATCTGCTGATGGTCTTTGACTTGCAACAATAAGATGAATTCCTGCAGCCCTTGCCATTTGAGATAATCTAGTGATTGATTCTTTAATTTCATTTGGTGCAACAAACATAAGATCTGCTAACTCATCTATTATGATTACTATGAAAGGTAAATTTTCGGTTTCAGTATCAATTTTCTTATTATATGAATCAATATCTCTTACACCTATGTCAGATAATAATTTATATCTAGTTTCCATTTCTTTTACTGCCCATTTTAATGCTGCAGAAGCTTTTTTAGGATTTGTTACAACAGGATGTAGTAAATGAGGTATATCTTCATATCCTGACAACTCCAGCATTTTAGGATCAATCATTATGAATTTAAGTTCTTTCGGCGTTGCTTTATATAGCATGCTTGTAATTATGCTATGAAGGAAAACGCTTTTCCCAGAACCAGTTGTGCCAGCTATCATAAGATGTGGGGCGGTTTTTAGATCTGTGAAAAGAGGAATACCAGAAATATCTTTTCCCAATGATAAGTTTATTGGGCTTGGACTTTTTTTAAATTGATCTTTAGACAAAAGTTCCTTTAAATAAACGGTTTCTCGTAAATCATTTGGAACTTCAATCCCAATCACATCTTTTCCTGGAATAGGCGCAATTATTCTAATTCTAGTAGCCTTTAGAGCCATTGCTAAATCATCGGATAGTGATGATATCTTATTTATTTTAGTCCCTGCTTCGGGTCTGTATTCATAAAGTGTAATTACAGGACCAGGTTTTATCTCTGTTATCTGGCCGTTAATTCCAAAGTTTTCAAGCTTTTCCTTAATTCTCTTAGCTTTATCTAAAGCCTTCTCCTTGTCATAACTTATTGGCTGGTCTTTTGGTTCATCTAGTAAATCAAGATTTGGAAGAATAAAGTTGCTGTATTTTTTACCTTCCCTATTTGAAAGATTTTTTGGACTAATTTTATCCTCTTCCTTAGTATCAGGTTGAATATCTATAACAGGATTACTTTCTAGAGTTTCTTCAATATTAATTTTGATTTCATCATTGGGTTTCTCTTTAATATTTATAGCTTTTTTATTATTAGATTTTTTTAAAAATATACTTTTAATTAAATTAATAAATTTATTAAAAAGTTTTGATATTAATTCTTTATTTAGTTGTTGTATGGAGAAGAAAAGAATGAATAAGTAAAATAAAGTTGTTCCCAGATAGCCAGTAATTTGCTTAACTAAAAAAGCCGTGATTTTGCTAGGAATAAATCCAATAAATTTATATTCTGCAATTGAGAACAGCTCTTTAAATATTTTAAATAAGCCCCCAGTCGCAATAGTGATTAATAAAACAAAGAAGATTTTTTTAGAAATTTCCTTATTCTCGTTATTTGTTAGAAATCTTGCCGAAGCTATAAAACCGGATATTGAAATAATTAAACCTGGCGTTCCAAAGTAATAGTAGAACTTATCTGCGATTAAGAATCCAAAGTTACCAATTAGTGATCCAGTATTAGAGAGCTCTAAAAGATTGACTGCAATTCCTAGAGTTAAGATAAGTGAAACTATTATTCCTAAAAGAGCAAAGAAATATTTAAAGAAAACTTTAGTAAGATTTAGTAATTTTTCCTTTGATTTCAACATTTATACTCATTTATGAAAATAGCGAAATGCTAAAAATAAGTCAACCTTTAATTTTGGAATTAGGTGATTTAAGAGTTAGAATATTTTTAAATATATGTACAATCTAATAAGACCATTGATTTTTCAATTTAATCCAGAGCAAGCTCATAATATTGGTGTCTTTTTAATTAAAAATGGTTTTTTTAATTTTTACAGGTCTGAAATAGACAAAAAACTTGCTGTTAAAGTTGCTGACATTAACTTTCCTTCACCACTGGGTTTGGCGGCTGGATTTGATAAAAATGCTGAAATGTTTCATGAGTTTTATAAAATTGCATTTGGTTTTGTGGAAACCGGAACAGTAACACCGAGGCCCCAAGATGGAAACCCAAAGCCAAGGATTTTTCGACTGCAAGAAGATATGGCACTTATCAATAAATTAGGGTTCAATAATGTAGGATTAGACTCCTTTGTTTCTAATATTATAAGCAATAAGCCAAATGAATCTTCACAAAAGATTGGGGCAAATTTAGGACCGAACAAGGATTCAGAGAATAGGATAGAAGATTATATAGAAGGATTGAAAAGAGTATCAAGCATAGTTGATTATATTACGATTAATATTTCATCACCAAATACTCCAGACTTAAGAGATTTTGAAAATTCCAATATAACAGAACTTCTTGGTGAGATAAGTAAAAATAGATTGAATAGTATTCCTATTTTTATTAAAATTTCTCCTGATATCGAAGACAAAAGGATTGGGTTTATTATTGAATCGTGCGTTAAGCATGGCTTAGATGGATTAATAATTAGTAATACTTCAAAGGAGAGAAGTTTTGGATTAAAATCAAAAAATATAGATAAAGATGGTGGGCTTTCCGGGAATCCTATTCTGAATAAATCAAATCAGAAATTATCTTATGCTTATGGTATTGCGAAAGATTCACTGCCACTAATTGGGGTAGGGGGGATATCCTCAGGAGCAGACGCTTACAAAAAGATTAAGCTTGGGGCAAGTTTAGTTCAAATCTATACTTCTTTGGTTTATCAAGGACCATCCTTAGTTAGAAAAATTAATGATGATTTGGTTGACCTTATGAGAATCGATGGAGTTAAATCACTTTCTGAAATAGTAGGAACAGGGAAGGTAAGTTTTAAGTAATAGTTTCACCATTATCAATTTTAAAGCATTCCCCAGAAATTATATTTGATTGAATTAAGAGAGAAACAACATTTAATATTCTATCAATTCCATGTTTAGATTCATATGATTTGTCGTAAAGCTTATTTGCTTTATTAATAGGCTCTAGTATTTTCCCTGGGGCAATTGAATTTACTTGTATATTTGGTGTTAATTCTAAGGACATCGATTTGGTTAAGGTTTCCAGGCCACCTTTTGAGACGCAGTAATGACTATATCCTTTCCAAGTTTTCACAACACCTATTGAGTCTGTTATGTTGATTATCTTCCCATATTTTCTTTTCAACATACCGACTGATATAAGTTGGGATAAAAGAAAAGGGGCCTTTAGATTAACTTCTATCATTTCATCAAAGTCTTTTTCACTTATTTTATGAAATTTCTTTTCTTTAAAAATTGACGCATTATTTATTAAAATATCAACCTTTCCATACAATGCTTCAACTTTTTTTACGAATTCTTTAATCTCGTCAGTCTTAGAAAAGTTAAATTTTATTGATTTAGCATTGATTCCATTTTTTTTAAGTTTATTTATAAGATCTAATACTTCTTTATAAGAATTATTATAATGGAGAATAAATTGAAAATTTTTGCTATTTTTGCTAAGTCCTAAAACTATTTCACGGCCTATTCTTTTCCCTGACCCTGTAACGAGAATAACTTTTTTTATATTTCTCATAGAATTTTGAATTTAGTTTCCTCAAAAAACAAAGAGTCTTTATTGTTCTTATCTATTTTGGGCATAAAAGCTTTTACTTCATTAAATTTATTTTGCTTGATTGAATATATTAATGCGCACATATCAATTTGACAGTAAGCATTATCAGTTGATGAGGCATATGAATCTTCATCAGGATGAGAGTGATAAACTCCTAAAAGAGAAATACTTTTTTTTTTCGCAGCTTCTTCTGCTTTAACGAAGTCTAATGGATTAATATTAAACATCCTTTTTGGATTAACCTCATTGATATTTTTGACTGGAAATATTTCTGTTATGGAGTATGTTGTAATTAATCCATCAGCGGCTCTATCTACTTCTCCCAAAAGATATCCGCATACCTCATATGGAAATCCATCCTTACATATTTTTATAAGTCTTTGATTTAGCTCATTTGGTATAGTTACCACCATACACCACCACTTAGATATCTATAACCTCCATCTGGTATCACACAGACGATATTTGCTGCATCAGATTCTCTAAGTATTTCTAATGCAGATAGGACAACAGCACCACCAGAGTGACCTACGAACATTCCCTCCAACTGCATTAATTTTTCCATTATTAAGTATGACTTTTCAGTATTTGCGTTATATAAAATATCAAGCTCTTCTTCGTTATATATCCCTGGAACAATTGACGAAGGTATATGCTTTAGACCTTCTAGTCCATGAAGTGGCTCGTCTGGTTGAACACCAACTATTTTTATTTTTTCATTCATAGATTTCAAATATCTTCCTGTCCCCATTACAGTTCCACTAGTACCAATTCCACTAATTAGATGTGTAATCTCACCATTTGTTTGATCCCAAATTTCTGGACCAGTTGTTTGATAGTGCGCTAACGGATTTGCTATATTATTATATTGGTCGGGCATAAAATATTTATCTGGAAAATTTCTCGCTAGCTTTCTAGCCTCTAAAATTGCCCCATCAGATCCTTCAAATGGACTTGAATAAATTATTTTTGCACCATAAGCTTCTAAAGTTTTTTTTCTTTCAATATTTATATTTTCAGGTGTTACAAGTTCAACTTTGAAACCAAGAGCCGAACCTATCATTGCATATGCGATAGCAGTGTTGCCGGATGATGAATCCATAATGGTTTTTTCTTTAGTCAGGCTACCTTTTTTTATACCTTCTTTAATCATAGATAAAGCTGCTCTATCTTTGATGGAACCACCAGGATTAAACCACTCAGCTTTAATGTATATTTTTTTGTCAGACGATAGTTCGGAGAATTGATTTAGTTTAATCAGTGGAGTATTACCAATTAAATCAATAATTGAATCAATCTTATTCAAATTTTCTGCCTTAAGATTCATCGTATTAATTTAACATAAAATAAAATTTTGATTTGATTAATTATGTGAGATTTTTAATTATAGATTTAAAGATTCCTTTTCCGTCCAGACCGCCTAATAAGTTCTCTGAGACTCTTTCTGGGTGTGGCATCATACCCATAACATTTCCTTTTTTATTCGATATAGCTGCAATATTCATAAAAGAGCCATTGGGATTAGAACTATCATCAATTAAACCTTTGTCATCACTATACTGAAAGATTATTTGGTTATTTTTCTTTAAGTTTTTTATTTCTGATTTCTTTACAAAAAAGTTACCCTCAGCGTGAGCGATAGGTATTTTAAGGGTTTCATTTAATTTATATTCGGAAGTAAATACAGAATCATTATTCATTGTTTTTAGGTATACATCCTTGCATATGAAGTTTAATGATTTATTTCTAAGGAGAACACCAGGTAATAATTCTAATTCAGTCAGTATTTGAAATCCATTACAAATACCTAAAACCAATCCTCCTTTTTCTGCATACTCTTTTATTCTTAAGCTTATATTACTTTGAGCAGCAATTGCGCCTGTCCTTAAATAGTCTCCATAAGAAAAACCTCCAGGAACTATAACGCAGTCTATATTTTTTAAGGTTTTTGTATCATGCCATATATATCTACAATTTTGTTTTAATACATAACTCAAAACATGGAAACAATCTTGTTCACAGTTAGAACCTGGGAATTGTATTATACCAAAGTTAATTTTTCGCATTTTCTATTTTAATTTTATATTTTTCAATAATTTCGTTTACAAGGAATTTTTCGCAAAGATCTTTAACTGTATTTTTTGCGGTCGAATTATTGTTAGATTCTAAAGTAAATTCTATTTTTTTACCTACACGAAAATTATTAGCCTGATAATTTGGATTATTTTTCAATATTAATTCTATTGCTTCACCTTGTGGGTCGAGAACGCTGTCTATTGGCATAATATCTATTGTTATTTTAAATTTTCTCATTATGTCTATTCAATGTGGCCTATAATTTTATTCAACTCTTCAAGGCTACTGAATTCAATCTCTATTTTCCCTTTAGTTGAAGTACCTTTTACATTAATTTTTGAACCAAGTTTAGTTTCCAGTATTTTTATAATATTTTCAATATAAATATCTTTTTTAACTTTGTCTGATTTAACCTCAGACTTGGTATTCTTGCTAAGTTTCTCTACTTGTCTTACGCTCAACTCTTTTTCTATTATGCTCTGTGCAATCTCAAGCAAGTTCGCGTCCTCTTTAAACGATAATAATGCTATTCCATGCCCGCGAGATATTTTTTCTTCAGCTATAAGCTTTTGTACTTTATCAGGTAAATCAAGAACTCTAAGTATATTGACTATTCTAGTTCTTTTTTTACCTGTAATATCGATTATCTTTTCTTTAGAGAAATTATATTTTTCAATAAGTTCTTTTATAGCTAAAGCTTCTTCTATTGGATTTAAATCTTCTCTTTGGACATTCTCCATAATTGCAAGTTCAAATGTTTTTTCATTATTAGCCTCAAATAAGATTATGGGAACTTTAGTCAATCCTGCTAGTTGTGCTGCTCTCCATCTTCTTTCGCCAGCTATGATTTCATATTTATTATTATCCACTTCTCTTACAGCAATTGGTTGAAGTATCCCGTTGATTTTAATAGACTCAGCTAAGTCATTCAGGAGCTCACTGTTAAAAGCTTTTCTGGGTTGGTTTTTATTTGGCAATATATCTGTTAGGTAAGCTTCTGTTTTTGTAATTTCCTGATTTTTATTAATAAAGTTTGTTTCATTTGATCTGATTAGTGAACCTAAACCTTTACCTAACGATTTTTTCAATAAAAGTTCCTCCGTTTCTTGATATCAATTCTTTTGATAATTCAAGATAACTAGTTGCACCTAGACAAGAATGATCATAATCAAAAATGCACTTACCAAAACTAGGTGATTCAGCTAGTTTAACATTTTTAGGAATCAATGTTTTTAAAACCTTATCCTTAAAAAATTCTTTAACTTCTGATGCAACTGTTTTACAAATATTATTTCTAGTGTCATACATTGTTAGTAATAGGCCCTCAATTTCTAGCGATGGATTTAGTCTATTTATTATAAGCTCTATGGTTTTGTTTAATTGAGCGAGTCCTTCCATTGCGAAAAACTCACATTGGACAGGAATGAGAAGTGAGTCTGCAGCCGTAAATGCATTAATCGTTAAAAGACTTAGTGAAGGGGGGCAGTCTATCAATATAAAATCATATCCATCAATATTATCTATTATAGCTTTTTTCAAAATCCATTCACGATCCTCAATTCCTGAAAGTTCAATATCAGCTCCTGATAAATCACCGACCGATGGGGAAAGAGTAATTTTTTTGTTTTCTTTTAACTCAATGGTCTTAAAACTTTCTTTTAAATCTATTTCATTTAGTAAGACGTTATATATGGATTTAGTAATCAAAGATTTATCTATTCCAAAACCACTGGTTGAGTTACCTTGGGGATCTAAATCTAATATTAGTATTTTTTTGCCTAGAAGGCTTAATCCAGCAGCCAAATTTATAACAGTAGTAGTTTTTCCAACACCACCTTTCTGATTAACTATAGCAATTGTTTTAGGCATTTAATCTATTATATATCTTAATTTTTACTTTATAAAAAAATATATTTCATATACCTTGACAATTAGCTTTATTAATATAGATTAATAGCTCCGGCTTTAGCTGGATGATGTTTGAAAATTTATTAGAAGATACGTGTGAGTTTTTTAAATATCACGTTTTTTACGTGATATCGAGTCAATAATATTAACAAAATCTTTTTATATGAAGAGTTTGATCCTGGCTCAGAATGAACGTTGGCGGCACGCCTAACACATGCAAGTCGAGCGAAGAACTAGTTTACTAGTTACTGAGCGGCGAACGGGTGAGTAATACTTGGATAATCTGCCACTAGGATTGGGATAACCTCAGGAAACTGAGACTAATACCAAATATGACCACAGTCTTTACGNAGACAGNGGTAAAATGTTTTTTCGCCTAGTGATGAGTCCAAGTCGCATCAGGTTGTTGGTAAGGTAATGGCTTACCAAGCCTATGACGCGTAGCAGGTCTTAGCGGATGATCTGCCACATGGGGACTGAGATACGGCCCTGACTCCTACGGGAGGCAGCAGTGAGGAATATTGGACAATGGACGAAAGTCTGATCCAGCGATGCCGCGTGAAGGATGAAGGCCTTAGGGTTGTAAACTTCTGTCAGCAGGGAAGATAATGACGGTACCTGCAGAGGAAGCCCCGGCTAACTCCGTGCCAGCAGCCGCGGTAATACGGAGGGGGCAAACGTTATTCGGATTTACTGGGCGTAAAGGGTTCGTAGGCGGTTTTTTAAGTTAGATGTGAAAGCTTGAAGCTTAACTTCAAAATAGCATCTAAAACTGAATTACTAGATTCTTGGAGAGGTAGATGGAATTACCGGTGTAGCGGTGAAATGCGTAGATATCGGTAGGAACACCAGTGGCGAAAGCGATCTACTGGACAAGTAATGACGCTGAGGGACGAAAGCGTGGGTAGCAAACAGGATTAGATACCCTGGTAGTCCACGCCCTAAACGATGAATACTAGATGTTGGATTTTTTCAGTATCGTAGCTAACGTATTAAGTATTCCGCCTGGGGAGTACGGTCGCAAGGCTGAAACTCAAAGGAATTGGCGGGGACTCGCACAAGCGGTGGAGCATGTGGTTTAATTCGATGCTAAGCGAAGAACCTTACCAGGGCTTGACATGTAAGCATAAGCTTGCGTGAAAGCGTTAAGTGGATTTAGGTTTACCTATTTCGGTTTACACAGGTGCTGCATGGCTGTCGTCAGCTCGTGCCGTGAGGTGTCCGGTTAAGTCCGGTAACGAGCGCAACCCCTATTATCAGTTGCCATCACTTCGGGTGGGCACTCTGGTGAAACTGCTGGTTTAAAACTAGAGGAAGGAGGGGACGACGTCAAGTCATCATGGCCCTTATGTCCTGGGCTACACACATGCTACAATGGCGTATACAACGGGTTGCGAACTCGCGAGAGGAAGCTAATCCCATCAAAGTACGTCTCAGTTCGGATTGCAGGCTGCAACTCGCCTGCATGAAGTTGGAATCGCTAGTAATCGCGAATCAGCTATGTCGCGGTGAATACGTTCCCGGGTCTTGCACACACCGCCCGTCACACCACGAAAGTCGGTCTTGCCCGAAGCAGCTGTGCTAACCCTTAGGGGGAGCAGGTTTCTAAGGTGAGGTTGGTGATTGGGGTGAAGTCGTAACAAGGTAGCCGTACCGGAAGGTGCGGCTGGATCACCTCCTTAAACTGGAGTTTTCCAGTACTCGGAANNAACNATACGTATCTTCTTTTAAGCATTCAACTTTTCAGCTGGGGCCTATAGCTCAGCTGGTTAGAGCGCACCCCTGATAAGGGTGAGGTCGGTGGTTCGAGTCCACCTAGGCCCACANTTAAAGCTCTGAGATTANAAAGGGGGGTGTAGCTCAGTTGGGAGAGCGCCTGCTTTGCAAGCAGGAGGTCATCGGTTCGATCCCGTTCACCTCCATACTCTCATGTTTTAGACTTTAGACTTTAGACTTTATTAGTTGAGTTATTTGAAAATTTAAGAGAAGACAATATTTTAATTGAGATCATAAATTAAAATTATCTTATGAATACCAAAGAAGAATTTTTTCTTTTAGAAAATATTCTTGGTGAAAACATACAAGTACATATGTACTTCGTAGTTAAGTTGCAAATGGCGGATAGCGGATGCCTTGGTGATGAACGGCGATGAAGGACGTGGAAAACTGCGATAAGCTTCGGTAAGNTGTTAACAAGCGTTATAACCGGAGATTTCCGAATGGGAAAACCTAATCAAGNAAACCTTGATTATCATATAGTGAANACATAGCTATATGAAGCGAACGGAGGGAAGTGAAACATCTCAGTACCTCNAGGAATANAAATCAAANGAGATTCCCTTAGTAGTGGCGAGCGAANGGGGANNAGCCCAAAACNTAGATGTGTAAGTTTACAGACGTTGCATTTNNGTGGTTGTGGGTACTATTTTCAATTNACTGTAATNAATTGNTAGAGTAAAAAAATTAGATATTAGCAGAAGTATTTGGGAAAATACGCCANAGAAGGTGATAGCCCTGTAAGCGAAAATNTCTAGTCTCTATTANTAGTTACCCGAGTAGAACGGAACACGAGAAATTCTGTTTGAATCTNGGAGGACCACCTTCNAAGGCTAAATACGTGTCATCATCCGATAGTGAACTAGTACCGTGAGGGAAAGGTGAAAAGAACCCCTGTTAGGGGAGTGAAATAGAATCTGAAACTGTCTGCCAACAATCGGTAGGAGGGCTATATCTGGGTTTACTCAGAGATGCCTGACTGCGTACCTTTTGCATAATGGGCCAGGGACTTATTTTTAATAGCAAGATTAAGCCGTTAGGTGTAGTCGTAGCGAAAGCGAGTCTGAATAGGGCGTTAGTTATTGGAAATAGACCCGAAGCGGGACGATCTAGCCATGGGCAGGCTGAAGCCTCCGGAAACGGATGTGGAGGGCCGAACCGTTGAAGGGTGAAAACTTCTCGGATGACCTGTGGTTAGGAGTGAAAGGCTAATCAAGTTCCGTGATAGCTGGTTCTCCTCGAAATATATTTAGGTATAGCCTCATGCGTTCTCCTCTGGGGGTAGAGCACTGATTGGACTAGGGGGTCGAAAGACTTACCAAACCCTATCAAACTCCGAATACCAGAGATAGTAGCATGGGAGTCAGTCTATGGGTGCTAAGGTCCATAGACGAAAGGGAAACAACCCAGATCGCAATCTAAGGTCCCCAAATCTAGACTAAGTGGTTAAGGACGTAAATTTTCATAGACAGCCAGGAGGTAGGCTTAGAAGCAGCCATCCTTTAAAGATAGAGTAACATCTCACTGGTCGATGAGAGTTTGCACCGAAAATGAATCGGGGCTAAGTCTAGTACCGAAGATGCGGATTGTATGTTTACATACAGTGGTAGAGGAGCGTTCTTATTGGAATGAAGCATTACCGTAAGGAGATGTGGACTTATAAGAAGTGAGAATCCTGGCATGAGTAGCGATAAAAATGGTGAGAATCCATTTCACCGTAAGCGTAAGGGTTCCTGGGCAAGGCTCGTCCTCCCAGGGTTAGTCGGGACCTAAGGCGAGGCCGAAAGGCGTAGTCGATGGAAAACAGGTTAATATTCCTGTACCACCTATT
>NHDL02000003.1 GCA_002167555.2 Deltaproteobacteria bacterium TMED58
AAGAAGAGCATATTGGTCAAACTAAATATCACCTAGACCCTTATGATGATGCAGAAGAGGAACAAGGGTTTGAAAGCTTTGAAGGTTATAATGATGAAAATATGGAGGATGATGATTAGAATATGGAGGATATAGAGGATATAGGGATAGATTTAGATGATAGTTACTATGATGATTAATTAAAATCGATTAATTAGTTACTATTATTAAAAGTTTACATAAGATATATTTTGCGTGAAAAAAGAAAAAACTTTAGTTTACATAATAGGGATATAATTACTACTAATTTGATTATAAGTGTTTTGAGAAAGGGTTTTCCTATGGAGATTAGTATTTTTCTCTAATTTTTCGGTAATAAGAACTTCAATCGTGTTTTGTTTTAGTAAATTTATAAAGTGATTAAAAAACATATGGTTTCCGTAATAGAAGATTAAGTCCCTATTTTCAAAAGATACTTTCTTACCATTTATCTTTTGATANTTAATAGTAAGAATTTTTAAATAATTAGGTGAATTCTTAATGCATTGAAAAAATGATGATTTAAAAGGTANAACTTTAGATCCATTACTTGTAGTAGCTTCTGGAAAAAAACAAATGGAAGTCCTTTTTAATTTATTGCTTATTTCCTTGATTTCGTTTTGAATATTAATTCTCTCTTTTCTATTAACAAATACACATCCTGATATGAGAGCTAAATATCCAAAAAATTTATTATTTTTAACCTGATCAATACTGCCAATAAATGATGATTTATAAATTGATGAAATAATTAAGATGTCAATATAAGAAAGGTGATTCGATATTATAAAGGAATTTTTATCGTATATATTTATTTTTTCAACATTAACTTTGATACGCAGAATTTTCAAAATTACAGTCGAGGAAACAGATAAAGTATAAATCCTAATTTTTATAAATTTATCATTTAAAAGAAATAACCTATCAATTAAATAAATAATTAGATTTACTGTAAAAAGTGCTATATAAACTGCTATAAAGAGAAATAACTTTATTATTAAAGTAACTGTCATGATTTAAACTTTTCTTCATATCTATTGTTTATATCTTTTATATTAAATAATGTTAGTAAGTCCAAACATTTAAAGTCTTTATCATAAGCAGGGAAGCTACATATTTTGGCACCTGCATTTAAATAAGATTTAATCAAGGAAGGTATTTTTATATCTTTAACGTTAACAACTGTTTTTTCTTTTTTTTTAATATTAGATTTTGGTAAATATTTATACTTNGGCATTGATATTATTCTGCTGTGAACAAAGTCGTTTTCGAGAAAATCATTAAATATCGCTGTCGAGTACTCTTCTCCACAAAAAATACTAGAGCAACCAAATAGATACTTTGCGTCTACCCTATTTGCGTATTCAAGAAGGCCTTTCCATAGTAACGCAAAAATTATAGGACTAGTTTTTTCTTTATCAGTACATGCCCTACCAAGTTCAATTTTTATCCCATCAAGTTCTAATAATTTAGATAAATCAAACTCAGATGATGAGTAATAATCATTTGTCTTAAATGAAGGTATAAGCCTATATGTTGCAAGGACTTTATCATCAACCTTATCTTTAACGATTAGATAATCTGAAAATTTATCATAACAATCGTTTTCTAAACTAAAATCCTTTATATTTTTTAAAACTCCTCTTTTAAAACATTTTGATCTTAATCTAAATATTTGATAGAAATCCTTTTGCTTTGTTGCAAGCTGAACTATATANTTTTTACTTTCAATATAAATTTCAGAAGAGGGATTAGGATCGTATTTTTTAAATTTTAGTAAAAAATTAATTAATTTTGGACTTGAGGATAAAAAATCATCNAAAGAANGAATTGGNTTTTTAATATTTTTAATAATAGTACTCATGCAGCCTCTTCATTGTTATTTATTGGCAATATATTACTAAGAAACATTTGAGTTGATTTTTCCCAAGTCCACTTTTGGGAGGACTCTAGAACTTTGTCTCTATCTAACTTAAAACATTTTTTCACATTTTCCTCTAGGTTTTCACCGAAATAACCGTTTAGCCCATTTTCTATTATATCCCTTGGTCCTGGAGCATTAAAAGCCGCAACTGGGGTTCCACAAGCAAAGCTTTCAATAACAACTAAGCCAAAAGTATCGGTAAGACTAGGGAATACGAAAACATCAGCATTAGAGTATTCCTTCTTTAATTCTTTTCCAAATAGGAATCCCTTAAATTCCACGTCTCTATAATTTTCTTTATAATCCTTAAGCATTGGACCATCGCCAATCATAATCTTTTTGGCATTTATATTAAGATTAAAAAAAGCTTCTAAATTCTTTTCCTTTGATACTCTCGAAACACAAACCAATCTCTTTTCTTCNTTAACTTGTCTAGTCCTTAGCGTGGAATCAAAAAGTGATAGATCGACCCCCCTACTCCATTGCTTTAAATTCTTAAAACCTCTTAATTTTAAATCATTTTCAATTGACTTTGTTGCTACCATTATTGCAACNGATTTTTTATGAAAAAATTTAATATAAGAATATGTAAAAGACACAGGAACATTATAAAAACTATTTAAGTAATCCGGAAAATTTGTATGATAAGAAGTTGAATAGGATAAATTATTGATATCACAATATATTTTAGCCGTTAATCCAATGGGCCCCTCAGTTGCTATATGAATGAAATCCGAGTTAAAATCTTGAATAAGTGAACCTACTTTCCATACGTTTAATGATATATCTATATTATTATATCCTGGGCAATTAATTGTTTTAAAATCTTGAGGGGATATTACTTTAACTTTAAAATCTAATTGTTCAAGATTATTTATTAAGTTCCCTAGTGTTGTAACAACTCCATTAGTTTGAGGCTTCCATGCATCTGTAATTATAAGAATTTTTTTCATGCAGCTTCTTCATCTCTTTTGATGACCTTAATTCTATTCTCATTTTCAACTATTTCTGCCCAATTTAATATTTCAAATTCACCGTTATGGTGTTCAACAAGAGCAGTATGTGATTCAACCCAATCTCCACAGTTCAAGTAATTAATATCATTTATATTTTTTATTTCTGGAGTATGAATATGACCGCAAATTATTCCATCATATTTTTTACTCAGACAATACCTAGATATTGCTTTTTCATATTCAAATATNAAATTTATTGTATCCTTACTTTTTTTCTTAATATAAGAACTTAAACTCCAATATCCAAAGGAAAAATGACGACGAATCAGATTAAANAATTTATTTGCATATATCAGGGTTGAGTACATTTTATCGGCAAATAATGCGAACATTTTTGAATACCTAGTGACACTATCAAACATATCTCCATGAACAACTAGATACCTATTCCCATTTTTACCTATATGAACTGTTTCGAGAGTTAGGTGAATTGTATCAATCATACTATTTACATAGTTTCGCAAGAATTCATCATGGTTACCTATCAAATAAGTAGTTGACTTAGTTTTTTTTGCTTTTTTTAGTATTAACTGTATAACTTCAGATGCTTGAGAATTCCATGACTTTCCTTTTTTAAATCTCCATCCATCAACAATATCACCAACTAGATAAANATACTTACAATCATTGTTTTGCAAGAAATGTTTTAAGTAATAAGTGTTAGCATGTGGAGAACCTAAATGTGTATCAGAGATAAAAATTGATCTATATTTTGGAAGATAGTAACTGGTNTGTGAGTTATTATCATTGTTCATATTTTTATATTTAATTTGTGAATATTAAGATTTGTTTAATATTAAGCTAATAAAGAGTTAAGTTATAGAACTTTATAGTTGGCTATAAAGTCTCTTACTTTATTTTCAATTTCACCTCTAATCTTATCAATTTTTTTTAATTTAACGCTTTTTACACCTTTCAAACTAGAAGGATCATCTATTGACCAGTAAAGTTTTTTTGATTCATAAGGTATCACTGGACAATTCTCAGCTTGTGACTCTGCACAAACAAAAATTATAAAATCAAATTTTGTTTTCTTTTTTAATATATTTTCAACTGATTTAGTTTTATTCTTTGAAATATCGATACCAATATTCTGCATTGACTCTACGACTAGAGGGTTAAGTTTGCCAGGGCTAATACCAGCACTTTTTGCATTCATATCTGGTGACAATGTATTCAAAAAAGCCTCAGCCATTTGACTTCTAGCTGAGTTATGAATACAAACACAAAGAATATTTANTTTTTTATTAGTCAATTTAATCACCTCTTTATCTTTATTTTTTCCTCTCCCTGAAAGACTAGGATTATTTATAAAGTAATCCATACAAGAAAAAGGTTTATCATTCAAATTGAATTTTCTATACACTTGGTCATTGCATAATAATGAGGAGTTTTNATTATCAAGTAGGTTTGCTACCATTATTTGATTCAAAACCTGCTCTTTGACTGTGCTATTTAATATTGGGATTAGTATCTCAACTCTTCTGTCTATATTTCTTTTCATCCAATCAGCAGAAGATATGAAAACTTTAGAAGATGTGGAAGGTAAAGATTGACCGTTGCCAAAACAATAGATTCTTGAGTGTTCTAGAAATCTACCAACAATAGACTTAACTTCTATATTCTCAGAAAGATTTTTAATACCTGGCTGCAAAGAGCAAATTCCTCTAACAATTAATTTAATTGAAACACCTGCATTGGATGCCTCATATAATTTTGAAATAATCCCACTATCAACTAAGGAATTCATTTTAGCCCAAATTCCTGAGGATAAACCTTTTTTGGAGTTTTTTATTTCTTGGTCTATAAGCTGATAGAAGGTTTCTCTCATCATTACAGGTGCCACTGATAGCTTTTTTAAGCCTCTTGGTTCAACATAGCTTGTCATATAACTAAAAACTTTTGCTGCATCATTTGTTAAATCTTTATCTTTGGTAAATAAGGAAAGATCTGTATAAAGTTTTGCAGTTTGAGGATGATAATTACCNGTTCCAAAATGACAATAAGTTACTATTGAACCACTTTCTTTCCTCGCAACAAGACTAATCTTAGAATGAATTTTAAGATTTGGTAATCCATAAACAACTTGAACACCAGACTTCTCTAAGTTTCTTGCCCATTGGATATTTTTTTTCTCCTCAAATCTTGCTTTTAATTCAATCAATGCTGTTACGGACTTCCCATTAAAAGCAGCTTGCATTAATGCAGCAATTATAGGTGAATTATTACTTGTTCTATAGAGTGTTTGTTTTATTGAAATCACATTTTTATCTTTTGATGACTGTAGTAAAAATCTTACTACTGTATCAAAACTTTCATATGGATGATGAACAATAAAATCCTTTTTACTTATAGCAGAAAAATAATCACCACCAAATTCTTCGACCCTCCGTGGCATCCTTGGATCGAAATTTTTATACTTTNGATTAAATCTTGATAAGNTAACTACTTGATCACAATCNTCGACTGATAAAAAATTCTTAAATTTATATATATAACTATTTTGTATTTTTAAACTCTTGTAAATGAAATTATCAACATNTTTACTGTTTGATAACAAAGTATCTAGTCTTACTATCTGCCCTTTTCTTCTTTTATTTAAAAGCTTACTGAAGTGTAAGATTAAATCTTCAGCTTCTTCCTCATATGTTAAATCACTGTTCCTTATAACCCTATAAACTCCACTATCCTGGACAATAAAATCATAAAAAATTTCTTTAATAAAGAAATTAATTAGTGTCTCAAATGAAAATATTTTTTTTGTTCCTGGAATAATTTTAAATCGATCAAAACCTCTGGGTTTTTTAATGAAAGAAAAATAAGATTTTTTAGATTTAGACTTTTCTTTTATTTTAAATACTACAAATAATTCAAGGTTTTGAATGAATGGTATTGGATGATTTGAGTCAATGGTAGTAGGGGTAATTATAGGTAATACCTGTTCTAAAAAATATTCTTTTAGCCATAATAGNTCATCTTCATTTAATAAATCTAGTTTATTGATAGAATATTTTTTTTCTTTTAATTCTGCTTCGAGATCTTCGTATGAATCTTCTTGCATAGAGATAAGTTCTCTTGCTTTTTCACTACAAAAAGATAATTGTTCAGCTGGNGTATNGCCGCCAATACTTAAACCTTTAAACCCTTGGNTTATTTGTTGAATAATACCAGCAATTCTTATCATGAAAAATTCATCAAGATTTGATGCTGAAATTGATAAATAATTAAATCTTTCATTGAACGGAACTTGAGGATTTTTGGATTTCTTTATAACTCTCTCGTTAAAATAAAGCCATGATAGTTCTCTATTGGTATAATGTTTCACATATACAATTTAAATAAAAAATGTTAATTATACAATTTAAATAAAAAATGTTAATTATTTGTTAAGCATTAAAAAANATAAAAAAAGTTTATTTAGATGAAAAAAGAAAAACTTAAAGCNCTTTTAGATATTGGTTCAAATACTGTCAGATTAGTAGTNTATGCACCACCTTATAGATTTCCAAATGTTTTTATAAATAAAAGGTTTTACTGTGAGCTTGGAAAAGGCTTATCAAAGAATAAGAAGATTGATAACAAAAAGTTGAGCAATTTTTATAATGCTCTAAAGGTTTTTAAATCAATTCTGACTGATTACAATGTAAAAGAATTTGAGATACTAGGCACTGCTGCTATCAGAGAAGCATCAAACTCTATTNCAATAAAAAGAAAAATTAGGGAGATTCTTTCTAAAAATATTAAAATATTATCTGGAAAAGAGGAATCATCATTAGCTGGAATGAGTATAATAAGCACATTTGATAATCCTAGAGGTTTAGTAGCTGATCTTGGCGGTGGAAGCTTAGAACTTGTAAGGGTCAATAAAAAAACAATAAACAGCAACAAAAGTCTCAAGATAGGAACCCTAAGATACTATAATGATAATAAATTTTTAAATATTTCATTTTTAAAAAAAGAAATACTAGACAAACTAAAGAAAAGTGGTGTTTTAAACAAGAATTTTAACGAAATATACTTAATAGGNGGTGCTTTTAGATATCTGTGTAAAAGGTATTTAAATGAAATTAAATGCCCAAATAAGATAATACATAACTTTAAAGTTACAAAAAAAGATTGTCGTAAGTTTAAAATGTTTCTTAACAAAGAGCTTNTATCAGTTACTTCAAAAAATGTAGATAGATTAACGAATAAAGAAATGACAGTTCCAGTTGCTGCAATTTTTTTAATAATTTTAATAAGAAATTTTAAAGATGTGCCAATTTATTTCTCGGAATATGGACTAAGAGAGGGTTATAATTTTTCAAAATTATCTAAAAGAGTAAAAGACTCCGATCCATTTATTGAATCGTGTAAATTCATATCAAACTTAGATTCAAGAAATAATTGTGCTTCTGATATTCATAAATATTTTATAAAAATGATTCCTAAAAAACTTAATTTAGATTATAGAATTCTAGAAGGTGTATCGTATTTATCTGATACGCATTGGAAAATATTATCTGAATATAGATCAATCCAATCATTTCTGAGAACCCTTAGATATTCATGGGTTGGTATAAATTTTGAACAAAGGCTATTTGTTGCATATTGTCTATATAATAGATACGGCAGTACAAAAAAATATTCAGGTGAAGTAGAAAGACAAATCGTTCAATTATCAAATAAGGAGAGACTATCATGTGAATTTTTAGGCTTATTACTAAAAGGAATCTATACAGCCTCATCTGGTTCAAAAAAAATGCTTAATAAAGAATTTTTAGTTTTTAATAATAAAAAAAATGAATATGAAATTAATTTAAAATATAAAAACNCAACTATAGAAAAAGAGGTTCAAATAAAAAAAATTAACCTTATATACGAGAAACTTAGACTTATACGTTAAAATTAATTATGAAATTTTTAAATATTATTAGACATGCTAAAGCAGAACAAGTACTTGCTGAGAAGAAGGATTTTTTAAGATGTCTTTCAAAAAGGGGTATAAATGATATAAAAAACCTAGATAATTATTTACTTCAGTTTAATTTTAAGAAACATAAGATTATTTGCTCTACTTCTATAAGAACTAAAAAAACCCTTTCGTTTCTAAAAAATAGTTTAAATCCCGATAGTAAGATAATCTATTCCTTTGATTTATACCTTGCTACTTTTAAGAAATTGCTAAATATTGTTGAAAGTGAGAGTAAAAATACAAATATGATAACTTTAATTGGCCACAACCCTGGTCTAAGTGACCTGCTTTCTTATTTAGTAGGAAATTATGATATAAATGATATGGGTACTTCTTCATTTGTATCTCTTACGTTCGATAAGTCAAAAAAGGCTGACTCATATGAAGGGTCGGCTAAAATAGAAAGTTTTATTCAATCTAAAAATGACTCTATTATTAATTTATAGCATTTAGTTGTATTTAATTGAGATAGAGTTAGTATGAATCAACTATTATGTCAGAAAATATAAGAAACATAGCGATAATTGCTCATGTAGATCACGGAAAAACTACATTGACGGATGCACTGCTGAAGCAATGTGACAGTGGTCTTATGAAAGAGTCAGATAAAGATTCTGAACTACTTATGGATACTGGNGACCTTGAAAAAGAAAGAGGTATTACAATACTTGCTAAACCAACGTCTGTTCAGTATAAGGAAACTAGAATAAACATAATAGATACGCCTGGCCATGCTGATTTTGGTGGAGAGGTAGAAAGAGTCCTTGATATGGCAGATGGAGTCCTATTGCTAATTGACTCAGCAGAAGGACCAATGCCTCAAACTAAATTCGTACTAGGTAAAGCACTAGCACAAGGTCTAAATCCAATAGTTATAATTAACAAAATAGATAGATCTGACTCGAGGCCGGATGATGTTTTAAACGAAGTATTTGATTTATTTGTATCATTAGATGCAAACGATCAACAACTAGATTTTCCTGTTTTATATGCAGTTGGAAGAGATGGGTGGTGCGCTAAAGAGTTAGATGATCCAAGAGAAAATGTAAAACCCTTACTTGATTTAATATTATCACATGTCCCTACTCCCAAAGTTTTTATTGATAAACCGTTTGCAATGCTTGCAACGTTACTTGATTCTGATCCCTACCTTGGAAGATGTTTAGTTGGAAGAGTAATACAAGGATCAGCAAATATTAATGAAACTGTAAAAGTAATTAATCTAAATGGGGAAACAGTTGAGTCAGGTAGGCTTACCAAGCTTCTTAGATTTGATGGGATGGCTAAAGTTGCGGTAGATAAGGTCAGTGCTGGTGAAATAATATGTATAGCTGGATTAAATAAAGCAACTGTTTCTGATACAATTTGTCTTCCCTCTGTAACTGAACCATTAAAATCAACACCAATTGACCCCCCTACCATGTCCGTAACGATTTCAGTAAATGATTCCCCTCTTGCAGGAATGGAGGGTAAAAAAGTAACCTCGACTTTGATAAGACAAAGACTCCTGGCTGAAGCGGAAACGAATGTAGCTATTAGTTTCACGGAAAATCCAAACAGAGATGCATTTGAGATAAGTGGTCGAGGTGAGCTACAACTTGGGGTATTAATCGAGCAGATGCGTAGAGAGGATTTTGAACTAACAATAGGAAGACCTAGAGTTTTATTTAAGAAAGATGANAAAGGAAAGACCACTGAACCTATAGAGGAAGTCATAATTGATGTTGATGAGGAGTATTCAAGTTCAGTTATCAATGGAATGAATAAAAGAAAAGCCGAAATGGTGGATATGAGAACAGCTGGAGCAGGTAAAACAAGATTAATTTTCCATGCTCCTTCCAGAGGATTAATTGGCTATCAGGGTAAACTTCTAACTGAAACCAGGGGGACTGCTGTAATAAANAGACTTTTTCACAGCTATGATCATTACAAAGGTGAAATACAAAGCAGGAAAAATGGAGCTTTAGTATCTGCTGAAACTGGAACAAGCGTCGCTTTTGCAATTTTTAAATTACAAGATAGAGGATCCATGTTTATAGGGCCACAAGTCAAGGTATACCAAGGTATGATTGTGGGACAAAATAACAGAGATAATGACTTGGATATAAATCTTATTAAAGGTAAGGCCCTAACTAACATGAGAGCATCAGGAAGTGATAAAGCTGTTGTATTAACACCACCAAAAGTAATGTCGCTAGAAGAGATTATGGCCTACATAAAGGATGATGAATTAATTGAAGTNACCCCCAAGAATTTAAGATTAAGAAAGAAATTTCTTTGCCCTCATGAAAGAAAGATAAATTCTAAAGTTGCATAAATTCTATAAAATTAATTTATAATTAAACTATGTTTATTCCAATATTTTCTGATTTAATAAAATTAAGAATTAGAAGTGATAAATTTACAAAATATTTAACTATATATCTAACTTTANCTGCCCTATTCTATCTTTATAAAAGTGTCACTTTAATTTATCTGTTAAATAGTTTTTTTATTTCATTTATTGCAATACTAGCATTTCCTTTGACAATTTTATTCTATCCACTAATGATTGTTTTCACAGAGAATTATAATGAATTTTTTTTGAATCAAGTTTTATTTTTTTATCTTCCATTAGCTTTACGATTAATATCAAGAAAAAGTAAAAGGAGATATTTTTAAATGTTAAAAACAACACTATTCCTTCTTATTTTTACATTGAACTCACATTCTGCTATTTTTAGAATGCCCCCAGAGAATCCAATACCTGAAAGTTTTGATCAATTTATTTTTGATAATTCGTTAAAAACTATAATTTTTTTAAATTTAAAAAAGCTAAAAGAAATAGATAAAATGGAATGCAGCAATGCTGACTGTAAATATTTTTTGGTAAGCCCTAATATTTTAGAGATTTATAAAAATGGTGAAAAAATTAGTTATATATTAAAACTTAAGAATTAATCAATATTAAGTGAATCGATCTGATTTATAACCTTTTGAGTATATAGTTCGCCTTCTTCGCTATAATTCCCTAAGAATCTTGCTAAAACAACTGGATCAACGGAGTCCCATAGGCTTAACTCTATGCTTCTAACTCTTCTTAGTTCGTAATACTTTTCGGAGGTATTTATATTTTCTAAATAGTCTTTAACGGAAGCACATAAATTTGGATATACGACAAGTCCGAACTTGGAGTCGGGGTTTGATTTTGGCTTCATATGTTCTTTATTTAAGTCCCAAGTTCTCATACCAAAAAAATTATTACCTTCTTTTGCAAATCTTGATTTCCCCCAATTCGATTCCAAAATAGCTTGAGCCAGAACTAACTTTAAGGGAACTTTCTCTTCTATTAAATAGTTTGCCTGTATAGAATTAGAGCACTTTGACACTTTATCAATAAATTTTTCATTACTAGTTTTTGCATTTAAATTAAAAGATATTAGAAGCAAGAAAAAAATAATTCTCATTATATGAATTTACTCATAAACATATAATTATCAAGAATATAAATTACTTTGACTTTATAGATTCAATTTTTGCTTTAATCTTAATTTTTTCATATTTTAATTTTTTTAAAATAGAGTCAGTAACATATGAGTTCCATGAATTTGAAATTTTTATATCAAGAGCTCTGTGCTTTGCTGTTAGATACTTAAGTTTACACTCTATGTCATCATCTACGGAATCAGTGTTCATTTAGTCACCTCCTCCTAAATCATAAAATTTATTTTTTCTTTTTAACGTTGTACCACAGTCAGGACATGAAGAAATTAAATCATATTCTTTCCTACTATGATTAATAATGCTAGATATTTTTTGCTCNATATTTTTAAATTGTAGGCATGATGGGCAATAGTTTTTACTTAAAATATCAGAACTTTTGATTTTACTTACTTCTTTGTTCAAAACATCCTCCTTAAAGCATAAAATGTGATGAGAACGAGAAAAAACAGAAGTCATGCAGTCCTAAAGTGCTTATAATTTTATTTTTATCAAATTTACCATGCAAATGTCAAGTATTTGAGTTAGAATCACTTTCATGGAATTAAAATGGCTATTAATATCCAGTGAAGGTAACTTAGATAGAAAAGGCTTTTGGATAACAATTTTAACATTAAACTTTTTTTCATTGATTTTANACGAAATTGGCAATTCAATCTTTCTTGATATTGGGCAAGATAAGATCTCCTTTTTTATGTTTTTTCTTGTAAAAATGATTCCAAGATTATTAGGANTATTAATTCTAGTATTCTCTTTTTTTATTGCTAAAAAAAGGATAAACGACATTGGTTCATCTGAATGGGTTCCTATTGCATATGTTATCTCTTTATTCTTACCATCATTTTTATTAGCAGCAGGNCCATCAAATCTCTACATAATTTCTATAATCCTCCCTATTCTTATTACTTTTTACCTAGGCTTGGCCCCATCTAGGAAGAAATAATAAGAATAAAGTAAAATAATTTTTTTGAGTTAGAATAATTTATATGAATATAAAAGATTTAGATTTACAGTTTTTAAAATCTAAAACTATTCTTGTAACTGGTGCTTCTCGAGGTATCGGTAAAGCATTAGCCGAAAAGCTTCTTGATTTAGGTAATATTGTTATTGGGACTAGTAGAAATTTGAACTCACTTGAAAATCTAGCTGAAAAATTTACTAGAAATTTTTATCCAATGGAACTTGATCTTGAATCCACAGAAGCTATCGCTAATCTAAGTGATGAATTAATTAAAAAATTTGAAAAAATTGATGTGCTAGTATGCAATGCTGGTGTACTTGGTGAAATAAAAAAAATAGAAGATTGCGATTATGAGACTTGGTGTCACACAATTAATATTAATCTAAACAATCAGTTTCTACTTGTAAAAAGTTTGCTACCTAGCTTAAAAAAATCAAAAAAAGGTTCAATTGTAATAATCAGCTCATCTGTTGGGCAAAATCCAAGAGAGAAATGGGGGGCTTATTCAATATCAAAACTAGGAATGGAGGGTTTATCTAAAATACTCGCCCAGGAGTTGGAAAGCGATAAAATAATAGTAAATACTGTTAATCCAGGTGGAACAGCAACTAGAATGAGGAAGCAAGCTATACCAGATGAGGACCAATCTAAAATCCCTCAACCTGAGGATATTCTCCCTATAGTATTATATCTTTGTAGTAATGAGGCTCATGTAAGTTCACAAAGCTTTAATGCCAGAGACTTCATCGGTCACTTGAAATTTTGAAAAAACTCAATATATTTCATTTGATANCTAAGGGAGCAACTAATGCCTATTTATGAATATGAATGTTCAAAATGTGATAAGATTTTTGAAGAACTTCAATCCTTCAGTGATCCGGACATTAAGAAGTGTCCTCATTGCAAGGGAGGTAAAGTTAANAAGCTAATATCATTATCTTCTTTCCAATTAAAAGGCGATGGATGGTATTCCACTGACTATTCAAAGAAACCAAAAGTTACTCATACGTCTGCTCCTTCAGAAGGTCAAGATGCAACTAAACAAGGAATTGATTCAGCCACCAAAAAAGATGGAAAAGCAGTTGCAGATTCAATTAGCAAGGATATTAAAAAAGCTAAAGGTTAGTTTGTTAAACTAGTTCATTCAATACTTTTAAAACTTTATTATTTTGGAAATCATCATTTACTTTTTCGTAGCTATGAACTGCTACTTCATTCTTTAATTGAAACCANGAAGTACATCCCTTGGCTTCTTCTACATTATATTCTATTTTTTTTGCAAGCTTNACCTTAAAAACATCAAGCAAGTAGCATTTTAGAGGATTCTTTGGCCTAAAATTAAATCTATCTACCAAATAAGAACTCTCCCATATGTGAAAATTATCAAGAAGTTTAAGCTTATCAATAGAGGAAACTTCATAGCTACCAATAATTTTACCAAAGTGGGTAAGCTCACTCGTGCCGGAATAGTCCACTCTCCTATCTAATAGGTATTTAATATTACGAAAGTCTGGCTTCACTGTATCACTAGATTCATGTTCAAAAGTTGGGAAGAAGCCAAAGTAATCATTTTTTTCATCGAAATTTTTCTCATGAATCCCACCTTTTCTGAAAATTAAACATACTTTTTTATTTTCATAAAACTTAATTGCAGAAGACCATTCTTTTAGAATTTGTTTTATAACCATAATTGACCNCTTTATTAATTAATCCTTAAAAATGCGTATTTTNATACAAAAAACTTAAAAATTAGACTTATTAGAATTTAAATTCCAGTAAAATCTTACCTTTTTCATAAAAATATTATACATTAAAGTATGAACTTAAAATTAGATGATAAATTTGCTATTGTCTGTGCATCAACAAAGGGATTAGGTTTTGCCATTGCCAAATCACTTCTAGAGGAAGGTGCAGAGGTTGTCCTTTGTTCATCAAAAGATGTAAATATTGAAANAGCTAAAAAAGACTTATTTGAATATGGATTTAAGAAGTTTCATATAGTCAAAGTAAACTTGTCTGAAGATGATGGTATCAAAAATCTTTTTAAATTTGCCACATCAAAAAGCAAGAAAATTGATATATTGGTAAATAATTGTGGTGGGCCAGATCCTGGAGATTTTGCAAACGTTACCGAAGACCAGCTAATTGATTCATTTAATAAAAATCTAAAAAATGTATTTATGCTTACAAAACTTATTTTACCTTTGATGGAATCAAATAATTGGGGAAGAATTGTTAATATTACATCTACTTCGGCAAAACAACCAATTGATAGTTTGCTCTTGTCTAATATAATGCGAGCTGCAGTTACAGGACTATCTAAGTCAATCTCTAATCAATATGCATCTTCTAATATAATGGTTAATAATGTTTTACCAGGAAGAATTTTAACTGATAGAATATTAGAAATTGCTGAGAAAAAAAGCAAAGAAAGTGGTATCAATCAAAAGGATATTTTGAATGCTTTAGGTCAAGATATACCAATTAAAAGAATTGGACGACCTGAAGAATTTGCACCAATTGTAACTTTTTTATGCTCTGATATGGCAAGCTATATTACTGGAAATTCAATTAATATCGACGGTGGATTGATTAAATCTTTATTTTAAGAACTCTTGGTGTAAATTTAGAGAATGACATTTAAAGATATTTTAACTAATCTAGATGACCAGGTACTGAAAGGATTAGTATTAAAGGTAAAAAACGAATGTATGAAGAAAGATATTCAATGGTCAGAAGTAAGAGTTTTCTTAAAGAANCTTAAAGACTATGATGAACAAATTTTTCTTGCTGTGTTAAATCTTGTAATTGAGAAGAAATACAAATAATGAAAGTTTACAACAACATACTTGAGACAATTGGTCAAACACCCATAATTAAGCTTGATAATTTATATGAAGGTCAAGAAGTAGAAATATATGGAAAGCTAGAAAGTCTTAATCCTGGTGGCAGCATAAAAGACAGAATATGCTTAAAAATGATTGAGGATGCTGAAGAAAAAGGTGTCATCAAGCCAGGAAAGACGACTATAATCGAGCCCACAAGTGGAAATACAGGCATTGGGCTTGCTCTTACATGTGCGTCTAAAGGTTATAAGTTAATTTTAACAATGCCAGAAGATATGAGTAATGAAAGAAGAGATATGCTTGTCGCTTATGGAGCTGAAGTAATNTTAACTTCTAAGGACAAACAAATGGAAGGTTCAATAGAAAAATCTAATGAACTTTTACAAGAAATTGAAGACTCATTCTCACCAAGGCAATTTAACAACCTTAGTAATCCCGAAGCTCATAAAAAAACAACAGCCTTAGAAATAATCAAACAAATGGATTCAGGAATCACATGTTTTGTAGCAGGAGTAGGAACTGGGGGTACTATTTCAGGGGTTGGTTCAACTTTAAAAGAGAAATTCCCATCTATAAAAATAATAGCTGTAGAGCCTTATGAGTGCCCTACTATATCTGATGGTGAATCAAGCCCTCATCTAATACAAGGGATAGGAGCTGGTTTTATTCCAGAAACCTTAGATCCAGAATCATATGATGAAATTTTGAAGATTAAAGGTGCTGAAGCAATTGAAATGACTAAGAAACTAGCCACTGACTATGGACTCTTTGTTGGTGTATCCGCGGGTGCCAATATTCTAGCATCGGTAATTGTAGCAAAAAGACTAAACAAGGGTGATAAAATAGTAACTATTTTATGTGATACAGGTGAAAGATATCTAAGCACTGGTATCTTTAGCTAGTTTTTTTAGGTATATTACGTTTTATGAACAACAGTTTTTTAAAAAATCTTTTTGTTTGGTTTATTATATTTGCTTCCTTGATGGGAGCATATCAAATAATTTCTGAGGGTAAGAAGCAATACTCTGATTTGAAGTATAGCGAATTCTTAAATGTAGTCGAATCTGATCAAGTTTTACAAGTTGAAATTAAAGGTAATGAAATAACCGGTGAATTCTTAATCCCTTCTGGCGATGGCAAACCTGAGTACTTTAAAACCTATGGTCCTGTAGGAGAGGAGCTACTAGGGAAGTTGACGGCAAAAAAAGTTAATTTTAATTTTATTTCCGATCAAGAAAGTGGATTTTTAGGATTCTTAGTTAACTGGGGACCAATGATTTTCCTAATCATGATAATGATTTTCTTCTTCAGACAAATTCAGGCTGGTGGTAAGGGAGCTATGAGTTTTGGAAAAAGTAAGGCGAGAATGTTAAACAAAGAAGACAATAAAAAGAATTTTAAAGATGTTGCTGGCATAGATGAATCAAAAGATGAAGTTCAAGAAATTGTTGATTTTCTAAAAAATCCAAAAAAATTTACAAATCTAGGTGGGAGAATACCTAAAGGTATACTTCTAGTTGGGTCACCAGGAACAGGTAAAACTCTTCTAGCAAAAGCTATTGCCGGTGAAGCAATGGTTCCTTTCTTTATAATCAGTGGAAGTGATTTCGTTGAAATGTTTGTAGGTGTCGGTGCATCTAGAGTTAGAGATTTATTTGCTCAGGCCAAAAAAAATTCACCATGTATTGTTTTCGTTGATGAACTTGATGCTGTTGGTAGGCACAGAGGTGCTGGACTAGGAGGTGGTCATGACGAAAGAGAGCAAACCTTAAATCAACTTTTAGTCGAAATGGATGGTTTTGAATCAACTGAAGGAATCATAGTTATGGCTGCTACTAATAGACCAGATGTACTTGATCCTGCTCTTCTAAGACCAGGTAGATTTGATAGGCAAGTAGTTGTCCCTAGACCAGATGTTAAAGGTAGGGAAGAGATATTAAAAGTTCATACAAGAAATACCCCTCTGAGTAAAGACGTGGACTTAAAAATTGTTGCTCGCTCTACTCCTGGTTTCTCTGGGGCAGATATAGAGAATCTAGTTAATGAAGCTGCTTTGAAAGCCGCAAGAAGTGACAACGCATCCCTAACTATGGATGATTTTGAATTTGCAAAAGATAAAGTGATAATGGGTGCTGAACGTAAGAGCATGGTAATTAGTGATCATGAAAGAAAAGTTACCGCATATCATGAAGCAGGTCATGCTTTAGTTGCTAAACTAACACCAGGTACTGACCCTGTTCATAAAGTTACAATAATCCCAAGAGGCATGGCACTCGGTCTTACTCAGCAACTTCCTGCTGAGGATAAATATATGCTTACTAGAGATTATTTACTTAAAACCATAGCTGTACTATTAGCCGGTAGAGCTGCCGAAGAAATTATTTACAATGAAAGAACAACTGGTGCAGGAAACGATCTGGAAAGAGCTACAGAAATGGCTAGAAAGATGGTTACAGAATGGGGAATGTCTGAGAAAGTTGGACCAATAAGGTTAGCTCAAAAAGAAGGAGAAGTTTTCCTTGGCAAAGATATGTCATCTAGAACTGATTATGGTGAAGCAACAAGCCTTGAGGTTGATTCAGAAATTAAACAAATATTAGTAGCCCAATATAATTATGCAATAAATTTATTAAAAGATAATGAAAAAATACTCCATGATTTGGCAAATCTTTTGCTGGAAACAGAAAGTGTTGATGCCAAACAACTTGACGAATTATTAGGAAACAAGANTCCTTCTACTCCACCAGATGATACTACATCAGGGACGCCTTCAAGTTCAGAGAACAAAAATACAAATGATTGGAGTAGTTTTAATCCAGGTACAACTACAGCATTAGAGAATATAAAAGAATAATTAGAAATGTACCTTCAAATTAATAAAAAAAAATTCAACTTAACTAAGTCNCCTTTGATTGTTGGTATTCTGAACTTAACTCCTGACTCTTTCTATGATGGAAATAAATACAAATCTCGATATTCAATTTTAAAAAGAGTTGAACAAATTATAAAAGAAGGTGCCGATATACTAGATATTGGTGCAGAATCTACAAGACCTAAGTCAAAGAGAATATCTTTAAAAACTGAAAAAGAAAGATTAATAAATAATACNATTCTTATTCGTAAAAATTTTTCGATACCAATATCTATTGATACGATGAAAAGTGAAATAGCAGATATTTGTCTGAATGAAGGAGCTAATATTATTAATGATGTTACGGGTTACCGTTTTGATAATGAAATGCCAAATGTTATATCAAGGAATAATGCTGCTGTGATAATAAATCATACATCGGATTTACCTAATCTAATGCAATCTAAAACAAAATATAAAAATTTAATAAAAGACATTAAAACAGATTTGAAAAATAAGGTTAAGNCTAGTATTAAGATGGGAATCAATCCCCACTCTATTGTTGTCGATCCAGGAATTGGATTTGGAAAGACAGTCAAACAAAATATTACTTTAATTAAGAAAGCTGAAGAGTTCTCAAAACTTAAATTACCAGTAATGTACGGTGTATCAAACAAGTCCTTTTTGGGAGAGATTTTAAACATAAAAATTCCAAAAAATCGTACCAATGCTTCTGTTGTTACAGCTTGTTTTTGTCTTAACAATGGGGCGAACCTTCTTAGGGTGCACAACATTAAAGAAACAAGAGAAATGATTAAAATCTGGCAGGAGTTAGAAAATGTTCGGAACTGATGGAATAAGAGGGTTTCCTAATCAGGGCTATTTTATAAAAAAGAATTTAATAAAAATAGGATATTCATATGGATGCTTTTTAAAGAGAGCTTCTAGTACATTAAATGTTTTTATATCGAAAGATACACGAAAATCTTCAGATTTCATCGAATCAAATTTGATAAAAGGGTTAAATCAAGCAGGGCTTAATACAATTTCTTTAGGTATTTTGCCAACATCATCTCTCTCAATTTTTACTGAAAAATACCCTTATTCTGCTGGAATTATGATTACCGCATCTCATAATGGCCACGAATATTGTGGCATAAAGTTTATAAATTTAAATGGTGAGAAAATATCCTCGCGCGATGAAAAAGAAATTGAATTATTNTTTAAAAGAAAAAAAATTAAGAAAAACATAAATGTGAAGAATATAAAATATTCTAATGCTATTTCTGAATATGTAAATGAAATAACAGATAAAATTCCATGTAGCCCCCCTAGCCTTAAATATTGTGTTGATGTCAGTAATGGTGCTTCATACAAAGCTACATCAATGATTTTAAAAAAATTAGGTCANAATTTCTCAATAATTTCAAATAAACCAAACGGTGAAAATATAAATAGGAAATGTGGTGTTGAGAATCTGAGCAAAATATCAAAATATATAATAAAAAATAAATTAGATTTTGGCGTAGCAATAGATGGAGATGCAGACAGAATTGTTTTTATAGATAAGAATGGTGAACCAATTCAAGGTGATAAAATCATCACTTTCCTTGGCTTAAATATACTAAAAAAGGGATCAAAATTAGTTACTACTATAATGACTAACAGTGCAGTTGAAGATAGTCTCAAAAAAAATAATATACAAATAATTAGAACAGATGTAGGTGATAAAAAAGTATATGAAATGATGAAGAAAACTAAATCAATTTTTGGTGGTGAAAACTCTGGACACTATATTATAAAAAGCTTTTTAAATACATCAGATTCAAATCTAACACTATTATTTGNATTATCATTATTAAATAGAAAAAATCTTAAGTTTGATTATTTTGATAAAATTAAACTTAACCCCAGTCAATTAAAAAGTTTTACCGTGAAGAGTAAAAAGCCATTGGATAAGATTAATGATTTGGAAATATTTAAAAAAAGTTTTAAATCAAAATATAAATCAAAAGGATACTTAAATATAAGATATTCCGGAACTGAAAATAAGATTAGAATACTTATTCAAGGTTTAAATTTAAAAGATTCAGATAATGAGATAAATGAATTTAAAAATATAATAAAGGAAATTCAATGAAACGAAAACTAAACATTAATATAGATCATATAGCGACTCTAAGGCAAGCTCGCCTTGGCTCTTTTCCTGATCCTATAGATGCTATAAAGATAATTAAGGAAGTTAAAGCAGATGGTGTAGTTATGCATCTTAGAGAAGATAGAAGACATATTCAATATAATGATTTAGTAAAATATAGAAGTAAATACAAATTTCACTTAAATCTAGAGATGGCTGCAACTAATGAAATGATTAATATAGCAAATAAAATTAAGCCCGATGTCGTTACCTTTGTTCCAGAAAAAAGATTAGAGCTTACAACTGAGGGTGGATTGAATATTAAAAAAAAATATACCCAACTTGTCAGTCTAACTAGAAGATTATCAAAAGGNATTAAAGTTATGTTTTTTATCGATCCTGTAAAATCTCAAATCGATAAAGCTTTAGAAATTGGTGCTTATGGAATAGAGATTAATACAGGTAGATACTCTGAGTGTAGTCCAAAGATAAGAAATAAAGAACTCTTAAAGATAAAAGAAGCGGCTAAGTATGCAGATTCATTAAATTTATATACAGCAGCTGGACATGGGCTAAATGAAGGCAACTTAAAAAAGTTAATTAAAATAAAAGAAATTTCTGAATATAATATTGGNCATAGTATTATAAGTAATGCGATTTTTCATGGCTTACATGTCTCAATAAAAAGAATCCAGGATATAATAAATAGTAATGATTAATGGAATTGGCACTGACATTTTAGACATACGAAGATTTGAAAGGCTTTATTTAAATTGGGGTAATCGTTTGGTAAGTAGATTATTTAATAAAAATGAAATACCTTCATATTATTCCAAAAAAAAATTTATTCAAAGTTTGGCTGGTAAATTTGCTGCAAAAGAAGCGATTTCAAAAGCTTTTGGTACCGGAATTGGTTCTGTTATCGGATTTAAAGATATTAAAATTCTCAAAAATAAAAATGGTGCTCCCACTGCTTCAATTGATAATATAAATGACAAAGTAATTCATATATCTATATCTCACAGCGATTACTACGCAATAGCCTTCGCAATTTTGGAGAAAAAATGAATGATACAATTTTTGGGAAAATAATCAGGAAAGAGATACCTGCTGATATTATTTATGAAGACAAAAATACTTTGGCTTTTAAAGATATAAACCCCCAAGCTCCAATTCATATATTAATAATCCCAAAAAAGCTAATTGATATGCCTCAAAATGTAACTAAAGAGGATAACGAAATTTTAGGTAATCTTTTTTTTGCAGCNAAAGAAATAGCTAAGAAACTCAATGTTACAAATGGATATAGACTAGTAATGAANAATGGTGAAGAAGCTGGTCAATCTGTCTTTCACATACATCTTCATTTTTTATCAGGTAGGAAATTAAATTGGCCACCAGGTTAAATTATAAAGGGATAAAATATTTAGATTCATTAAAGAATAGTAAAAAACCTGGTTTAAATAATTTATTTAAGATTCTATCTTANCTCAATAACCCACAAAATTTATTAAAAAACAAAGTCATAATTTCAGGAACTAATGGAAAAGGTACCGTAGCCCAAATACTAAATAGAATATATATTGATGGTGGATACAAGGTTGGACTTTATACTTCACCTCATTTACTAAATATTAATGAAAGAATTAAAATCAATGATAAAAAAATTACATTTCCTAATTTAAACAAGTATATAAATATAATAATTAAAGTAACCAAAAGAATAAAAGTTAACTTAAGTTACTTTGAACTTTTAACTGCGGTATCAATACTATATTTTTCTAAAGCTAAAAACGATATAAATATCTTTGAAGTAGGATTAGGTGGNAGATTTGATGCAACAAATGTAATTAAATCAAAAATAGGAATCATAACAAATGTTGAAATGGATCATATGGAATACTTAGGTGATACTATTGAAAAGATTACTTATGAAAAGATTGGAATAATTAATAATGAAAGTACCTTGATTACATCTGTTAGACCAAGGTCAATCAGGACAATAAAAAAGTTTTGTAAAGAAAACGATACTAAAATTTTTAGATTAAATAACGACTTTCATGTTGAAAGCAAAAATAATCAAAATCAATACATATCTGGCAAAAATAAAATAAACTTTAAAACTAAACTTGAAGGCACTCATCAATTAAATAATATTAGTGTTGCACTTAAAACTACAGAAGTTATAAAAGACTTATACAAACTAAATGTAAACAAGAATCAAATAATTAATTCAGTTAAAAATGTTAGTAATCCTGGCAGGTATGAGGTTATTAGTGATAACCCTATGTTAATAATAGATGTTTCACACAATATTCACTCAATAGAAACATTAATTAAAAACTTTCAGTTAAAAAATCCAGATAAGAAAGTAAATATTGTATTGGGTATGTTAAAAGAAAAAAATCCTATAAAATGTATAAATCTTCTTTTAAAGATAGCAAAAAAAATCTATTTAACCGAGGTACCTAATCCTAGAACTTTTAACCCTAATAAAGTGGTAGAACTGCTAAAAAACAAAAGAATTTCTTATATATCAAATGATGAAATACCAGCTTTATTAAATAAAAAAGATGACTTAATACTTACAGGATCCATATATCTAATAGGATCGCTTATAAAGAAAAAGTATGTTAGATTAAAAAAATAAGTTTAGTGAGGTGATTTATGTCAAAAGTTGCAATTGTTATTTTAGCTGACACTGCTGGTCCAGGTGATTTTGGGAGAGCAGTTAATGGATTAATGACAGCTAAAGAATTCAAAGAAGCAGGTGATGAGGTCCAAATAATCTTTGATGGAGCTGGTACAAAGTGGATTGGCAAATTCAACGAAGAAGGGAGCAAGTATGGCCCATTGTTCGAATCTGTAAAAGATAAAGTTACAGGTGTATGTGGATATTGCGCAGGTGCTTTTAAAGTAAGCCAAGATGCTTCAGATAATAATATTAATCTTATAGATGAATATGATGGTCATCCTAGTTTTAAAAAACTTGTTGATGAGGGATTTACAATCTTAACATTTTAAAGTTTAGAAGAGGATATTCTATAGTCCTCACCCTTAAGCTCTAATATGTGGCACATTTCATAGATTCTTGAAATGTTTCTTTTACCTATTTTGTAATCTAAAATTTGATTTGAATCAGTTGCTTTAAAGTTTTTTCCATTCAAAAAAGCCAAGTTTGAATTAAAAATAGTATGTTTTTTTGAATTATATCTCTTAGCTACAATATTATCGAGAACACTTATCTCCCACTCACTCATTCTAGTTGCTCCTAAATCGTCTATAACCATAATGTCATAATCACACAGTGTCTCAACATACTCTTTTTCCGACAGACCTTTAACATATATGTCTTTAATATCAGATAGCAAATCTCTAAACTGCTTAAATATAGACTTTTGATTATATGCAAAAATAAGCTCGGTTAATATAGAAACAGACAAATGGGTCTTACCAAGTCCTGGAAGCCCCACAAAGAAAGGTGGGAGCATTTTTGGGAAATTATCCAAATATTTAATACTATACTCCAGCGCATTTTGAATAGATTTTTCTCTAATTACCCAACCTCCGTTATCCAATTTAAGATTTTTACATTTTGAATATCTTGCAGGTATGCCAGACGAATTGTAAACGTTAATCTTCTTTTTTCGAGAACAAAATGAAACAGTATCATTAAAATAGACTACACCCATACCTTCACATTCAGCCCCNTTTAAATCACATTCTTCACAAATGAATTCATCCCTACTTTTAACTTTTGATAAATCATTATTAGAATAAAATTCGAGATTCTTTAAAAGTTTATAATCATTGTATTCAACTTTATTATTTGGCTTCATGTTTCAGACCTAAAAGTATTAATCATCCTTTGAATAGTTTTTTTATAATCTTTGGTTCCAAAAAGACCGGTACCAGAAACAATTATGTTTGCACCAGCATTTGTTAGTTTTGATACGTTCGAGACTTTGATACCTCCGTCAACTTGAATAGGTATANTAATATTATTCTTCTCNGCATAATTTCTTAACGCACTTACTTTTTTAATACAGGATTCTATGATTTTTTGGCCTGCAAAACCAGGCTTAACTGTCATTATTAGAGCTAAGTCTATTAAGTCTAATAAGTTATATATTTTAGTAATTGGAGTTTTAGGGTGAACAGCCAAGCCGAATCCGATACCTGACTTTCTAACTAATCTAGACAATTTTCTAATATNATTACATGTCTCTAAGTGAACAGTAATATTAACTATTGTGGTGNTCTTATATTTTTCAACAAATATAGGCACTATTTCATCTGGATTAGAAACCATAAAATGTATATCAATTGGAATAGAGGTTTTATTTATTAATGAATCAAGTTCACATGAGCCAACAGTTATATTGGGTACGTAGTGACCATCCATTATATCGTAATGTATCCATTCAATATTCGTTTGTTTTAATTGATTGAATTCATTTTCTAAATTCCAAAAATCTGCTGCTATTAGAGAGGCTGCTATAAAATTTCTCATTTTTACTAATTATAACATGTGGACTAAAAAGATTGTTATATNCTTTTTTTTATAGATTTTTATTGTATTATAAAAGTCAATGTTTCACCAAGATTTTATCTTTAGTTCTGAATCTGTTACTGAAGGTCACCCAGATAAAGTTGCAGATCAAATTTCAGATGCTGTTCTGGACTCTATTATTAAAGATGATCCAAATTGTAGAGTCGCATGTGAGACGTTAATAACTAGAAATAGAGTTATATTATCTGCTGAAATTAAGTCTACAATATCTCCAGATTTTGAGAAAATTATTAAAGATACATTGTTATCAATTGGCTATGATGATGAATCTAAAGGGTTCGATGCAAATAATTGTGATATAGATTTATACATAGAGGAACAATCTGCTGATATTTCTATGGGTGTTGATCAAATAGATTCNGAAATAATAGGAGCTGGTGATCAAGGCCTAATGTTTGGCTATGCAACAAAAGAAAATGACAATCTTATGCCCTACCCCATACTTTTAGCACATAAATTAACCCATCAATTGGCAAAAAAAAGAAAGTCTGGTCAGTTAGATTTTCTTAGACCAGATGGAAAATCACAGGTTTCAATAAAATATGAAAAAAATAAACCATCTTATGTTGACACGGTTGTAATCTCAACCCAACACTCTGAAGATATATCTGATTCAGATTTAAAGGAAGCTGTGATAGAAGAAATAATAAAAAAAGAGATTCCAACCCATTTACTTTCCGAGGAAACAAAATTTTTAATTAATCCAACTGGAAGATTTGTTATCGGTGGTCCCCAAGGAGATACTGGTCTCACAGGTAGGAAAATTATTGTTGATACCTATGGAGGTTGGGCAAAACATGGTGGTGGTGCCTTTTCAGGAAAGGACCCTTCCAAAGTTGATAGAAGTGCATGCTATATGGCAAGGTATATTGCAAAAAACATTGTAGCGTCTGGCTTGTTGCCTGACTGTGAAATTCAGCTTGCATATGCAATAGGAAAAGCTGAGCCTGTTTCAATAAATCTTACAAGTACACTAAATGTTGATCAAAAAATCATAGATAAGCTTACTGAAGAAGTTTTTAAAATTTTTGATTGCACACCAAAAGGTATTATTGAATCATTAGATTTATTAAATCCAATTTATCAAAAAACATCTACCTATGGGCATTTTGGTAGAGATAATTTAGGTTTTAANTGGGAAAACATAGACAAGAGAGACGAAATAAAAAAGCTTTAGGAGATTCTAAAAATGGATTATGATGTAAAAGACTTAAAACTAAATAAAACTGGGCGTGACCGAGTAGAATGGGCTTATAAAGACATGCCAGTACTTCAAGAAATTAACAAGAATCTTAGTAAGAAAAAACCATTAAAAGGAATTAATATTTCAGCATGTCTTCATGTGACTACTGAAACAGCTAATCTTCTGATAACATTAAAAAATGCAGGAGCAAAAGTTGCATGCTGCGCTTCAAACCCACTAAGTACACAGGATGATGTAGCAGCTCACTTAACTAAAGATTATGGAATTAACACCTTTGCTATTAAAGGAATAAATAACAAAGGNTATTATAAGCATTTAGTTGATTCATTGAAAATTAAACCAAACATTACAATGGATGATGGATGTGATTTGGTTAGTATATTGCATAAATCTCATAAACAATTTATGAAAAATATTATTGGTGGTACAGAGGAGACTACAACAGGTGTAATAAGACTAGAAAGTATGTCTAAAAATAATGTATTGAATTACCNAATAATTGCTGTAAATAATGCCTTTACTAAGCATTTATTTGATAATCGTTATGGAACTGGTCAAAGTGTTATAGACAGCATTATGAGAGCCACAAATAGGCTTCTATCTGGAAAAACCTTCGTTGTATGTGGTTATGGATGGTGTGGAAAGGGTCTTGCAATGAGAGCTGCTGGATTAGGTGCAAACGTGGTTGTCACAGAAATAGATCCAACAAAAGGCCTTGAAGCAAAAATGGATGGATTCCAAGTTATGACTGGAACTGAAGCTTTTAGAAAAGCTGATTTTATCTGCTCAGTTACAGGGAATATAAACGTAATTGATAAGCATCATTTTAAAATAATGAAAGATGGCGTAATTATTTCTAATGCTGGACATTTTAATGTTGAGATTAATATTGAGGCGTTACGAAAAATGGCTTCGAAAAATAAAAAAATAAGAAGTGACATTGAAGAGTTCACAGTCGGTAAGAAAAAAGTATGCTTGTTATCTGACGGTAGACTTGTAAACCTTTCTGCAGCTGAAGGNCACCCGTCAAGCGTTATGGATATGAGCTTTGCGAACCAAGCACTTTGTACAGAGTATATGGTAAAAAATCATAAAAAATTAAGCAATAAAGTTTATGATGTCCCATCAGATATCGACAATAAAGTTGCAGAAATAAAGCTAAAATCGATGGATGTCAAAATTGACAAGCTTACCAAAATACAGGATGACTATCTTAACTCGTGGGAAAGCGGAACATAATTTATTTATGGAAAAAATTATTGATGAATTCTTAATTTACAAAGATGATCATAATAATAATACTAGGACGTCTTATTCAACAGACTTAATTCTTTTTATAAAATATCTAAAGCTTAAGAAAATAAATTGTTTTAGCATGGTTGAACCCAGAGATATAGAGGATTTTTATACTAGCGATTTCCTAAATAACTATGAAAGAGTTTGGAAGAATAAGAATGGAAATGTTACAAAAAAAAGATTAGGTCAACGTTCTTCTAGCTCCAAAAATAGAATAATCTCAACTTTATCAAGTTTCTTCAAATATTTGGTTTTTAAAGAGAAATTACCGTATTCACCGATACCAAAGAGATCAGCTTCAAATGATATAAAATCACAGAGTTTAGGAACAAATGAAATTAAAATTATTCTTAACTATATTAAGACTCAAAATCAATCTAAATGGCCTACAAGAGATAGATTAATAATTGAGACACTATATTATTGTGGTCTAAGGGTCTCAGAACTTATTAAAATTAGGATGGTTGATTTAAAACTTCAAAATTCCAATCCTTACATAATAATTCAAGGTAAAGGAAATAAATTTAGAGACCAACCTATTNCAANTGTAATGATTGATACCTTGCTGGACTATATTAATNGAGAAAGGAAGACCATAATAGGTGAAAAAGGTACATCAGAATTTTTATTTATAAGTAAATATGGTGCCTCTAAAAAACGAATCTATAAACATTTAGCTAGGCAACAAATAAATGAGATTGTTACTAAAATATCAATCAATAGCTTAAGTGAATACAATTTAAGCAACAAAAAATCTGGTATAACAAAATACAAACAAATAAGTCCTCATATGTTCAGACATGCTATAGGTACTCACCTCCATAAATCTGGAATAGACATCATTCGAGTAAGAGATCATTTAGGACATTCATCAGTTTCAACAACCAGTAGATATGTTGGAAAAGAGAAGAAAAAAATGGTTATATTAGATAAATATGGTCCATTATCTAAAAAGTAATTAGTTAATTATGGAATTATTATTTTTAATTTTTACTCTTATATTTTCCTTAACAATTCATGAATATAGTCATGCCTGTGCCGCACTAATTTTGGGCGATTCAACTGCAAAAGATCAAGGAAGACTAACATTGAATCCACTGAAGCATCTTGATTTATTAGGAATACTGATGCTTATAATAATTAAAGTTGGTTGGGCAAAGCCTGTCCCAGTCATTGAAAATAACTTAATAAATAAAAGAAGAAGTCTTTATATTGTTGCTTTAGCCGGTCCATTATCAAATATTATAATTGCTCTTCTTTCCACAATTGCTTTCCATATAGTCGATTATCAAACTCTTACAAGTACCTTGTTTGCATATATGGCTACGATAAACATCCTTTTAGCACTATTTAANTTACTACCTATTCCTCCTCTTGATGGATCCAATATCGTTTATAGTTTTCTATCAGAAAAAATGGCTTTTAGTTATAGAAGAATAATAGGAAAATATGGAAACTATAGTTTTCTTTTAATCATTATTTTGTTTAACGTATATCCACAAATAATTTTTACTCCATTATCTATAATTTTAAGTATATTGGGTTTAAAATAAGCTTATAATGAAAAGGGTGAAAGTTGAGTAATATAAATGATATTAATTCAAAACAAGTTGATATTAAACTTGATATCTTTGAAGGGCCTTTAGATTTACTGCTAAACTTAATAAAGGAAAATGATTTAGATATATATGAACTATCGCTTACAAAGATTACAGAGCAATATCTAGAATATGTAGAACTATTAAAGGAGATTGATTTTGATGATATTGGTGAATACCTTGTTGTAGCGGCTGAACTTGCTAGAATAAAGTCAAGAATGCTTTTACCTGATAATGATGCTGAAGATGAGATTGAAGAACCAGAAATAAATTTAGTCGAAATGCTAAAAGAATATAAAAAATATAGAGCCTTGTCCGAAAATTTACAAAATAGAGAATTATTAGGAAGAGATACTTTTAAAAGACCAGCTGACCTGTCATTACGATCTAACACATTATGGGAAGTTCAAAAAACTGATATTTGGAAACTTATAACTTCAGTAAAGAAAGTCCTACAACTTGAGAATTATAAACAAGTTCCTGATATTGAAATAGAATCCGAGCCAATAGATCAAGCAAAGAGAAAGAAAGAAATTATTCAAAATTTTGGTATAAGAAAAATTTATAAATTTAGTGAAATTTTTGATTTAAAATTTGGTAGAGACAATATAATAGTAACTTTTCTTATTATTTTGGATATGATTAAAGAAGGTGTGGTTGAAATCAATGAAAATAAAGAAGAAATAGAGTTTGAATATAAGGAAGGATAAAATGGAAAGTCTTAAAAATAAAATTGAAGCAATAATTTTCATTTCTGATACACCTGTTAAATCAAAAGAAATTGCAGATTTTCTTGGAGAAAATGAAGTTTTAATAAGAGAAAGTATCAATGAACTAATTGCAGCCTGGAACGAAATGGATAGCTCTATAAATATTGAGGAAATTGCNGGTGGTTTTCAATTTCGAACTAAAGATACTTTTAAAGACCTATTAACTGAGTATATAAATAAAAAGCCCTATAGGCTCAGCCGTGCAGGACTTGAGGTACTAGGGATAATAGCAAAAAAACAACCAGTTACCAAAATAGAAATTGATAAGATAAGAGGCGTTGACTCTGTCGGTGCAATTAACGTATTAATTGAAAGAGAATTAATTAAAGTTGTAGGCGAAAAGGAAGTTCCTGGTCGACCATATCTTTATTCAACTACAGAATTATTTCTGGAAGTTTTTAGTTTGAACTCTATTAAAGATTTGCCAGATATTGAAGAGTTTGGTGAATATGAAAAAGAAGCCGAAAGCGAAATTTAACTTATCTGAATTTTTCATATAATTTTTCTTGAAGATCAAACATTACTTTTTCACTTTTTTTATTTGAATGGTCATATCCTAATAAGTGTAAAATTCCATGTATACAAAGAATTTTAACTTCTTTAACCAATGAGTTTGAATTATTAAAAGTATTCTTTTTTGCATAATTAAGTGATATNAATATATTTCCAAGTAATTCTTTATCATAACCCTCCACTGAAAAAGAAAGNACATCAGTAGAAATATTTTTCTTTGCATATTTACGATTTAACATCTTCATTTGGCTGTCATTTATAAATGTTATATCAATATGCCTATTTTCAATGTTAAGATACTCCATTGTTTTAATTAAAGTTTTTTTCAATAAAGTTTTATTGATACTTTTAATTTTAATATTAGAATCATTTATTAAGAGAGGCATTTTTTGATGATACCATTAATTTCCATTGTTGGTAGGCCCAATGTAGGAAAATCAACTTTATTCAATAGGCTTTTAGGTAGAAGGAAATCAATAGTCTTTAGTCAGCCCGGAAGTACAAGAGATATAATAAAAGAAAGGATTGAAATTAATGATAAAATATTTTTTCTAATCGATTCCGGAGGGTTTGATAACGAAAAAGAGCACTATCCGCAACTTATAAAAAAGAAAGTTTTAAACACTATCAAAAATTCAGACCTCATACTCTTTATGGTAGATGGTCAATCAGGTTTTCAAAATGAGGATAGAGAAATATTAAATATAATTAGAAAGGAAGGTAAAAAATTTATAGCCATAATAAATAAAATTGATGATAAAAAAGTTGAAGAAAATAAATCCGAATTTTATAAGCTTGGTATAAAAAAATTCATAGAAATTTCTGCAGAACATGATAGGAATATTGGGTCTATCAGAGATTATTTTGATAGCTATCTTAAAGAACAAGACCTTGATTCTGATTATGATGAAAAATTAATTCCACAAATTGCAATCGTTGGAAAACCAAATGCTGGCAAATCAACATTAATAAACTCTCTTGCTCAACAAGATATTGCAATGGTAAGTGAANTTCCTGGAACTACTAGAGACACTGTAAATCTTAATATAGAGCATAAAAAAAAGAACTATATGTTTATTGATACGGCTGGTTTAAGAAGAAAGTCAAGAGTAACCGAAGATGTAGAGTACTACTCAACAAGTAGGGCTGTCGACTCAATAGAAAAGTGTGATGTAGTAATACTAATCATTGATGCACAGCAAGGACCGACCAAACAAGATTTAAAGATAGCAAGTTTAATTAAAAAAAATAATAAGGGTATTATTGTTGCTGTCAATAAATCAGACTTAATACCTCAAAAACTTAAAAATGAAGCAACAATAAAAAAAAGCTTACTAAGTATGTTGACAGAGATTAATTATGCGCTCGTAGTTATTGTTTCAGCTCTTAAATTTAATAATATTAGTAAGATATATTCCTTAATTGATAAAATTTATGAGTCGCAAAAAAATAAAATAAATACTAATAGTTTAAATAAATTTTTAAAATCATTGATACTAAGATCAACTGCTCCTGTCAANAAAGGCAGAAGACTTAAGATGTATTATGCAACCCAATCTAGAGGAANTATCCCATCATTTGTTCTATTCTGTAATTTCGCAAAAGGCATACCTAATACTTATAGAAGATTTATAGAAAAATCAATTAGAAATGAATTTGACCTAGCAGGAATTAGCATAAAAGTTTCTTATAGGACATCAAGAAAAGAGTAATTTTAAATTATCTATTATTTTAGTTGCAATAATTCTTGAATCATAATTATTAACAGCTTTCTTTCTAGCTTCGTATGACATCNTTAATCTAAGCTCTTCATCTTCAATTAATTCCAATAAGTAATCAACAACACCTTTATCTTTTAAATTAAATGAAAATCCATTAATTTTATTATCTATGGCCTCGCCTATTCCACCGATATTGTATCCTAATACAGGTTTACCNAGTGACATGGCNTCTATTACAACTCTTGGAAAAGGGTCTTCATACTTAGAAGGTATAAAGAAAATATCAAAATCTGATATATATGATTCAACTCTTTCGGCATAACCTGTAAATATAAATTTATCCTCTAAATCNGCATCTTTAACAAGCTGTTTAAGTTCATGCATCAAAGATTGATCGAAATAATAGGGAGTATCCCCTACGAGTACAAACAAACAGTCTTTCTTAAATTTCTTACATACTTCAATACCTAAGGAGATAAAATGTTTAAAATTCTTCCTTGGTACAACTCTGCCAGCGGTACCAATAATTATCTTGTCATTATCAATATTAAACTCTTTACGTAGCTTTTTATCAACATATGTTGGATTGAATTCGTTTGTATCAACACCATTATTTATAACCATACATTTTGATTTATTTTTAAATTGTGACATTGTTGATTTTGAAACACATATTATCNTACTAATACAAGAGAATTTAGAAAATAAATTAATTAAANAGTGGAGTATAAAGTTTTTTTGATAGTTTCGAACGTGCCAGACTACTTGAACCTTATAAACCAAACCTAAAATAGCACCAAAAAATTTAGCTAAAGTTCCATTGCAATAAATCAAATCAATTTTATTTTCTTTGATTTGTTTTTTTAAAGTAAACAGTAGATAAATTAGCCTAAAAATATTTATTAAAATATCAACAGGTAATATAGAAATCATCTTCCCATTTATTTTAAAATTTTGCCTTTTTAAATTTTCAGGAAAATTACTATTTACTATTTGATTAATATTAAGGTTATCATTCTCGATTCTATCTGAAAAAACCTTTTTGTCTGGAATTAAGACATTTACATTAAAGTTCTCATAATCAAAATGTTTAAGTAGGTAATATAAACTTCTACCTGGGCCACCATCACGGATTGAATGATTAATAAAGAGGATATTTTTCATAAAAACAAAATAACATATTTTTCTTTCTATTCTTATTTATTGAGTTAATAATATAGTAGTTACTTGACAAATATAGTAATTATAAGAAAATAGAAAGTATTAATTTATGAAAAAGTCTAAATATATATGGTTTAACGGAAAATTTGTTCCTTGGGATAATGCTAAAACTCATGTATTGAGTCACGGGCTTCATTATGGGTCAGGTATTTTTGAGGGTATTCGAGCCTATTCTGATAAAGATAAGAATGCNTATATTTTTAGATTACATGACCATTATAAGCGATTTTTTGATTCCGCTAAAGTTTCTCTGATAAAAGTCCCNTACTCAAAAAACCAACTTGAAAAAGCGACAATTGATTTAATAAAAAAAAATAAGCTTAAGGATTGTTATATAAGACCATTGGCATTCATTGGTGACGGTTCTATAGGTATAAATCCGGGCAAGAATAGAATCAATCTTATAATAGCGGCTTTCGAGTGGGGAACCTATCTAGGTAAAAACGGTATATCCAAGGGAATTAGAGCAAAAATTTCTTCTTTCTCTAGAATGGGTGTTAACTCATTCATGACCAAGTCAAAAATTTCTGGGAATTATATAAATTCTGTTTTCGCAAAAAGAGAAGCTATTGATCTTGGCTATGATGAAGCCCTNATGCTCGATAACGATGGATATATATCTGAAGGAACAGGAGAAAATATATATATTGTTAGAAATGGTACTATTAAAACGNCTCCAATAACCACTGTCTTAGAAGGTATTACTAGAGATTGTGTATTAAGTATTGCATCTGATAATGGAATAAAAGTAAAAGAACAAAGATTTACAAGAGATGAGCTTTATATTGCTGATGAAGTTTTTCTTTCAGGGACAGCCGCTGAAATTACTCCAGTTAGAGAAGTAGANAATAGGAAAATTGGTAATGGTAAGCCCGGAAAAATAACAAAACTTATACAAAATGAATATTCTAATTTAGTAAAAGCATCAAACAAAAAATATTATAAATGGCTAACTAAGGTTTAAATATTTAATTAGACTTCTTACACCAAAACCAGTAGACCCTGGAGCGCACCAACCTCTATCTTTATCTATATAGGCTGGCCCCGCAATATCTATNTGTGACCATGGAATATTCTTATTTACAAAAAATTGAAGAAACATTGCTGCCGTTGTTGCCCCTCCATATCTTGTAGATGCAGAATTTTTTANATCAGCAACTAGACTGTCTATAGAAGGTCTTAATTCCTCATCTAAGGGCAAATGCCACATTTTTTCTCCGNATAATTTTGAGGCATTAATTAATTTATCTTTTAATTTGTTATNATTTGAAAATAAACCTGCTGTGAAATTACCTAATGCTACCATACACGCACCAGTAAGTGTTGCTAAATCAACCATTTCATCTACATTTAATCTATTTGCATATTCAATTGCGTCTGACAATATGACTCTGCCTTCGGCATCTGTATTTATAACTTCAATGGTTTTTCCAGATAATCCTTTAACAACATCGTCTGGCTTATAAGCATTTGGTCCNGGCATATTTTCAACTGCAGGGATTAAGCCGTGAACCTCGATATTTTTTGGTTGCAATTTTGCTAATGATTCAAACACCCCAAGAACACAACCCGCACCACCCATATCCATTTTCATTGTCAACATATAATCTGCTGGTTTGAGTGAGAGCCCGCCTGTATCATAGGTAACNCCTTTACCTATTAGGGCTATTTTTTTTACTTTTTTTGAAGGACTACTTGATTTATAAGTTAAATGTATAAATCTAGGATCGTTTACACTACCTTTTCCAACATCCCAAATACCAAGCATCTTCTTTTTTATAATATCTTTTTTAAGCAATATTGAGCACTTAATATTCTTNCCTTTAGAAATCCTTCTAGCATAGGCAGCTAGAGCAGCTGGTGTTATTATTTGTGGTGGTTCATTGATTAAGTGTCTAGTTAAATTAACTCCAGCAAATAAATTTTTAGCGTTGGAAATTAATAGAGATACCTTAGAAGATGAATAGGAACTAACTTTTATCCCGATTTTATATGGTGAAAGATCATCTTTTTTAGTTTTATATTTATCAAATGCATAAAAACCATTGTAAAGACCCTGAAAAGACATTGATAGCAAATCAATATTTAAGCATTCAGGTATTATTACAGATGATTCTTTTATTTTTTTTTTTAGATTTAACCCTAGAATAAGTTATTGAAGAAAAGACTTTAAAAACTTTTTCTTCATCTAACTGGTTTTTTTCACCTAGACCTATAAAATTAATACTAAGATTTTTTTTCTGGCTAATAACTTCAAAGGAACACCTTTCCATAAGACTTCCTTTAAACTGTGCATCTCTGAGCCTAGAAACAAACTTTACATCCAAGGAAGATTCCAAGCTTTTTAAAGAATTTATTCCGTCAGAATTAATTGGTATATGAATTTCAGAGGATAATTTATTATTTGATANTTTATATAAATTTAGCATGGTTTATTATAACTAATCTTAGTTAAACTGTATAATTTATATGAGCATGTTAAATGGAAAACTTAAATAGTTATTACTTATCTTTTATTGCAGGTTTAATTTCTTTTTTTTCACCATGCATTCTTCCCCTTTTCCCTATTTATCTAACCACATTAAATAATACTAATAATGATTCTAAAATTTTCTATCAAAGTATTATTTTTGTCTTTTCTTTCTGTTCTGTTTTTATACTCTTAGGGCTAACTGCAACATCTTTGGGAATATTTTTAAATGTCAANAAACTCTACTTATTAAAAATCTCTGGATCATTAATAGTTTTATTTGGCTTATTCAATATTTTCTTGAATCGATTCACTATATTAAATAGGAACTTTACCTTTATAAATTCTTCCTCAGCGAAACCATTGATGNTAGGTCTTTGCTTTGGCTTAGCATGGACACCTTGTGTGGGACCTATCCTAGCATCCATAATAAGCTATTCAAGTGTTGAAAAAGATTATATCCATTCTATTTCCATGCTAACATGTTACTCATTAGGGCTAGGTGTACCATTCATNCTGGGGACTTTAGGTATGAAAAATGTGTTTATTTCTATGAAGAATAATCCTATTTTTACATCTTATTATTCTTCAATTATGGGAATAATATTAATATTTTTTGGATATTTAGTTTATAATAACAAGATATATTTATTAACCATTTATGTTCAAGAAATAATCAATTTTTTCACTTAACTTAAGCTATAAATAAATCTATTATTAACTTAGCTTATTAGGTATGATTATTGCTGTTAGGAATATGGAAAGGAGAATTTAATATGAGCGAAACAAAAAGAAAAGAAGCACTGGATTATCATTCTAGTTTTCCAAAAGGTAAAATTGAAACAAAAATAACAAAGCCAAGTGAAACAGAAGAGCAACTCTCTCTAGCTTACTCTCCATGGGTTGCTGAGCCTTGTAAGGAAATTCACAAAGATGTTCAAAATGTCTATGAATATACAAATAAAGGAAATTTAGTTGCTGTTGTGTCTAACGGGACTGCGGTTTTAGGATTAGGTGATTTAGGTCCAGAAGCAAGTAAACCTGTAATGGAAGGTAAGGCAGTATTGTTTAAAAGATTTGCTCAAGTTGATGCTTTTGATATTGAAATTAAAACAACAGATATAGAAGAAATAATTAGAACAGTTGAATTATTAGAGCCAACGTTTGGTGGAATTAATCTTGAAGATATTAAAGCACCAGAATGCTTTAGGATAGAGGATGAATTAAAAGAAAAAATGAATATTCCTGTTTTTCATGATGATCAACATGGTACTGCTATTATTTCAGGTGCTGGGCTTGTAAATGCAGTTGAATTAACAGGTCGCAAAATGTCTGAAATAAAAATAAATATTAATGGTGCAGGTGCTTCTGCAATTTCCTGTGCTCGATTATTTGTAACANTAGGTGCCAACCCTGCAAACATTTTAATGTGTGATAGCAAGGGTGTTATATATAAAGGTAGAGAAGGTTTAAATAAACAAAAAGAAGAATTTGCAGTAGAAACAGAATGTAGAACACTAGCAGATACCTTTAAAGGTTCAGATGTATTTATTGGCTTATCTATTGGTAACGTAGTTTCAAAAGAAATGATTCTTGAGATGAATGATAACCCTATTGTTTTCGCAATGGCGAATCCTGACCCGGAAATTTCTCCTGAAGATGCTCATGCGGCTAGAAACGATATCATAATGGCAACTGGGAGAACAGATTATCCTAACCAAGTTAATAATGTATTAGGATTTCCTTTTATATTTCGAGGTGCACTAGATGTTGCAGCTACAGATATCAATGAAGAAATGAAAGTAGCAGCTTCTATAGCTTTAGCTAAACTAGCGAAGTTGGGTGCGGGTCCCGAAATTGCAAAAAAACATAATAGAGATACTTTAGTCTATGGGAAAGATTATATCGTACCATCACCTTTTGATCCAAGAATACTAGTTTGGGAATCATATGCAGTTGCAAAAGCTGCTATTGAAACAGGTGTTGCTAGAAAGAAAATTAATCTTGATGAATACAAGGCTCGTCTAGAAGAGATGGCAGGTGTTGAGCCACAGACTTTCTAACTATGCGCTCGATTACTAGTTTACTATTAACATTAACTATTTTTTTTTCTTCCTATGTCGTCTTTTACAAAAGATATATCTTTTATTCCAATTAATAAAAAGATAGAAATTAATCAAGAAATGGCTATTATCGATGGTGAGACTAACTCAAAAACTATAATTCTTGAAAATTTTGATGGAATACATATTGTTAATTTTTGGGCTTCTTGGTGCGGCCCTTGCATAGAAGAGATATCAGAACTGAACAAATTCCAACAAGAAATTCTTACCGAAAATCTAAATGTTAATTTAATAGGTATTAATATATTTGATAAAAAAAAGGATGCAATTGAGTTCTACCTGAAATATAAGCCATTCTTTAAAACCGTCTTTGACAAAAAAAATACAATATCTGTTAAATTTAGTGTGATGGGGGTTCCAGAAACCTACTTTGTAAAAGATGGGAAAATATTATTTAAATACATGGGAAAGATTAATCAGGAAATATTAAGAAGAGGAATGAATGAAAGTATCACTTATTAAAATTTTGATGCTGCTATTATTAGCATTACCACTCATTGATTCAAATGCTACTAATAAAATATATGATATTTCGAATGAGTTAATGTGCCCTGTATGTCAAGGTCAAACCGTTGCTGAATCTAATTCCAAATTAGCGCTCTCAATGAGAGAAGTAATTAAGATAAAAGTATCTAATGGTGAATCTAAGAAGGAAATACTTGATTATTTTATTGGTCAATATGGAGAGACTATTCTTGCTAAACCACCAATTAAAGGTTTCAGCTTGTTATTATGGTTGACCCCACCAATAATTCTTATTATCACTATCATTATATGGATTAGATTAGTTAAAAAAAATAAAGAGATAATCAAGTAGCTAAAAAAATGGAAAGCATTCAATTAGAAAAAATTAATAAAGAATTGATTACATTTACAAAGTCTGATTTTCTAAAAAATGAGATAAACCAAGCTTTTTTTATATGGAATCAAAATGAGTTTTATACAAAAGACTTCAGTGATATTTCTCCTGAAGATCCAAGGTATCCTTTGTTTTTAGATTGGTTTATATATGATTATGTCATCATTAGCACTAAAAAATCATTAGCTGAGATGTATTGGGAAGATAACAAAGATAAGATAGATGCTAANATATTAACTACATATAGAAGCATATATAAGTTTAAAAAACTAGAAGNTGATATTTATCTAATAGAAGATATTATTCAAAATATNCACCACGAAATTAAAATTAATACGGAAATCCCTATTGATTCTACACTCCTGTCCATGAGGATTGTTCCTAATGATGATTTTGTTTCAAATATAAGTCATATAGTTGCATTCAATAAACAATATAAAGATATTGTTTACAACTCAATAACAAATATCATAACAAAAAATAATGCTAAAAATATATGTATTGATTTATTTTACATAATTGAAAAAGAAATAAATAAGTCAATTGCATCATCTGAAATGGAAAGTAACGATTCAGAAAATAGCACAGAAGTACATTATAAAGTAGATAATTATAAAGAACTAGTAGACAAAATTGCTAATAACAGTAATATTGAATTTCTAATTGAAGAAAATAATGAAATCACTCTATATAAATATTATGATAATCTTAAAAACGAATATGGAAGTTTTAGACTTTCTGAAAAAATNATAACTTTTGATAATTTTAGCACAACTGCACTAACCGCTGTAATAAATNATTTGGGGCCATTTATAAGTAAAATAGAAGCTAATAATGTTTCAGAACAATGGCTTAATACAAATCTAACCATATTGGGAAANAAAACTCCCCTTGAAGCAGTAAAGTATAAAAAATATTTCAAAAAAATCAAAGAGATTATAAATGACTTAGAGCTAATTTATGAAAGNAGGACATCAAACGATGAACCATTCATAGACCCAAGGTATGTAGTTAAAAGGCTAGAGATAAATAAAGATTAATCAAAAAAAATCTCAAATGGTTTGCTGTACTTGTAGATGTACTTACCATCATCTTTGTAAACAATTAAAATTGGAATTTCATTTCTATATAAATTTTTGGCAAAAATAGAGTAATCAACTAGATTTAATGTATTAGCCAAAATAGAATTGTTGACCGGAGAATCTGATGCAACAATAACAAAAAAGTCATTATTTAAAGAGATTCTTTTGCTCCTATAATTTAAATTATAAGTTTTAATCTTATCGTTATCATTAACAAGGAATGAAAAAACGGGAAGAGTTTTTATTTTAATGCCTACCNTATCTATNGCATCTAAGGTTCTTTTATCAAAATTATTATTTTCATTTATAAAGTTACGTGAATAAACTGTATTTCCAAACCTTATATAAAAAGATGTATAATTTTTGGACTCTAAAAGGAATTTCATATTCTGTACAATAATTCCGTCTATTACTGAATCAAAAGAAAGCTTAATGCATGAATATTTTTTGGAAAAAACATTGGTTATTTTTACATCTATATTTCTAATATTCATGCATTTCTGAAAAAGCTTGCTATCTAATAATGGCTTAACTTTATCAATCGTTGATGCATTAGATAAAATAGAAAAAGTTGTAGGATCAAAGGCATTCTTGGTTATATCATTATAATCTTTCATAATTTTAAAAGCATCTACAAATAAGTCTGGNGCAGAGATTTCAGAATTTTTTTCTAAATCATTAAACTTTTTAAGAAAAGAATTGGTTTCAGGGTNCAAAATAGCTTCAATATATCTTAATTTTCGTTTAATCTGTTTAAAAATNTCCTTCTCTTCATTTTCTGAGTTAATGATGACTGTCAAGGAATCCCCAAGTAAGTTATAATCTTTCTTATTTAAAACATTAGAAAAAGAAAAGTTGATTGTTAGGAAAAAAATAATAATAATATTAAAAAATCTATTCATAACGTTGTAGGCAAAATTGATAAAAAAAAAATTTATTAAAACTATAGAAATTATACCTTCAAGGTACAAAATTGATAACTTATTCTTAAATAAGGTACTTAAATATAGCAAATCATTCGATTTTATTGATTTAGCCTGTGCACCAATGGCTAATCTGAGAATATCACCTATAAGCTTTGCACATAATTTAATTATGAAGGGGATTGATCCTCAGAAGATAATAATAAATATATCAGTCAGGGATAAGAATAGCTTAGCATTACAAAGTGATATTCTTGGTGCTTCAGGTATGAAAATTAAAAATCTTCTATTAGTTAAGGGGGATCCTATTTCAATAGGTAATAGTAAGAAATCAAAAGAAGTATTTGAGCTAAATACAAATGATTTAATATCACTTGTTGCCAAACTTAATAAAGGTCGTGATTACTCAAACAATAAAATGGATTACAAGCCAGGATTTGCTATTGGTTCAACACTAAATATTGATCTACCAATTGAAAAAATTAAAAGAAACCTGAGAAATAGGGAAAAAATTGGATCTAATTTCTTTATAACGCAACCACTATATTCTGAGACAGACTTTGTAAATTTATGTGAACTTTCAAGTATAAGCTCGTCTAAAATTCTAGCAGGAATTTTTCCAATTAAAAATATTAGAACACTCAATAATTTAAACAACAAGATCAATGGAATAAATAAAGATAATCCACTATTTAAAACCTTAAAGAAAGCAGATGAAAAAGATTTCCAGAAACTATCATCCTCATATTTAGTTGACCTACTTATAAAATATAAAAAAGATTTAGATGGAGTCCATATAATGACAGCCGGGGATTTAAAGGTTGCTTCAAAATTATCAGAAAAAATTTAATGCCAAATACAAAAGAAACCTTTGATTCTATATCCAAAAATTATGATTTGATTAACCAACTTATTAGCTTTGGCCTACATAGGAAATGGAAATCAAATTTTATTAATACAGTAAATTTTTATGGAAAAGTTATTGATATTGCAACAGGGACAGGTGATATAGCTATGGAAATTAAAAAAAAACATCCTGATGCAAATTTAACAGGTTATGATCCTAGCCCAAACATGCTGGATATTGCAAAAAAAAAATGTGTTAAAAATGATGTGGATTTTGTTGAGGGTTTTTGTGAAAAAATGCCATTTGATGATTCTAGTTTCAACTTTGCTACTATAACCTTTGGTATAAGAAATACAAAGTCAGTAGATAACAGTCTGGTTGAAATAAAAAGAGTCTTAAAGGATGATGGAATCTTAATGATTATGGAATTCTCAAAAACTAATAATGTATTGATAAAAAACTTATATCATATTTATTTGAACTTTATAATTCCATTTATTGGCTCATTATTTGGAAAATATGATGAATATAAATATCTAGCTACGTCTATTGAAGGTTTTTATACTAAAGATGAAATGAATAATATTTTAGAATCAAAGAACTTTAGCCTAATAAAGAATATAGAATATAACTTTGGTCTAGTAACGGTCTATATNGTAAAAAATCATATTTTAAAGGTTTCTAAAATTTCGTCTTGATACATTCTGACGACATTCTTCTCAAGATAGTAATGTGGGGCTGTTAGTATAGGGAGAGATAATATTTCTTTATATTTATTTAACTGTTCAAGAGCATCTTCTCTACTGCCACAAATTGCAAAATCTTTTACCATTTGATCAGGAACATTCTTTATCATCTCATCTGTATCATTATTAAAATATGCATCTCTTATTTTTTTTATATTATCTTCATAACCTAAATCAATAAATGGCTTATAGTAGGCTTTGACTGTAGCGTAGAATGCAATTGTACCTTTTGCGTCATCAATAGCTTTTTTCTTATCATCATTAATAGAGCAAAGGATTATTGATGATATTTGTGCCTTTGAAGTTTTATTTTTAAAATATGGCAAGATATCGTTTGTTAGATAATTCATAGAACAAACAACATGCCCAATATAGCCTTCAAACTTCTCACTTGATAAATTAGTCATATTTGGCCCAATACCGCCTAAAAACAGAGGTAATTTGGCTCTGAGGGGGTCAAAAGGTCTTCGAAAAGAACGAATCGAAAGATTATAGAAGTCATCTTGAAATACTAAATCCTCTTTAGTCCGAAGAATTTCCTCAATTTTTCTAAATAAATCATAAAAACTACTCATTCTTTCTGTAGGTTTTTGAAAGTCAGTAAAATTATGCCATTTTCTATTGGTGTTAATTGCTCCAGAGCCAAGACCCAATATCAATCTCCCGCCAGATATTTCATCAATATCGTGTGCAGAAATAACTGTTACCAGTGGGCTTCTAGTAAAAGCCAATGTTACAGCGGAGCCTAAATTAATACTCTTTGTAATTGAAGCCAAATATGATAGTTGCTCAAACGAGCTTCTATATAACTCTGTTACCCACAATGAATGAAAACCATTCTCTTCTGCTTTGAGAGAAACATATTTTAAATTTTCAAATGAATTTGGATCTAAAATAAGACCGATATTATTCGTCATTAAATTAATCCCCCTTTTTCGTATCGACAGCTTTGTCATCAATTGATTCGGGGGAATCAATTTGTTTTTTATCCTCAAATGGTACTTGCATGCCGACTAACTCGATTAAAGNAATTGGTGCAGCATCACCTCTTCTATGGTTTAACTTGACTATTCTAGTATAACCGCCAGGTCTTTCTAAAAATGACGGCGCTATTTCTTCAAAAAGCTTTCTTAAAACATCCTTATCTTTAATCTTGGTGTTAACAAGCCTTCTAGAATGAACAGAATCATTTTTAGCGGTAGTTATAATTTTTTCACTAAATCTTCTTAACTCTTTTATTTTAACGTCTGTAGAGGTTATCCTTCCATGTCTAAATAATTCTGTACAAAGATTTCTAAGAACAGATAGTCTATGTTCAGTTTTTAACCCTAATTTACCTTTTCTAACTCTATGTCTCATTTTATTAACCTTCTGTTTCTGGTACCTCTACCACTTCTTTCTTTTTTCTTTGTTCAAAATATAAGTCCCTATTTATATCCTCACCCAATTTCAATGAAAATGACGCGACCACATCTCTTACTTCATATAAAGATCTCTTACCAAAGTTCTCCAAATTCAANAAATCATCCTCTGTCAACTGAATCAAATCTCCCAAAAATTTAATATCTGCTTTACCTAAACAATTTAGTGATCTAGCAGAGAAATCTAAATCTTCTACTTTAGTAAATAGTACATCCTCTCCACCAGTTATTTCCTCTTTAATATCTTCCACAACAGGTATGGAGTCAACTTCCTCTTCATCAAAATTAATGAAAACTGATACCTGCTCTTTTAAGATCTTTGATGAATATGCAACAGCATCTTCGGGGAATATAGTTCCATTAGTCCATACTTCTAAGGTCAGCTTTTCAAAATCAGTTCTTCTACCTACTCTTGCACTTGTTACATTATAATTAACTTTTACGATTGGAGAGTATATAGCATCAAGTTGAATATCACCTATAGTATGGTCAACAGATTCATCTCTTGATTCTACAGGCACATATCCTCTCCCCATTTCAATAGTTAGCTCCATATCTAGTTTTGCACCTTCAGAGAGAGTTGCTATGTACTGATCAGGGTCAACAATTTCAATATTTTGATTAACTTCTATATCTGAAGCCTTAACTTGCCCTTCTCCAGAGACACTAAGGGTCACGTGTTGCTCTTCATAGGTATGCATTCTTAACTTCAATTGCTTTAAATTTAAAATAATCTCCGTAACATCCTCTGTAACACCAGGAATTGTTGAAAATTCATGCATCACTCCATCTATTTTAACTTTTGTAATTGCAGGCCCTTGAATTGANGAGAGCAAGATTCTTCTAAGAGTATTCCCTATAGTNACACCATAACCTTTTTCCAAAGGCTGACAAGTAAACTTCGCATAATCATCAGTTTTTGACTTTTGATCTATTTGAATAGATTTTGGCCTATGAAGACCAAGCCAGTTTTTCTGAAATTCCATGTATTTCTCCTATAATTTTGAGTAAAACTCAACTATTAATTGCTCTTCGACAGGTTGTTTGAAATCTTCCCTATTAGGAAGTCTTTTTATAATACCTTGTATTTTTTCTGAATTTAATTCTAACCAGTCTGGTACCCCTCTNCTAGCAACTGATTCTATTGAGCTTTTGACTCTAATATTATCTTTCACTTTCTCTTTTACTTCTATTTCATCATTCAATGAAGTTATATATGAGGGTATGTCTACNTTTTTCCCATTAACTAAAATGTGTCCATGATTCACATATTGNCTTGCCTCACTTCTTGAGCTAAGCATCCCAAGCCTATAGACCACGTTATCTAATCTTCGTTCGAGATTAGAAATTAGATTATGTCCAGTTACTCCATCTTGTTTTGCAGCTTTAATNTAGTTATTTCTAAATTGCTTTTCTGTTAGNCCAAATATTCTCTTTAATTTTTGTTTCTCACGCAATCTAATTGCGTATTCAGAATACTTTTGTCTAAAGTTGGATTGAGATTGACCTGGTTTAACATCAAGCCTCCTAGCAGCTTTATCTGTATATGATCTATCTCCTTTTAAGAAGAGCTCTTGACCTTCTCTTCTAGATAGCTTTGTGGTTGGTCCTGTGTATCTTGACAAACTATACTCCTTAAACTCTTCTCTTTGCCGGCGGCCTACAACCGTTGTGTGGCAAAGGTGTTACATCCTTAATGGAAGTTACTTTGATTCCTGCATTTTGAATTGACCTTATAGCTGTTTCTCGTCCAGGTCCAGGACCTTTTACAAACACAGCTATTGTCTTCATACCAAATTCAATTGCTTTCTTTGCTGCGTCATCAGCAGCCATTTGAGCAGCGAAGGGTGTTCCCTTCCTAGTACCCTTAAAACCTTTCTTGCCAGCGGCTCCCCAAGATAAAACATTACCAGTGTCATCAGTAATTGTTATTATAGTATTATTAAAAGTTGCTTGTATATGAGCCTGTCCAGCTTCAACAAATTTTTTTACTTTTTTAGCTTTCTTAATTTTTTTCAAATTTATTAATCTCCAAAGTTTATTTAGCTGCTAACTTTTTCTTGGCAATTGCAAGACCCTTCTTACCCCTTCTTGTTCTGGCATTAGATTTTGTTCTTTGTCCTCTAGAAGGCAACTTTTTTCTATGTCTAATTCCTCTATAAGAATTAATATCAGAAAGCCGCTTTATATTGTTTTGAACTTCTACCCTTAATTCACCTTCAACTAAACAATCACTTTCTATATACTGCCTTATTTTAGAAACATCAGAATCAGTTAAATCTTTAGTTTTTGTAGTTGGTTCAATGTTTGCATTTTTCAAAATATCTCTTGATATCTTAGGTCCGATACCATAAATGTAGGTCAAAGAGATATCTACTCTTTTGTTATCTGGTATATCTACTCCTGCAATTCTAGGCATAATCTCTCCAATAAAAAGCTTATATTATATCTTATAAACTCATTTCAATCTATAGGTTATTCTCCCTTTTGTCAAATCATAAGGAGATACTTCTACTTTTACCTTGTCCCCAGGCAAAATTCTAATAAAATGAGTTCTCATCTTACCAGAAACATATGCCAGTATTTTATGATCATTTTCTAACTCAACCTTAAACATTGCGTTAGGTAATGCCTCTAATATCGTTCCTTCTAATTCTATCCTTTCTTCTTTAGCCATAATTTATTTAGTTAAATTAACAGGTCCTTTTTTTGTTATTGCTATAGTATGCTCAAAATGTGCTGATAGGCTACCATCTTTAGTAACAACAGTCCAATTATCATTAGACACCTCTACTTCATAATTCCCGACATTTACCATTGGCTCTATAGCTATGACTAGACCTTCCACTAAATCCAATGAATTTTCTCGCTTTTCCGACTCTAGGACAAAATTTGGAACTTGTGGGTCTTCATGGAGGTTTCTGCCAATGCCATGTCCTACATAAGATCTTACAATTGAGAATCCATTATTTTCAACATGATCTTGAATGGATTTTGATATGTCATAAAGCTTATTCCCAATAACAGCATTTTCTATACCTTTGGCTAAGGAGTCTCTTGTAACATCTAGTAAGAGTTCTAAATCTGAACCTATATTGCCTACTCCAAAAGTAAAAGCTGAGTCAGCATAAAAACCATCCTTATAGACACCAAAATCTATTCCAATAATATCTCCTTTTTTTAATATTNTATTTTTTGATGGGATTCCATGGACAACTTCATGGTTAATAGATGCACAAATAGATCCAGGAAAATTTTGATAGCCTTTAAAAGCTGGAACGTAACCCTTTGAAACTGTATAGTCCTCTGCTACTTTATCAAGTTCCCACGTGGAGATTCCTGGCTCAACTAGCTTACCTAAAATTGAGTGAACCTCTGAAATTATATTTCCACATTTTTTTATCTTCTCAATATTATTATTATTTTTTAATTGTATTGCCATAATTAGCCTATTGCATTGAAAATATTAGCTGATACTACTTCTATAGAATCATCTCCTTTTATTTCTACCAATATGTTAGATGAACGATAATATTCTTTAATTGGTAGTGTTTGATTTTTATAAACATCTAAACGATTTTTAATTGTCTCCTCATTATCATCACTTCTACCACGAGAAAGTAGCCTNTCTATTAATATTGAATCTTCTACCTCTAGAGATACAACATGATTGACTTTGAAATTATTTAAACTAAGCATTTCATCTAAAGCTTCAGCTTGTGATATTGTTCTCGGAAAACCATCCAAAAGAAACCCTTTTCCACTATCCTCAGAAAGAATCTTGTTCTTAATCATCCCTATAATTAAATCGTCAGTAACAAGTTCTCCTGCATCCATAAATTTTTTTGCAAGTACTCCTAACTCAGACTGGTTGCTGACCTCTTCCCTTAGAATGTCACCTGTGGATAAATGTAATAAATTCAATTTATCCTTTAAACCTTCAGCTTGTGTTCCCTTTCCTGCACCAGGAGGGCCAAATAAAACTAAAATCATTTTTTCACCTCAAATTGAACCTGCTTGGTTCTTTTTTAATTTTCTTCCCTGACATTTGATCGTAATTTGATCCTATTAANAACGTCTCTATTTGTTGAATAGTATCTAAAGTTACGCCTATAACAATTAGAAGTGATGTTCCTCCAAAATAAAAAGGTAAGCTAAATGGTTTAGCATTTAAAACAGCGGGTATAATGCAAACTATAGCTAAATATAAAGCTCCAATAACAGTGAGTTTGGACATTATTAGTTTAATATAATCTGTTGTATTTTTACCTGGTCTTATTCCTGGAATAAATGCTCCACCCTTTTTTAAATTATCAGACATGTCTTCTGGCTTTATAACCATNCCAGTATAAAAAAAAGTAAAAAATATTACTAAAATTGCAAAAATTAAATTATAGAAAAAATTATCATTTAAAAATGTTTGTGCAAAATTATTAACACTTGGAATATCGATGTAACTGAATATTGTTAAAGGTAACAATAGTAAGGATGAGGCAAAAATCGGTGGAATAACACCCGCTGGATTTATTTTAAGTGGAAGATGAGAAGATTGTCCAGCAAAAACCTTCCTTCCTTTTGTTTTCTGTGGATATTGAATTGGAATCTTTCTAAATGATCTTTCCACGAAAACAATAGAATAAAGAATTACAAGCATTATTATTATAAAAAGTACTATTGTAAGAATATTAAGCTGTCCAATCTTAACGAAATTAAATAATTTACCCGTCGCGCTTGGGATNCCCGCAATAATCGATGTAGCAATTATCAAAGACAAGCCATTTCCTATTCCGTTTGCAGTTATCTGCTCTCCAAGCCACATTACAAAAAAAGTTCCAGCGGTTAAAGTTGCAATTGTAAGGATAAAAAAGCTAAATCCAGGTTCATAGACAATCTCTGCACCTGTTCCTAGTCCTGTTTGTAATGCGGATACTAAAAGTGAACCTTGAAAAAAACAAATAAGAATTGTTAGATATCTTGAGTATTGTGATATCTTCTTTTTTCCAAGTTGGTCTTTTTGCATCTCTTCTAAAGATGGGAACGTTTTGACAACTAAAGACATAACAATAGACGATGTTATATATGGCATTACACCGAGTGCGAAAATTGATGCTCTTTCAAAAGCACCGCCAGAAAAAAGATTAATAATATCAAAAAAAGATTTTCCCTGGCTTGTGAAAACTTTAAGGATTTCCTGAGAATCTACTCCAGGTACAGGAATAAAAACTCCTAATCTATAAATAATAAGTATTAATAATGTATAAAGTATTCTTTTATTAAGCTCTGGAATCTTAGGTACGGTATCCATATTACTAAACTATCTTAATGCTACCACCTGCAGATTTAATTTTTTCTGTTGCGGTCTTTGAAAAATGATTGGCGCTTATTTCTAGCTTTTTATTAAACTCCCCATTACCCAATATTTTTAATGGTTTATTTCCATCAATTAGCCCTAGTTTTACTAATGCCTCAATATCGATTTTATCTAAATTTTCAATTTTATTTAAAGTTCCTACATTTAAAATATCAAAATCTTTTCTATTGTAATTTCTAAAGCCTCTTTTAGGTGTCCTTAGAACAAAGTTGGACTGACCGCCTTCAAAAAGAATTGGAACTCCACCACCTGACCTTGACTTCTGACCTTTATGACCTCTTCCACCAGTTTTTCCCTTGGAGCCAGGGCCTCTACCGACTCTGGTTCTATTTTTTTTATTCTTTGTTTTTACTAATTCGTTAAGCATTAACTTCACCTTCTGACTTATTTCTAAAATATTGCTTTGGTAAATCTAAATCTTCTTGCTTCTTTCCATGATCCAATGCTGTTTTCTCNGGATCNNTTAATTGCTTTAAGCACTCAATTGTTGCATTAACAACATTAATAGGATTCCTTGAGCCTAGGGATTTNGTTAAAACATCCTTTATTCCAGCTAATTCTAGAACAGACCTTACAGCTCCACCTGCTATAACACCAGTACCAGAGCTTGCAGGTCTAATCATGACTTGGCTAGTTAGATGCTTAGCATAAACCTCGTGAGATATTGTTCTACCATTTAAAGAGATTTCGACCATATTTTTTCTAGCTTTATCTATTCCTTTTCGTATTGCGTCAGGAACCTCATTTGACTTACCTAAACCAGCTCCAACTTTATCTTTACTATTACCGATAACAACTAGTGCTGTAAAATGAAAATTCTTTCCGCCCTTAGTAGTCTTTGCTACCCTTCTGATATGTACAATTTTTTCAGCAAATTCCTTATCTAAATTATTTCTTGTATTATTATTTTTCAATATTACACTCCAAATTAAAAATTTAATCCCTTACTTCTTAGTTCATCTGCAATAGCTTTAATTCTTCCATGAAACTTATATCCACTTTTATCAAAAACCAACTTCTTAATACCTAAAGATTCTGCTTTTTTTGCAACTTCATCACCAATATCTGCACTACTAGTTTTTAAAGTGGACACTGATATTAAAGTATTACCAGTTTTATCATCAACTAGATTTACATAGAAATTCTTTAAGGATTTAAAAATATACAATCTCGGTACGGTACTTGTTCCGAGAATATTCTTCCTATTCCTTTTGTGACGTTTAACTCTTAATTTATTCTTATTAATAGGCTTAATCATTATTTAGCACCTTTACCACCTGCAGCCTTACCTGCTTTTAATTTTACAACTTCTCCACTATATCTTACGCCTTTACCTTTGTATCTCTCAGGTTTTCTTAATTTACGAATTCTGGCTGTTATTTCACCTACGAGTTCCTTATCAACACCAGAAATCTTTAATACTGTGCCCTTATTTTCAACTTCCGCATTTATTGAGTCAGGCAAGCTAAAATTTATTGGATTAGAATATCCTAGACTTAAGACCAACTCGTTTTTAGATTTTATATCACACTTATAACCTGTTCCCATTATATCTAAAGACTTTTCAAAACCTTCTTTAACCCCTATAACCATATTGTTAACAAGTGATCGAGTTAGTCCATGAAAAGCTTTAATTCTTTTTTCCTCACTATTTCTTTTTACATTAATTTTTCCTGANTCAATATTTATAGTAATACCTTCAGGAATAGTTCTTTCTAAGGAGCCCTTTGGTCCTTTTACTTTTACTATATTCCCATCCATGACTACCTGAACATCTTCACTATAAATAATTTCTTTGTTACCTATTCTAGACATATTTACACCTATATTATACTACAGAGTATTTCTCCACCGACTCCTATTTCTCTAGCTTTGCTTCCCGTCATAACACCTTTAGATGTAGAAATAATAGAGGTTCCAAGACCGCCCATTATTCTAGGTATTTCAGNCTTATTTACATAAACCCTTAAACCAGGTTTGCTAATCNTTTTTATTTCCTTTATAACTGAAGTTCTATTATCATTAGTATATTTCAAACTAATTTTAATATAAGAAAATTTATCTTTTGAAATCTTATCAAATGAATGGATAAATCCTTCTTCTTGTAAAATTTTTGCAATTTGTAATTTAAATTTTGAACTAGGAATTTCTACAACTTTATGTTTTGCATTTAAAGCATTTCTAATTCTTGTTAACATATCTGAAATTGGATCTATAACCATAATTTTATCCCCTGACTACAAACTAGCCTTTTTAACTCCTGGTATTAAACCTTCGCTAGCTAATTTTCTAAAAGCATTCCTACTCATACCAAACTTTCTGATAAATCCTCTGGCTCTTCCCGTAATAGGACATCTGTTATACTCTCTTACCTTAAATTTTTGCTTTTTATTAGCTTTTACTTTCATTGATTTCTTTGCCATTATAATATTCTCCTTAACGTTTAAATGGGAATCCCAGTTCCTCAAGTAAAATTTTTGATTGATTATCATCTATAGCTGTTGTTACAATTGTAATATTCAATCCCTTAGCTTTTGTTGATTTAGTTGGGTCTATCTCTGGAAAGACTAAGTGATCTACTATTCCCAAATTATAGTTCCCACTCTTGTCAAATGATTTATTTGAAATTCCTCTAAAGTCTCTAACTCTAGGTAATGCAAGATTTACCAGCTTAGATAGGAATTCATACATTCTATCGCCTCTTAAAGTAACACGTGCTCCTATTGGATAACCTTCTCTTAATTTAAAACCAGCTTCTGATTTTTTAGCTTTTGTAATGACAGCTTTTTGACCTGCTATTTGAGTTAATTCGTTNCATGCTTCATCGATAATTTTACTATCTTTACCAGAATCTGATATTTTCCCTAAGCCCATATTTAAAACCACTTTTACAATCCTAGGGACTTCCATCTTGTTCTCTAGTTTCAAGGAGGTCATAATCTTTGGAATTGATTCTATATAAATCTCTTTAACATTAGACATTTTCAATCACCTTAATATTTGATATGTGTATTCCCTTTTCTTTATTTANAATTCCGCCGCTTGGACTTTGCTGAGTTGGTTTAACATGCTTTTTCGCAATATTAATGTTTTCTATAGTTACTCTATTTAATTTCGAAGAAACGCTGGTAATTTTTCCAACTTGCCCCTTATATTTTCCTGCAATNATTTTTGCATTTAAGCCCTTTTTTGGTTTCATCTTTGAATCAGACATCTATAAAACCTCCGGTGCTAGAGATACTATTTTCATAAAACCTCTATTTCTTAATTCTCTTGCAACTGGTCCAAAGATTCTTGTTCCAACAGGTTGGTTGTCTTTATTAATCAAAACGGCTGCATTATCATCAAACCTTATGTAGGAACCGTCAACTCTTCTTATTTCTTTCTTTGTTCTAACAATAACTGCTTGAAAAATTTTACCTTTTTCAACTTTAGAGTTTGGAATAGCCGCTCTCACAGAAACTGTTACAACATCTCCTATACTAGCGTACCTTCTATAAGACCCACCTTTTAATCTAATAACNTTCAATTTTTTTGCCCCTGAATTATCAGCAGAAATTAATTGAGTCTCTGGTTGAATCATTGATCAACTCCTTTTTCTATAACTTTTATCAAATTCCATCTTTTAGTTTTACTAATAGGTTTTGTCTCTACTGCTTCAATTATGTCTCCAACTTTTGCCAACATTTTCTCATCATGTACTGGAAATTTCTTCTTCAAAATTGAAACTTTATCATATTTTTTATTCTTACTCCTTGTTTCAACCTGTATCATTAAGGTCTTCAATGAAGAGTTCTTTACAACTATGCCTTTAACTGTTCTCATTCTTCCTCTAGACATTACTTAGTCCTCCACCCTAGAATTTATTTCTGTCATACATCTAGCTATATCTTTCTTAATCTTTGTGAAACTATTAGTATCAAAGTCTCCTTGATTTAGCTTTGTAATTTTAGCTTTTAAAAGAGAGTCTTTTAATTCTTTGACTTTGTTTTCTATTTCTACAGTATCAAGTTTTTTAATGTCTTTAGAGTTAATCATATCAACTGCCCCCTTGTTCTGACAACAAATCTTGTTCTTACTGGTAATTTATTTGATGCTAATCTTAATGCCTCTCTAGCGAGCTCTTCATCAACACCTGCTATTTCATAAATCATTGTTCCTTTTTTGATTGGTGCAACATATCTATCGATATCACCCTTTCCCTTACCCATTCTTACTTCAGCAGGTTTTTTTGATACTGGCTTATGAGGGAAAATTCTTATCCAAAGCTTTGCACCACGCTTAACACTTCTATTTATTGCTATCCTGGCAGCTTCTANTTGCCTTCCTGTTATTCTTGCAAAATCTAATGACTGTAAACCAAATTCACCAAAAGAAACTTTGTTGCATTTAGTTGCAACACCCCTGACTCTACCCTTGTGCTGTTTTCTATACTTGCTTTTTTTAGGCTGAAGCATTAGATTCTCCTTTCGGTTGTTTTTTCCTCAAAACTTCTCCTTTAAATATCCAAACTTTAATTCCAATTTTTCCATAAGTTGTATTTGCCTCTGCAAAACCATAGTCTATATCTGCTCTAAGGGTACTCAGAGGTACTCTCCCTTCTCGGTACCATTCACTTCTTGCAATTTCGGCACCATTCAATCTACCAGAAACCATTATCTTAATTCCAATTGCTCCTAACCTAAGGGCAGAAGTTAAGCTTCTTTTCATTGCCCTTCTATAAGCTACTCTTCGTTCTAATTGTAAAGCTATATTTTCTGCAACTAATTGAGAATCTACTTCTGGTCTTTTGATTTCTTTTATATCTATAAATATCTCCTTATCTACCATTTTTGAAATATTTTTTCTTAATAAATCTATATCTGCGCCTTTTCTACCAATTAGTAATCCAGGTTTGGAACAAAATATTATTATTCTCACCTTTTCATTAGACGATCTTTCAATTTCAATTTTTGAAATACCCGATTGAAAGAAGCCCTTTTTGATAAAAGTTCTTATTTTTAAATCTTCATGCAAGAAAACTTTATAGGTATTCTTATTAGCAACAAACCAATTTGAATTCCACGTTCTTGTAATTCCTACTCTCAAGGATATTGGATTAACCTTTTGTCCCATTTATTTCACCTTCTCTTCTAATACGATTGTTATATGGCTTAATCTTTTAAGTTTTCTAGTTGCTCTACCCATGGCTCTAGGAGTGAATCTTTTTAAAGTAGTACCTTCTGTAGCATAGGCTTGAGAAACAAATATTTTCTCTGAATCAGTAAAACCTTTTTCATATGCATTTGAAACTGCAGATTTTAAAGTTTTCGATACTTCTTCTTTTGAACCTTGCTTTAAAGTTTTTAATAGCATGAATGCATAATCGACATTCCTACCTCTTATTGTTTCTAAGACTAAGTTAACTTTACGAGGTGTTCTTCTTGCATATTTGAGTACAGCTTTAGCTATCATTATTTCCTACCGCCTTTTTTCTTATCTCCACCAGCATGTGAATTAAAAGTCCTTGTAGGTGAGAACTCACCAAGTTTATGACCAAGCATATATTCTGTTGCATATACAGGTATGAATTTCTTACCATTATATACTGCNAATGTAAGCCCTAACATATCAGGGACAATCATAGATCTTCTAGACCAAGTTTTAATAATTTTTTGGCTGTCCGTTTCTTTTGCTTTAACAACCTTTTTCATCAACTTTTCATCAACAAAAGGTCCTTTTTTTATAGATCTACCCATTTTTTATTATCACCTCTTATCCATTCCATAGCCGACTCTTCTTCTTTTAACTATAAGTTTATCGGTCCTTGGATTATGTCTGGTTTTCTTACCAATTGTTATCCATCCCCATTTTGAAACTGGATGCGGATTTCCACGAGCCGCCTTTCCTTCGCCACCACCATGTGGATGATCTACGGGGTTCATAGCAACACCCCTGACTTTAGGTCTTCTCCCCAAGTACCTATTCCTTCCAGCTTTACCTATGACAATTTGATTATGCTTTTCATTTCCAAGCTTACCAATTGTAGCCCTACAAATAGAACGCACATATCTAGTTTCACCTGAACTTAATTTTATCATAGTTAAATCTTTTTCATTTCCTAAAACTTGTGCAAATGCACCTGCGGATCTTGCTAGCTTCCCACCATTNCCTGGTGAAAGTTCAATATTATGAATAATAGTTCCTTCAGGAATATTTCTAAGTTCAAGTGAGTTTCCGTTAGTTATTTCAGTTTTTGAAGATGCGATAATTTTATCTCCGACTTTTATACCTANAGGAGCAAGAATATATCTTTTCTCACCATCCATATAACTGACTAAAGCAATTCTAGAAGTTCTATAAGGATCGTATTCAATGCTTTTTATTATTCCTGGTACATCAAATTTATTTCTTTTAAAATCAATTACTCTATATAATTGTTTGTGCCCACCACCCCTGCTCTTGGAAGTTATCCTTCCTAGATTATTACGTCCTTTTTTATTATGGGATTTAACCAACAAAGGCTTATGAGGAGATTTCTGGGTTATCTCATCATAATCAGCTGATGTCATGAATCTTCTACCAGCACTAGTAGGTTTATATTTTCTTATTCCCATACTACACTCCTTGTACTATCTCAATTTTCCCTTCTTTTAAAGTTATAAAGGCTTTTTTTTGTTTTGAACGCTTACCAACCGGTCTTCCACCTCTTAAAACTTTTTTTCCTGGTTTAATTGATGTCCTAATATCTTTAACTTTTACATCAAAGAACTTTTGAATTGCGTCTTTAATTTCATTCTTTGTGGATTTAGGATTAACCTCGAATACGTAACATTCATCTTGGTTCATTACCTGAGTCTTTTCTGTAATTAGAGGCTTTAGGATTATATCTGAAACATATTTTTTCATTATTTCACTCTCTCTAATAAATTAGTCAGGGAAGGCTTATCTATAAGTATGGATTTATAATTTAATAAATCATATACATTAACGCCTTCGGATTTAATTAATTTTAATTTTTCTATATTTCTAGATGCAAGATTTACATTTTCGCTTTCAGTATCAGAAACTATTAGAAGCTTATTTGATAATTTAAAAGGCTTTAGAAGCGCTANTAAATCCTTTGTTTTATGAGTTTTAACATCTATTTTATCTATTACANTTATTGTATTTTGTTGGATTTTATATAATAGACTATGTAATAGTGCTAATTTTTTAATCTTCTTTGGTACATTTATAGACCAGTCTTTAGGTTGAGGGCCAAAAATAACTCCACCGCCTCTCCATATGGGAGAAGTCCTTGAGCCTGCTCTAGCATTACCTGTTCCCTTTTGTTTAAAAGGCTTCTTATTACTAGCATTAACCAATGCTCTATTTTTAGTAGAGGCTGTTCCTGATCGTCTTTTAGAAAGCTGCCATTTTACAACCTGGCTTATAGCTTTTCTATTGATTACAGTGTTCTCGTCAAAGTTAATATCAAACTTTTCTATCTCTTTATTTTTAATATCAACAACATTAATATTCATTATCCTTTCCTCGTATGATTCACATAAACAACTGAGCCATTAGAACCTGGAACAGAACCTTTAATTAAAATCAAATTATCTTCAAGGTCAATCCCTAAAACTTTTAAACCCTGAATAGTAGAATTTTTACCGCCATATCTACCCGCCATTTTTTGCCCTTTCCACACTCTACCAGGATATGCACAAGCCCCTATAGAACCCCCTGATCTTTGGTTTTGAGGCGTTCCATGAGTATGCCTTAATCCCGCAAAATTGTGTCTTTTAATTACTCCAGCAAATCCTCTTCCTTTTGATTTTGATGTTACATCTGCAATATCGCCTTCTTGGAATATATCGGCCTTAATTTCAGCTCCAGGATTAATTTCAATTTCAGGATTCAGTAAATCAAATTCTTTAACATATTTAATGGGTTTAACTTTTAGTTTTGACAAATAACCNAATTTTGATTTAGTTAATAAACGAGGCTTTGCATCTTCGTATCCTATCTTTAATGAAATTTTATTGTTCTTAACTTTTTTTTCTAATGCCAAACAAGGACCTAATTTTATTACTGTGGTCGGTATCACTTTTCCATCATCAGTTATTGTTTGTGTCATTCCAATTTTAGTACCGATTAATCCACTGAGTTTTATTTTAGGGGTAGGTTCTTCAGATGAAGTATCTTCAACAGCCTTTTCTTCAGGCGCAGTTTCAACAGCCTTTTCTTCAGGCGCAGTTTCAACAGCCTTTTCTTCAGGCGCAGTTTCTGAAACTTTACTCTGTTTTTTTTCTTTTGATTTATCTTCTACAGACATTTAAACACCTTGTAATTTGATTTCTACCTCTACACCAGAAGCTAAATCTAGCTTCATCAAAGAATCGATTGTCTGCTGTGTAGGTTCAAGAATATCAACAAGGCGCTTATGTGTTCTCATCTCAAAATGTTCACGAGAATTCTTGTAAACATGTGGAGCTCTCAAAACACAAGTTCTTGAAATATTGGTCGGAAGTGGTATCGGACCTGCAACCTTAGCACCGGTTCTCTTGACCGTATCAACAATCTCAAAAGTAGACTTATCCAACAATCTGTGATCGAAGGATTTAAGTTTAATTCTAACTTTTGGTGCGGTTTCCATAATTTATCTCTTTTATTATAAATTTTTATTCAGTGATTTTTGTAATAACTCCTGCACCTACTGTTCTTCCGCCTTCTCTNATAGAAAACTTAAGACCTTCAACCATAGCTACTGGAACTATTAATTCAACGTTCATTTTTGTGTTATCTCCAGGCATAACCATTTCCACGCCTTCCCCTAATTCAATAGATCCTGTTACATCTGTAGTTCTAAAATAAAACTGAGGTCTATACCCTTTAAAGAAAGGNGTATGACGTCCTCCTTCTTCTTTTTTTAGAACGTATACTTCTGCTTCAAATTTTTTATGTGGTGTTATAGATCCTGGAGCACATAATACTTGCCCTCTTTCAACATCATCCTTTTCAACTCCTCTAAGTAAAACACCTACATTGTCGCCTGCTTCTGCATAATCTAAGATTTTTCTAAACATTTCTAGACTTGTAGCGGTAGTTTCAGTTGTGTCTTTAATACCAACTATTTGAATTTTATCCCCAGAATTAATTTTACCAGCTTCAACTCTACCGGTAACAACAGTTCCCCTTCCTGAAATTGAAAAAACATCTTCAATCGCTAAAGAGAAAGGTTTATCAAGTGCTCTCTCAGGTTGCGGTATCCACTCATCTACTTTTGACATTAATTCTTTAATGGCTTCTTCGCCAGTTTTGGCATCAGTTCCTTCAACTGCAGCTAAAGCAGAGCCAGATACTATTGGAGTATTATCTCCATCAAAACCATATTCAGTTAGTAACTCTCTAACTTCTAGTTCTACCAACTCAACAAGCTCAGTATCGCCGCCTAACTGATCTACTTTATTTAAGAAAATTACAAGTTTTGGGACTCCAACTTGTCTAGCTAACAAAATATGTTCTCTTGTTTGTGGCATAGGTCCATCTGTAGCGCTAACAACAAGTATCCCACCATCCATTTGTGCAGCTCCTGTAATCATGTTCTTTACATAGTCTGCGTGACCTGGACAGTCAACATGTGCATAATGTCTAGTATCTGTTTCATATTCAACGTGAGCAGTATTTATTGTAATACCTCTTTCTTTTTCCTCAGGTGCATTATCTATGTCCGCATATGACATAGCATCGCCACCTCCAGCCTTAGCTAAGGTCATACTAATAGCTGCGGTCAGAGTTGTCTTACCATGATCAACATGACCAATTGTTCCAATATTACAGTGTGGCTTATTCCTTTCAAATTTTTCTTTAGACATTCTTTATGTCCCTCCTAAATAATGACATTATGCTTCTTCTAATTTCATCTTTTCGTAAATATGCTGTGGCACATCACTATAAGTTGAAAACTCCATTGTAAATGTTGCACGGCCTTCTGTCAAGGAGCGCACATCTGTAGCATATCCAAACATCTCGGACAATGGAACCTCGGTTTGAACACCTTGAAGTTCACCCCTTGACTCCGTACCTTGAATTCTTCCTCTTCGAGAGTTTAAATCTCCTATAACTGTTCCCATAAANTCTTCTGGGACAACCACTTCCACTTTCATTACAGGCTCAAGAACAACTGCACCAGCTTTTCTAACTGCATCTTTAAACGCTAAAGAACCGGCAATCTTAAATGCCATTTCTGATGAATCAACATCATGGAATGAGCCATCGTAAAGAGTAACTTTTACATCTACGACTTCATATCCAGCAACAACTCCCCCAACCATTGCCTCTTTTACTCCTTTTTCAACTGCAGGTATAAACTCTTTTGGAATTGTTCCACCNTTAATTTCATTGACGAACTCAAATCCTCCGCCTGTTTCAAGTGGCTCTATTCTAATTTTNACATGTCCGTACTGACCTTTACCACCTGTTTGCTTTATATATTTTTGCTCAGCTTCACTTTCTTTTCTTATTGTTTCACGATAAGCAACTTGAGGTGCTCCAACATTAGCCTCCACACTGAATTCTCTCTTAAGTCTGTCAACAATTATTTCTAAATGTAGTTCACCCATTCCTGCAATAATAGTTTGATTAGTTTCATGATCTACTTTTACCTTAAANGAAGGATCTTCAATGGCCAGCTTACTTAATGCCATCCCTAATTTTTCCTGATCAGCTTTAGTGTTTGGTTCAATGGCTACTGAGATAACAGGGTCAGGAAAGTTTAAACTTTCGAGAACAACAGGGTTACTTTTATCACATAAAGTCTCACCAGTATATGTATTTTTGAGTCCTACTGCAGCAGCTATATCTCCTGCCGATACTGAAGTTATATCTTCTCTTTTGTCAGCATGCATTTTGAGAAGTCTCCCAACTCTTTCTGTCGCATTTTTTGTAGGATTAAAAACTGGTGAACCAGAGTTTAAGACTCCAGAATAAACTCTAATGTAGGTTATAGTGCCTACAAAAGGATCTGTCATGATTTTAAACGCCAGCGCTGATAAAGGCTCTTTATCACTAGCTTTTCTTTCCATTTCCTTAGTTTCATCATCAGGATCAGTGCCTTTTATCGCTGGAATATCTAAAGGTGAAGGTAGATATCTTTTAACAGCATCCAATAGAAGCTGAACACCTTTATTCTTAAAAGCAGACCCACATAAAACTGGTACAATTTCTAAATTAATAGTTTGCTTTCTTATAGCAGCAATCAATCTATCTCTATCTATATCTTTACCATCCAGATAATCTTCCATTATTGATTCGTCATTATCTGAAAGGAGTTCTAACATATTATCTCTTGTTGATTTTGCTTCCTCCAAAATCTCTTCAGGTATATCTATGAGATTAAATTTAGCTCCAAGTGATTCACCATCCCAAATAGCTAATTTCATTTCAATTAAATCTATAATCCCTTCAAAAAGGTCATCTTTAAAATATGGAATGTGAAGTCTAACTGGATTTGACCCTAATCGACCTTTGATTTGATCAACAGTTCTTTGAAAATTTGCTCCTGTACGATCCATTTTATTAACAAAACACATTCGTGGAACATTATATCTATCGGCTTGGCGCCAAACAGTCTCAGATTGAGGCTCTACTCCCCCAACACTATCAAAGACAACACATGCACCATCTAATACCTTTAAGGATCTTTCAACTTCAATTGTAAAGTCAACGTGTCCAGGAGTATCAATTATATTAATATCAATTCCATCCCAACTACAAGCTGTAGTTGCTGAAGTAATCGTAATACCTCTTTCTCTTTCTTGCTCCATCCAATCCATAGTAGCTGCACCATCATGAACCTCGCCAATCTTATAGCTTTTACCAGTATAAAAAAGAATTCTTTCTGTAGTTGTAGTTTTTCCTGCATCAATATGTGCAACAATACCAATGTTTCTGACTAAATTTAAATCTTTACTCATTTCAAATAAAACCTACCAACGATAATGGGAAAAAGCTCTATTTGCTTCTGCCATTTTTAAAGTATCTTCTCTTTTTTTAGCTGCTCCACCTTTATTATCTTTGGCATCAAGAATTTCAGAAGCAAGCTTAAGAGCCATGCTTTTACCTTCTCTTTTTCTTGCAGCTGTCAATATCCATCTAATCGCCAAAGAATTCTTTCTTGATGAAGTAACTTCAACAGGTACCTGATATGTGGCACCACCAACTCTTCTAGACCTTACTTCTACTGTTGGTTGTATATTTTTAAAAGCCTCTTCAAAGACCTCTAATGGATCAGATTTTGTCTTTTCTTTTATTATATCTAATGAATCATAAAAAATTGCTTCAGCAATACTCTTCTTTCCATCAACCATTAAAGAGTTAATAAATTTTGAAATAGATACCTTATTATATTTTGTATCTCCTGCTGGTATGTTATTTTTGATGGGTCCTTTTCTTGCCATATGAAAAATTATCCTTAATTAGCTTTAGGTTTTTTAGTACCATATTTTGATCTAGATTGCTTTCTACCTTCAACTCCACCTGTATCTAAAGAACCTCTAACAATATGATATCTTACGCCNGGTAAATCTTTGACTCTTCCACCACGAATAAGGACTACAGAATGCTCTTGGAGCTTATGTCCTTCACCAGGAATATAACCGGTAACCTCAATTCCATTAGTCAATCTTATCCTAGCGACCTTCCTAAGAGCAGAATTCGGTTTTTTTGGAGTTGTAGTATAAACACGNGTACATACACCTCTTTTTTGAGGGTTGTTTTGCAATGCTCTAGACTTACTTTTTTTCTTTTCAGTAAATCTAGCGTTTTTAGCTAGTTGCGTTATAGTTGGCATAATTTCCTCATATTTAATCCTTGAAATATGCCACACTTCTATAGTATGTCAAGAAACTTAAGAAATTTTTGATAAACCTTTTTTTCCTATATCTTTTCTGTAAACAAGATTAGTAGAATCAAGTTCTGATATAGCTGTATAAACGAGAGAAATTGCTTCCTTAAGAGTAGGAGCTTCTGCTGTTACACCTAGGACCCTACCACCGTTTATAACTGTTTCACCTTGAATATTTGCTGTACCTGCATGAAAAATTTCAACATCCTCCTTTTGAAATCCCTGTATACCTTTTACTGGTAACCCTGTTTCGTATTTACCAGGATAACCCTTGGCTGCCATAACTACAGTTATAGATGACTTATCTTTCCATTTCAACTCATATTCATCAAGCTTTACTTCCGCTGTCATAAAGAATAAATCAAAAGCATCTGAATCTAGTCTATATAGTAATGGTTGTGTTTCTGGGTCACCAAAACGACAATTAAATTCAACTACTCTAGATTTTTTATTTTTTATCATTAAACCAATATATAAGACACCGGTATAGTTAATCTTCTCTTTTTTAAAACCAGCAAATACAGGTTCAACAATATCTTTCATTATATTTTTTCTGGTTTCTTCATCAACTATAGGCGCAGGAGAATATGCTCCCATTCCNCCCGTATTAGGGCCCATATCATCGTCTAAGAGTCTTTTATGATCTTGAGACGAATCTAGGGGTAATATTGACTTACCATCAGTAAAAACAAAGAATGATGCCTCTTCACCTTCTAGAAATTCTTCAATAACTACTTTTTCACCTGAAACAGAAAATATTTTATCTAGCATGACAAATTTCAAAAATTCTTCTGCTTCACTAAANTTAGTGCAGACTCTTACACCTTTTCCTGCTGCTAACCCGTCAGCTTTAACTACTAGNGGGAAATCAGATTCTCTTACATATTTTAATGCTTTATTGAAATCTGAAAAACTTTTAAATCTTGCTGTAGGNATATTATTTCTTTTCATAAATATTTTAGAAAATTCTTTACTAGATTCGAGTTGAGATGAAAATTTATTTGGTCCAAAAATTAATAGTCCATTTTCTCTAAATAAATCTACAATTCCAATTGCTAAAGGCTGCTCNGGTCCAACAATTGTTAAATCAATTTTTTCTTCTAACGCAAAATTTAACAGAGCATCTATATTATCTGCCTTAATATTTACAGTTTTGACAATTGAAGCAATCCCAGCATTTCCAGGAGCGCAAAATATTTGTGATACTTTAGAACTTTTCTTGATAGACCAACAAATTGAATGCTCTCTCCCACCAGAACCAATAACTAGAACTCTCATTAAGTGAATTATAATTAACTTTTACGCTACTGTAACTACTTTAGCTAAATTTCTTGGTTGATCTATAGATAGATTATTAAATTTCGCTAAATGAAAAGATAATAATTGAACTAAAAGAGTATAATAAATAGGTAAAATTTCNTCTGTTTCATTTGGAATTTCTATGAAATTAATTTCGGATAGAAATTTACGATCTATCATTTTAATTGAATTGGAAGTAGCAAAGAGAATAATTCTTTTTGACCTTGTATGAGCTTCATAAAGATTTGTAATTTCTTTAAGAACGGTATTTTTATTACAAGATAATAAATATAAAATCGGGAACTTGTCGTCTAAAAGAGCAATTGGTCCATGCTTCATTTCNGAAGATAATGAACCCTCAGAATGAATGTAAGAAATCTCTTTAATTTTTAGTGCAGCCTCTAGTGCTATAGGATAGGTATAGTTTCTTCCTAGAATAAAAAAATTTTTAGACTTATGAAATTTTTTCGCTATTGATTTAACCTTTTTCTCTACATTAAAAAAATTATTAAAATGATGGGTATCTAGTTTTTTTAACTTATAGTTTTTATTAAACTTAAAGTATGTTGCCATCAAATAAAGCATAGCAATTTGACCTGTAAAAGTCTTAGTAGCTGCAACTCCTTTTTCGATACCCATCGATAAATCAATGCTGTGCTTACTGCCCTTGACTAGCCTAGAATCTATATTATTAACAAGTGAAAGTGAATTTTTAAAGAATGTCTTATTCGACTCTAGTAAATCACAAGTATCTGCTGTTTCACCAGATTGAGAAAGAAATATATATAAGATATTTTTTAAATTCTTTTTNAAAAAAGTAAATTCTGATGGTCTATATATGTTTGTTGGAATTTGACTAATTAGCTCAAAATTATATTTGCCNAGCATTGCAGCATTATAAGATGAACCACAACCAATTATAACAATTTCTTTGGGTTTTTTAATTGAATCTAACTTCTTAGAAAAACTTTTATATCTATTATAAATTTCTGGTAATAATTCTTTTTGTGAAGCTATTTCACTATAAGTAATAGAATCTTTTTTTAGTTTTATTTTATCTTCATTTAAAGAGTTTTTTTTGTATTTTATTAAGTTAATTTTAGTTAAATTATATGANGAATCATAGCATTTAAAATTATTATTTTTGACCACAATTATCTCATTGTTTTTTAAAAAATAATATTTATTTAAATCAACTTTCATAGCATTAGTATCAGATGAAAATATTAATTGATTATTTNTCTTAAGCCCAAAGAACAAAGGTGTTTTATTCTTATATGCAACCAATGTACTTGTATCATTTTTATCTATGCAAAGAAAAGCATTTGAACCTTTAATTATTTTCCCCACTTTATAAACAGCTTTAGAAAGATTTTTTTCATTCAAATAAAAGTGGTCAATTAAATTTGAAATAACTTCGGAATCTGTATCAGTAAAAAACTTTTTATTTCTTAAATATTTACTCTTTTTTAACTCTTGAAAATTTTCAACTATCCCGTTGTGTACAATAAGAATATTTTTAGATACATGGGGATGACAATTTTTAATTGTTGGCTTACCATGTGTCGCCCACCTAGTGTGACCAATAATTAAACCTGACTTATTTTGTTTANTAATTTTCTTCTCTAAGGAACTTATATTTTTTGTTGTTTTAAGTGTTACCAGTTTATTTATATTCAAATAAGATAATCCAGCCGAATCATACCCTCTATATTCAAGTTCCTTTAATGCCTGAAAAAAGGAGTGAAAACTTATCTTATCTTTAGAGCAAATACTATATATTCCACACATGATTATTTTTTTGGTTTTCTNTTCCAATTGGGGATATGTTTTTCTTTTACTCTAGTAACTGCCAAAGTTTGGCTTGGTATATTAGAATTTAATATTGATCCAGCTGCAGTAGTGGAACCCTTGCCTACTTTTATGGGTGCTATAAGCATAGTATCGCTTCCAATAAATACATTATCATCAATATTAGTTTTGTGTTTAGTGAATCCGTCATAATTACAAGTAATAGTTCCAGCACCAATATTAACCATTGAGCCCATCTCTGTATCTCCGATATAAGATAAATGGGGGACTTTCGATTTGTTGCCAATTTTTGATTTTTTAATTTCAACAAAATTACCAATTTTTGCATTATTATCTATTGTATTTCCTGGTCGTAAATTTGAGAAGGGTCCAATCTGAACATCAGAACCTATACTTGAATCCTCAATAGTCGTAAACGGTTTTACCAGCGTACCTTTCCCTATAAGGGAATTTGCAATAAAAGCACTACCTTCTATTCTTACACCCTCTTTTAACTCCGTATTTCCTTTCAAAATTACATTGGGTCCTATAAAAACATTTTTAGAAATCTTAACATCCAAGTCTTTTTGAAAAGATTCTGGGTCAGATAAAAAAATATTCTGCTTAACGCATTCTTCATATATAAACATTTTATCAAGGTTATGGGCTTCACGATAATCATCAAAAGTGTTTATATTTATAAATTTTCTTTCATCTTTTATAGGAACAGAATCAACTCTTAATCCATTTGTTACAAAAATATTAACTAAATCAGTTAAGTAGTATTCCGAATTTTTATTTTTTTTAATTTTCTTTACAAACTTCTTAAGATAATCTGTTGCAATTAAATAAAGTCCAGCATTGACTTCTTTTATTAATTTTTGTTCGTTGTTACAATCTTTTTCTTCAACTATATCTAAAATCTGACCATCGTTATCTCTCAATATACGGCCATAACCAAAGGGTGAAGAAGGTTTTGTAGTTGCTATAGTAAAAACCGATTTTGTTTTTCTATATTGTGATAAGGCCTGATTTATGGTCTCTTCATCAACAAAAGGAGTATCACCGTTCATTATTAAAGCTATTGATTTATCATCTAAACTACTGGCTGCCTTTTTTACCGCATCACCTGTTCCCAGCTGTTCTTTTTGAACTACAAATTTAAGATTTTTGTAATTTAAAGTTTTACTAAGATTAATAACAAGCTCTTTTTTAAATCCAGCAACTATTATTGTCTTGCTAGGGCTTAACTTACCCAAACTATACAAACTTCGTTGCAATAAGGTTTTTCCATTTATAGGTAATATTACTTTCGGAAGATTAAATTTTAACCTTGAACTTTTACCAGCACAAAGCAAAACAATATTAATTTTACTAGTCATTTAAAAAGGAACGTCATCACTGGATGAGCTTTCAATATCAAAATCATCAAGGAAGTTGTCATCATCAGTCTGTGCTGAGCCTCCACCTTTAGAATCTACAAATTGAAAATTGTTTACTACTACCTCTGTTATAAACTTTTTCTCACCACTTTTATCCTCATAAGACCTACTCTCTAAAGAGCCCTCTATATATATTTGATTACCCTTTTTAAAATATTGACCTATGACTTCACCAGTTTTTCTCCATGCTACACAGCGATGCCAAGAGGTTTTATCAACTTTTTCTCCAGATTTATTTTTATAGTTAATAGAGGTTGCAATATTAAAAGAGGCTACTGGGGTTTGATCTTGAGTATACCTTACTTCCGGATCAGCTCCGAGTCTACCAAGAAGAATTACTTTATTTACACTACCCATTTTTTTATTCTATCACTTAAAAAACTAAAGTAAAATATAAATTCTAAGTATGATAATCCTTAATCTCAGTCAGAAATGCATAAAGCATCTTTCCTGTCATCCCCCATATTTTATAACCTTTATATTCAAATACATTATCTTTATAGGGCTTATCATACTTAGTTCCAATACGAGTACTTTTTGTTAAAGCTTCGATTAAAAAGTTAATCGGTATCCAAACTAATGCGTCGACTTCGTCTTTGCATTTAACTAATTTCACATTCGGATTTTTTAAATAAAAAATGAATGGTGTAACAATAAATTTATTAGCTTCAGGGTTTACAGGCTTATAATCACTGAATCTTCCAAGCAAATCACAATTTAATTTTGAATCAAGGCCAATTTCTTCTTTTGTTTCCCTNTGTGCAGTAGATAAACTATCAGAATCATATGGCTCCTTAACACCTCCAGGAAAAGCCATGTGCCCGGAAAACTTATCTGAATCTTTTGTCGTCCTTTTGATAAATAAAATTTCAAAGTTAGTATTAATTTCTCTAATTATTATGGAGACCGAAGAATCTATATTAGAATTAGATTTTTTAATAATTGATAATTTATATTTATCAGTAAAATGATTTTGTAAATCGCTAATAAAAGTTTGAGATGACATCTAATTTTTACTAAGGAAATTTAATAAAAAAGTAACTATTTAGAAGGCTTTTTAACTGCTACAACTTTATCCTCAGCAATTTCTCTTAAAGCTAAAACGACTGGTTTGTTCTTTTCGTCAGACAAAGATTTTTCACCATTGTAAATATTTTTAGCTCTTTTCATAGCAGCAACAGAAAGCTCGAAACGATTTTGGACTTTTTCTAAACAATCTTCTATTGTAACTCTAGCCATTTTTTAATTTCCTTCCTATCAGTTTAATGTATATTGAATACTGTAATGGATGAAAATAAAATATCAAATAAATTGAACATTCTAAATCAAATTTACTCAACTATTGAGAAAAGAAAGAATAATGAAAATGATGAAGATTCATATGTATCATCATTGTTTAATGATGGTTTAGAGAAAATTCACTCTAAAATTGCCGAAGAAGCAGCAGAATCAATTGAAGCTTCAAGTAATGGTGAAAGAGAAAAGATTATATATGAATATGCTGACTTATTATTTCATATGATGGTTGGACTTTCCTTTCATAATATCACTTTAGGGGATATATGTAATGAATTAGATCGTAGAATTGGAAAAAAGAAAAAAGATTACACTTTAGATGAATGAAGAGAACAGAAAAGAGCTTTGGTCTATCATTCAACAAACAGGTGATAGATTAAAAAATAAATTGCCGAATAGCGGCAATCATCCCAAAGGAAGAAATCCATANGCACATATACTTTTGATGATTAAGCTTAAATTTAAACAATCTTATAAGGATATACCGGACAATAAAAAAGAAATCTTAATAAAATTTATTAAATATATTGAAGACAACCCTAGATANTNAAAGCCTATAGCAGCTTGGTTTTTGATTTATCCATATATTGATGCTTGTATCTATTATCTGCTTTAATGTTTGCCGGTTGATCTTTTGCTTCAATCATCTCACTAAAATTAACTCTACCTCTAATCTGTTCAGGTAAATCTGCAAGACCAGGAGGTTTAGGTGCATCAGTTGAAAGATCTGAAGTATATGAAAAGGATGATATCACTCTTTCAATTTCTCCTTTTTTACAACAATTTGTTGAAATTTTCTTTTCATCTTCCTCATCAAATATTAATTCTGAAAATCTGAAGTTTGTAGCATAGAAGAGAACCATTTTTTTTCCTTCTTCTATATATAAGTCAATTTCAACATCTGCTTCTTCTCTTACGCCTTCTGACTGAATTAATTTTTCGGATTTTAAATCAACAATTTGGATTCCATTTAANTTCTTATATTTTTTTATAATATTTAATAGAGATTTTTTATCGTGCTTCTTCTCAATTAATCCTAAAGCCTTCATTAAGTTGTTCTTACAAGATTTACATTCAAATTCGTATAATGGCATGATAAAACCTATTCTGAACCGTAAGAGCCATCATGTTGGGAATTACCAAAGTATTGGTCTAGATGGTCTTGTCCAACCCAGTTGGAGGCCTGCTCTTCATCTTTCATAACCTTATAATCTTTATGCCATTGGACAGGGTCTCCAGGCTTAGGAGCTCTATCTTTTAGTCCACCTCTTTTTTCAAAAATTGCTTTAAATGGTGAAAAAATTCTTACAACATCTTTACATTTCTTATCACAGGGGCACTCTACGGATTCAGGCACTTCTTCATCTTGGAAAAAAAGCTCGGTAAACCTAAAATCTCTAAGTTCAAGAAATAAGTACTTATCCTTTCCCATTCGATATCTATATCTTTTAATTCCCTTATTACCCTCTTTACCAAGAGAAAAAACAGTTTTTTCAGTCTTTATTTTTTGTACTTCTATATAAAGAAAGTTTTTATTCCTCTTCATAACTTTCTCACCAGTTTTTTTATCTAGAGACTTAGAAAGATCGGTGATATCTTTATTGTACTTTTTCATACAATCTTTACATTCAAATTCATATAATGGCATATCAAACTCGCTTTAAAAATATAATAGATTACTATAACGGATATGAGTAAATTTGTTAAATTTGAAGATTTTAACCACACAAGAGTTGTAACCTTCAATAGACCTGAAAAAAAGAATGCTTTTAATGAAGAAATACTAAATCATATCTCTACTATTATAAAAGACAGTGAACATCTATCTAATATAAGAACTATAATAATTACATCTGTTGGTGAAAAGATATTTTCTTCAGGGTACGATATTTCCTCGGATAGCATAGATTCAAAAGAATCCCTCTTAAAGATACACCTAATAGATAAAGAAACGAAGAATCACCCCTTAATGGAGGTTTCAAAAATAATTAGAGAAAGTTCGAAAATAGTAATTGCTGCAATAAATGGGAGTATTTTTGGTGGGACCTTAGAGGTAATGCTCAATTGTGATTTTAAATTCTTTTCAAAAGAAAGCATTTTCTGNATGCCCCCTGTAAAACTAGGAATTTTTTATAACTATGACGGATTAAGAAACTTTATTAATAAAGTTGGAATATCCAATACTAAAAAAATATTTTTTACTGGCGATAAATTTAATGCTAAAGATGCTGAAGAAATGAAGATATTTGACTTTATAGTTGACCACAAAGACGTTCTAAAAGAATCACTAAAACTTGCTGAAAAAATTTCAGAGAANGCTCCTCTTTCCTTGGCATCGATAAAAAAATCTATCAACACCTTTGAAGATAGCCAACAAATATCAGAAAATGATTATTCAAAAATTAAAGAATCAATTTTAAAAGCTGCTAACAGTATGGACTACATTGAAGCTCAGGACGCTTTTAAATCCAAAAGAAAGCCCAAGTTTCAGGGAAACTAATTAAACTAAATATTTGAGTAATTAAAAGCTTTCTCTTTTGTCTTAAGCCANGTGCTATCTATCTTGACCCTTAGGTCTAAAAATACTTTACAAGATAAAAATTTTTCTATATCTTTTCTGCTTTCAATACCTATTTTTTTTATCATAGATCCACCCTTACCTATGATGATTTGTTTATGATGAGAGTTCTCCACTATAATATAAGCTTGAATAGAGGATAATTTTTTTTTATCAAATACATCTTCAATAACCACGGCTGTTCTATATGGTACTTCTTGATAAAAAGTATTGAATATTTTTTCTCTTATAATTTCAGAAATATAGAATTTTTCTGTCTGATCAGTTGTCATATCTTCAGNTAATAATCTGTCTGAAACAGGAAGAACTTTTTCTATTTCTTCAATCAAAATTCCAAGACCTTCTTCTTCCAAGGCACTAATTGGAATAAAAGATTCTACGTTAGGGAAGTTATCTTTTAGTATATTAACAATATTAAGAATTTTACTTTTTTTTATCAAATCAATCTTATTTATTGCAATAATTGGTTTTTTATTAACTATCTTTGATGCTATATCCTCAGTATTTATAGTTGACTTTTTGGATCCATCAATCAATACAAGAACTATATCTGACTCACCAATAGCCTGATAAGANGATTGAACCATGATCCTATTTAAAAACTTGCTAGATTTTTGCAGTCCCGGAGTATCTAGAAATATTATTTGAGAATTTTCAGAATTATACACCCCCAAAATTTTGTTTCTTGTGGTATTTGGTTTATCAGATACAGCTGAAATTTTTACTCCCGTCAGAGCATTAATTAAAGTTGATTTTCCTGTGTTTGGCTTACCAATAATTGATATAGTTCCACATTTAAATTCTTTCATTTTCCTGATTTGATTATACTCTCCTTGTGATGTTTAACAAATGGAGTTAAGATTAATTTTCAATAATGAAAACAAGTTATAGAAAAGACTACTGTGCGAAATTTAATGAGACTTTTGAAGGAGAAACTATAACTATTTCTGGTTGGTGTTCCTCTATAAGAGATCATGGTGGTGTTATATTTATTGACCTTCGTGATAAATCTGGGATTATTCAAATTGTTTCAGATCCAAATAACTCCAAAAACGTTCATGAGATAATAGAAAAAATAAGAAATGAATATGTAATAAAAATATCTGGAACTGTTCGATTAAGAAGTGAAAATACNATAAATAAAAACATCGAAACTGGAAAAGTTGAGGTTCTAATCAATGATGTAGAAATTCTAAACTCATCAGTACCTTTACCTTTTCAAATTGAAGAAGAAATAAATGCAGATGAAAATGTTAGGCTCAAGTATAGATATCTAGACTTGAGAAGACCCAATATTAACAATAATTTTGTTTTAAAAAGTAAGACAATGTCTCTTGCAAGAAACTTTTTCAATGAAAAAGGTTTTATTGAGATTGAAACCCCATATTTAACTAAATCTAGTCCAGAAGGAGCCAGAGATTACTTAGTTCCAAGCAGGGTACATCAAAGCTCTTTCTTCGCACTTCCGCAATCACCTCAGATACTGAAACAAATCTTAATGACTTCTGGTTTTGACCGATACTATCAAATTGTTAGATGCTTTAGAGATGAAGATCTTAGAGCTGATAGGCAACCAGAATTTACCCAAATTGATTTAGAAATGTCATTTGTGAATCAGGAAGATGTCATTGATATAGTTGAAGAGCTTCTCAAGCAAATATTTAGGGAAATAAAAGGTATAGATTTAAAATCAAAATTTAAAAGTATTACTTATAAGGAAAGCATGGAGAAGTACGGGAACGATAGACCTGATCTNAGATTTAATTTAGAGCTTAAAACTATTACTGAAATATTCAAAGATACTAAATTCAAGGTTTTTCAAGACGTTGTAAGTGCTGATGGTTCAATTAAATGTATTAAAGTTAATGGCTCAAATATGACTAGAAAGAATATAGATGATTTAACTTCATTTGCACAAGAACATGGAGCAAAAGGCCTAGCTTGGATTAAAGTTCTGGAAACTGAATTGCAATCACCAATTTTAAAATTTTTTTCAGAACAAGAAATTAATTCCTTGAAAGAAAGATTGGAGCTAAGTTTGAACGACATAGTATTCTTTGGTGCAGGTGAACTGGAAACCGTTAATAATTATATGTCAGCTGTAAGAAATAAGCTAGGTGAAGATTTAGGTTTAATCTCACAAGACTCATATGAATTCGTTTGGATTACGGATTTCCCTCTATTCTTAAAGGTTGATGATAGTCTTACATCAACACATCACCCTTTTACCATGCCTCAAAATGAAGCCTTAAATGAATCTAATTTAAGTAGTCAATTGTCTCAAGCTTATGATATCGTCCTTAATGGAACAGAAATTGGGGGTGGTAGTATAAGAATCCATAAAAGAGATTTACAAGAGAAAATATTCAAAATTCTGGGGATTTCTAAAGAAGAGTATGAAAGTAATTTTGGCTATCTTTTAAATGCATTGGAATCAGGCACGCCACCTCACGGGGGCCTTGCATTAGGATTAGACAGGTTAATGATGTATCTGACTAATTCGCAATCAATTAGAGATATAATTGCATTCCCTAAAACTCAAAAAGCCTCATGCCTATTAACCGAAGCACCGTCAAAAGTATTCTCTGAAAAACAATTAAATGAATTAGGAATTAGACTATTAGATGAGGAGTAATTAGACATAAATTCCAAAAGCTCTTCCATCTTCTACTTTATCTATAACTAACTCAACTACTTCCCCGTTTTTTATATTTGGATTATTTTTAATGTTTACATCGATATAGTTCCTGGTTCTGGCATGTGAATTTTTTTCTGAGATTCCTGTAAGTTTTTTTCCTATAAATCTTTTATAAAATTTCATCTTCTTCTTCTCGCTTAAACCTCGAAGAGCTTTCGATCTCTCTTTCTTTAAATCATTATCTACCTTATCTTTTCTTGATGATGCCTTAGTGCCTCGCCTATCCGAATAAGGAAAAACATGGAAGTAGTCAAGCTGTGCGCATTCAAGGTATTCATAAGATTTATTAAATAAATATTCAGTTTCTCCAGGGAACCCTGCAATAACATCAGTTCCAATACAAGAAGAGTCATTGTTATTTTTTATTAAATCAAGAATATCATTAAATTTTTCCAATCTATATCTCCTTTTCATAGACTTCAAAATCTCACTTGAACCACTTTGTAGGGAAATATGAAATGAAGGGCATATTTTTTTAGAATTTGAGAAAAAATCTATTAATTCTTTACTGGTATCTGCTGGATCAATAGAGCTCAATCTTATATTAGTTATTTGACAATAAGTTTCAATTAATTTCAGTAATTCTAACAAATTAGAATCTATATCATTTCCGTAGCTAGACAAATGTATACCAGATAAGACAACTTCATTATAACCTAAGTTCGAAAATTCATTTATTTTATCTATAACAGAAGAAGTCTCCATGCTTCTGGACTTGCCTCTTGCAAAAGGGATAATGCAAAATGTACACCTAAAATCACAACCGTCTTGTATAGACAAAAAAGCTCTAGATCTTTTTTCTCTTTTATCTATAGTGAAATCATTGAATTTATTTATATCAAAGATATTAGAAATAATTTTTTTTTTGATTACTGGTTCTGTCAAAACTTTTGGTATCAGATATTTATTAGCGTTATCCACTATGTAATCTACTTCTGATATTTTTTCAAGATANTCAGGATTAGTCTGAGCCATACAACCAGTAACTAAAATCTTACATTTTGGATTATTTTTTTTAAGTTTCCTAATATCACTCAAGATATGATTATCCGCTTTGTTAGTAACCGTGCATGTATTAACAATACAAAAATCAGAAGATTCTGCGTCATCTATTATGTTAAATTTGTATGAAAGTGAAGATGCAATCCGATCTGTATCAAATTGGTTTACTTTACATCCATAGGTAAGAAAACTGATATTACCTAAGGACTTCATCTATCCAACCCCCACCTAGCACTTTATCTTTGTTATAAAAAACTATTGCCTGTCCTGGAGTAATCGATCTCTGGGGCTGATCAAATAATACATGGAGCCTGCCGTCAATAAACCTTATGCTCGCAGAGGATTCTGGACTTCTATATCTAATTTTAGCATCAACTTTCTTTTCAATTAAATCTTTAGGATTAACGGACCAATTAAGGTTATTGGCAAAAAGAACTTTGGAATAGAGATCCTCTTTGTTCCCTACTATAACATCATTATTTTTAAAATTAATACTGACAACATACATAGCAATTGGTGAATTAATTCCCAATTTCTTCCTTTGTCCAATTGTAAAGTTATGAATTCCTGAATGTTTTCCTAATATTTGTCCATCTAAAGATTTAATACTCCCCTCTTTNGAATTAAAGTTAGGAAGATTTTTTTCAATAAAGCCTCTATAATCTTTAGCAATAAAGCAAACATCTTGGCTATCTTTTTTGTTAGCAACTGATAGATTAAACCCCTCAGAAATTTCTCTTACCTGATTTTTTGTATACTCACCTAGGGGGAACATTAATCTAGACAATTCCTTTTGACTAAGTGTAAAGAGGAAGTATGACTGGTCTTTAAATTTATCCTGCCCTTTTTCTAGAAAAAATACACCCTCACTATCTTTAGAGATTTTGGCATAATGACCAGTAGCCAAGAAATCAGCACCCATTTCCAGTGACTTATTTAATAAAAAATTAAACTTCATATGCTCATTGCACATAATACAAGGATTAGGAGTTTGACCACAATAATACTTATCTATAAAGTCTTTGACTACGTATTTTTGAAAATCCTCTTTATAATCAACAACAGTGTGCTTAATGCCAATTTGATTAGCTGCCATTCTAGCATCCAGAACATCACTCAGAGAACAACAGCCTGATTCTTCTTCTGCATAATCCCAAAGTTGCATAGTAATACCTGAAACANCGTAGCCTTGTTCTTTTAATAATGCAGCTGTTGTAGAGCTATCTACTCCGCCACTCATAGCTACTATTACTTTCTTTTTCATCTTCATTACTTTACCAGAAGGAATTTGAAAATCTAAAGTGAATTAATAAAATTCCTTATGTATTATAAGAGACTATGGACAACCTTTCCTTTGCTATTGAAAATGGGCTTACGAAAGATGAATATAAGCTAATACTCGTAAAACTTAAAAGAGAGCCGAATAAAAATGAAATTGGCGTAATAGCCGCAATGTGGTCTGAACATTGTTCATATAAAAGCTCAAAATTCTATCTTAAAAAATTGCCAACGAAAGGTAAGTGTGTCATACAAGGGCCAGGAGAAAATGCTGGAGTAATAGACATAGGAGATAATCAATGCTTAGTCTTTAAAATTGAAAGTCACAATCATCCTTCTTTTATTGAACCTTATCAGGGAGCAGCAACAGGAGTTGGCGGGATACTAAGAGATGTATTCACTATGGGGGCAAGGCCAATAGCTTTGATGAATTCTTTGAGATTTGGTAACCCTAAGAAAAAAGATACTAAAAGAATCGTAAATGGAGTTGTTAGTGGTATTGCAGGATACGGAAACTGNATGGGGATACCAACAATCGGTGGGGAAGTTTATTTTGATGACTGTTATAATGGAAATCCACTCGTTAATGCTTTTGCNCTTGGTATTGCTGAGAAAAACAAGATTTTNAAGGGACTGGCAGATGGTCCTGGAAATCCTGTTTTTTATTTAGGTGCAAAGACAGGAAAAGATGGAGTTAAAGGTGCTATTATGGCATCAGATATATTTGAATCACAAGAAGACCTTGACAGACCCACGGTTCAAATAGGAGATCCATTTAAAGAAAAATTGCTATTAGAGGCATGCTTAGAGATGTTCAAGTTAAAAGGAATAGTAGGGATTCAAGATATGGGAGCTGCTGGTTTAACTTCATCTGCTTCTGAGATGGCTTCCAGGTCTAATAATGGGATATTGTTAGATTTAGATAAAATCCCAAAACGAGATTCTAGCATTACGCCTTATGAAATGCTACTTTCAGAGTCCCAAGAGAGGATGCTTTTAGTTTTAAACAATAAAAATAATAATAAAATTAAAAGTATCTTTAAGAAATGGGGCCTAGATTCGAATCAAATTGGAGAAGTAATAAGTAAAAAAAGATTTATCATCAAAAGTCAGAAAAAAATCGTGGTTGATTTACCTGTAGACCTATTAACAGATGACTGCCCAATGTATAAGAGAGAAGTAAAAAAGCCTAAAAAAATGGCTGGGATAGATAAACTAACCGATGCTAACATTAAAAGAATAGAATTTAATCCACTAGTTTTACTCAAAAAACTTTTGGCAGATGAGAACATATGCTCTCGTGAATGGATATATAACCAATTTGATTATATGGTAGGAACGAATACTTTGGTAAGACCTGGTTCTGATTCAGCAATTATAAGAATTAAGGGAACCAAAAAAGCCATTGCTATGTCAACAAATTGTAATTCAAACTATTGCCAACTAGATCCTTATACTGGTGCAGCTATAGCCGTAGCAGAATCGACTAGAAATATAATAGCTAGTGGAGGGAAACCCTTAGCTATAACTAATTGTTTAAATTTTGGAAACCCTGAAAAACCAGAAATTATGTGGCAATTTGCTAAATCGATTGATGGCCTTTCGAAAGCTTCAAAGACTTTCAATGTACCAGTCGTTAGCGGAAATGTAAGTCTATATAATGAGACATTTAATGAGTCTATAAAGCCAACACCCACTATTAGCATGGTTGGCATAGTTGAAGACAAAAAATTCCTAAAGACGCAATGGTTTAAAAATGAAGGAGATCAAATAATATTAATAGGAAATATTAAAAATGATTTTGGGGGCTCGCAAGCGTTAAAATATATTAATACTAAAAAGAGCCTTAGGAAGCCACCGGAGATTAACTTTAGTAGTCACTTAAAAATTAATAATTTTGTTTATAAAATTATTAGAAAATATGAGATAAACTCTATACATGATATTTCTGAAGGGGGATTAATGATAGCAATTTCAGAATCCTGTTTTAATCCTAATAATAATATTGGTGCCAAGATTAATCCGAAACTTTTAGGCTTAAAAAGTAATCTTCCTTTATTTGCTGAATCTCAGGGTTGCTATATATTGAGCACTAATAAGAATCAAGCAGGAAAAATAAAAAGTTATGCTACAAAAAATAATATAAATGTTAAAGTAATTGGTGAAGTTGGTGGAGATTCATTAATTTTGGAAGATACCTTTAAAATTAAGATTGATGCTTTATTTAAAATCTGGAATGGAGGGTTTCCTTCATAAATGGATAAGCTTAAAGAAGAATGTGGAGTATTCGGAATATTCAATGCTAATGAGGCAGCATTACTTACAACTCTGGGACTTCATGCTTTACAACATAGAGGAAAAGAAGGTGTGGGGATTGTTACTTTTGATGGGACAAATTTTAACGCAGTTAGGGAAGAAGGGCTTGTCGGTAAAACTTTTAATAAGGCAGAAACAATTGCAAAGCTTCCAGGAAAAAATGCAGTTGGACATGTAAGATATTCTACTACTGGTGCTTCGGTTTCAAAAAATATTCAACCCTTGTTTGCAGACTTAGCTGCTGGTGGGTTCGCATGTGCACATAATGGAAATTTAGTAAATGCAGAAAATATAAGAAATCAGCTAATCAAAGATGGAGCAATCTTTCAATCAACATCAGATACAGAAACTATTTTGCAGCTTGTAGCTAGATCAAGAAATAAACTTATCAAAGATAAATTAATTGATGCGTTGCATCAAATTAAAGGTGCATACTCTCTTGTTATACTTACTAATAAAAAGCTTATCGGTGTTAGGGACCCTTACGGAATTAGGCCATTAGTGTTAGGTGATTTAAATGGCTCACCCGTACTAGCTTCTGAAACATGTGCACTTGATATTATTGGAGCTAAATATGTAAGGGATGTAGAGAATGGTGAAATTATAATAATTACAAAGTCAGGAATAGAAAGTATTAAACCTTTCCCAAAATTTAAAGAAAGACCATGTATTTTTGAAAGAATTTATTTTGCAAGGCCAGATAGTATTGTTGGGGGTAAAACTGTATATACTTACAGAAAAAATCTGGGTGAACAATTAGCAAATGAAAATAAAATTAAAGCTGATGTAGTTGTACCTGTTCTGGATTCCGGTGTTTCTGCTGGAATTGGTTTCTCTCAAAAGTCTGGAATACCTTTAGAATTAGGAATAATTAGAAGTCATTATGTTGGCAGAACATTCATTGAACCAACACAAAATATAAGACAACTCGGGGTAAAGTTAAAACATAGTGTTAATAAATCTTGCATAGAGAACAAAAGAGTAGTTTTGATAGACGATTCAATTGTAAGAGGTACAACAGCAAATAAAATAGTAAAAATGATATTTGAAGCAGGAGCTAAAGAAGTACATTTAGGCATAGGCTGTCCTCCTATTACACATCCAGATTTTTACGGAATTGATACACCAAACTATTCCGAATTAATAGCATCCAAAAATAATCTAAAACAAATGACCCAAACCATTGGTGCTACTTCACTTTTTTTTCTTTCTCTTGAAGGAACTTATAAAGCTATGGGATATAAAAAAAGGAATGACACAAACCCGCAGTTTACAGATCATTGTTTTACAGGAGAATATCCAGTAGAGCCTGAGGATTAATTACTGATTTATAACTTTATATGTTTATTTCAATTGGGCTATTAAGTTTTTTACCTCTTCAATTAATAAAATAGTTTCTTTAACCTTGTTTTTTTCTTCACTAACAATATTAATTGGAGCTGAATCCAAAAAACCCTTATTTTTTAATTTAGAATTTGAAAGTTCTAATATCTTCTCAAGAGATAATAAATCTTTATTTAACTTCTTTATTTGTGCCGAAAAATCTACATTATTCGTTTTTAAAAAAGCTACTGTTCCAGAAGGTGTAACATTGGAAATTAAAGGGTTTTGAGAATTATCATCTAATAGGTTTAAGGATTCTAAATTACATAAACCTGAGATTAGGTTTTTGGACTCATTAGATAATTCATCATTGCTGGTAGATAAGCTATAGTATGATTTTATTTTTTCATTTGGTTTTATTTCTAGATTCTTCCTTAATGATCTTATTCCTATAGTAAGTTCTTTAATCTGCTTAATTTGTTTATTGAAATCTTCTGAGTAATTAAATTCAAGTTTTTTTGGCAGTGTTTTAAACTTATTACCTTTACCACCTTTGTTTAAGACATCGTGTAGCTCTAAAGATATAAAAGGTGCAAAAGGATACAAAAGGTTTAGATACATACAAAACACTTGTTTCATTCTAAATTTTGTATTTAATAATTCATCATCCTTATTATTTAAATAAGAAATTTTGGCTATTTCTATATACCAATCGCAAAAATCATCCCAGAAAAAATGATAAAGCTCATATGAAGCTTTCTCAACTTCACAATTTTCAATATGCTGAGAATAATTATCTAATAAAATATTGAATTCATTACAAATCCAAGCATCAAAAAAGGAATCTTCCTTTGAATTACCTTCACCTTCAAAATTAAGATTGATAAATTTTGCAGCATTCCAAATCTTATTCATAAAATTTTTATATGGATCTAAGGAATTAGGAGATAATTTTATATCGCTATGGGGAGAAATATTTGATGATAGAAATAATCTTAACGAATCGGTCCCATATTCTTCTATTAAATCAATAGGGTTTATTACATTACCCTTGGTCTTACTCATTTTATCCCCTTTTTTATCTCTAATTAAATTATGAATATAAACCAATTTAAAAGGTATTTGACCGGTTAACTCTAATGACATCATGATCATCCTAGCGACCCAGAAAAATATAATATCAAATCCTGTGACTAAGAGTGATGTAGGAAAATATCTTTTATATTCTATAGTTTCATTAGGCCAACCTAAGGTTGAAAATGGCCATAGTGATGAGGAAAACCATGTATCTAAAACATCGGGATCCTGGTTGAGCTCTTTCTTCTCCTGATATTTTTCTAAAAATTTAGCCTTTGCCTCATCCAAATTATGGGCTGCGACCGACCTATTATCGTCAGAATGCCAAACAGGAATTCTATGGCCCCAAATAATTTGCCTAGAAATACACCATGGTTGAATTTTATTCATCCATTCAAAAAAAGTGTTTTCCCAAAATTTTGGTTTAAATTCTACCTCCCCTTTCTCAACAGCTGAAGAAGATTTATTAGCCATTTCTTTTACATTTAAAAACCATTGATTTTTAAGTAATGGTTCCACAACTTCCCCAGATCTGTCTCCAACAGGAATGGTATTATCAATTTTCTCTTCCTTAACAAATACATCTATTTCACTCATGAAAGCTAAAACCTTTTCTCTAGCATCGATTGTTTTTAAATTTCTGAAATTTTTGGGCACATCATCATTCAACGTTCCATCATCATTTAAGATATTGATAAAAGGTAAATTATGTTTTATTGCTATATCATAGTCATTAAAATCATGGGCTGGTGTTATTTTAACGGCACCTGATCCTTTTGTAAGGTCAGCATATTCATCAACTATAATTTTAATTGAACGATTATTAAAAGGACTTTTAATAACCATGCCGGCAAATTTTATATTTTTTTCATCTTTTGGATTAATTGCAACAGCAACATCACCAAAAACGGTCTCAGGCCTAGTGGTTGAAACTATAATGAAAGAATCTGAATTATCGAGAAAATATTTAAAGTAATACAGGCTGCTTTTCTTTTTTTGAGAAATTACCTCTAAGTCTGATATTGCAGTTTTAAGTTTTGGATCCCAATTTATTAGTGTTTTCTCTTGATATATTAGGCCTTTATCATAAAGCCTTATAAAAGCTTCATTGACTGCTTTTGACATATCATCATCTAAGGTAAATTTTGGATCATCCCAATTACAATTTAAACCCAGAACTTTTAATTGATTTAATATATCTTCTCCATTTTCATCCTTCCATTTCCAAATATGACTAAGTAGTTCATCTCTTTTGAGTGCCTTAGAATCAATTCCTTTTTTTACTAAACTTTTTTCTACCAAAAGCTGTGTTGCAATTCCTGCATGGTCGGTACCCAGTGCCCATGATGTATCAAGTCCTTTTAAAGAATAAAACTTTATAAAAATATCTTGAATAGTTGTATTAAGAGCATGGCCTAAATGTAAATTACCAGTCACATTAGGTGGAGGTATAGAAATAGAATATGATTTATCTGAATTAGTATTAGAATTGCTTTCTATAATATAGTTGGTCCACTTATCTTCTAGTTTTTTGGCTGAGTATCTTTCTAATTGAAAATTGCTACTTTCAGACATTTTATGTTGAACTAGGTGGGGTCTCTATTTCTGGAGCGTTAACTTCCACGTCAACATTGGAATAAATAGGCAACCCTGTTCCTGCTGGTATTAATCTACCCATTATAACATTCTCTTTTAAACCGTTAAGATTATCAACTCTTCCTTCACATGAAGCATCAGTTAAAACCTTTGTTGTTTCTTGGAATGATGCAGCAGAAAGCCAGCTTTTTGTACTTAAAGAAGCTCTTGTAATTCCTAACAACAATGGTTCAGCTTGTGCTGGATTACCATTCTCAGCAATGATTTTTTCATTAGCCAATATGAATTCATTCTTATCTACAGCCTCTCCTACTAACATGGTTGTATCACCACTATCTACTATTTTAACTCTTTTAAGCATCTGTCTAGCAATAACCTCTATATGCTTGTCGTTTATTCTTACTCCTTGCAGTCTATAGACATCTTGAATCTCATCAACTATATATCTAGCTAATTCAATTTCTCCTTTAATTTTCAGGATATCATGTGGGTCAGGTGCACCATCAACAATTTGATCGCCTGATACAATTCTTTCACCCTCTCTAACCAAGATGTGCTTTGCTTTTGGAACCATATACTCTTTAGGGTCTCCAACATCGGGTGTTACTATTATTCTTTTCTTTGATTTTATGTCTTTACCAAAAGAAACAACTCCTTCTATTTCTGATATAACAGCAGGATCTTTTGGCGGTCTTGCCTCAAAAAGTTCAGCTACTCTTGGTAGCCCGCCAGTAATATCTTTTGTTTGAGTTTTCTGGTTAGCGAGCGTTGCGATAAAATCTCCAGGTTCGACTTTTTCTCTTTCATCCTTTCTTATCTCTGAGCCCTTAGGAAGTGGATATTCCACTCTATTTCCATTTTTTCCAACTAGCACTAGAGCAGGATTAAGCTTCTGATCCTTATACTGGATGACTTCTCTAACTGAAAGACCTGTAAACTGGTCAACAGTTTCTTTGTAAGATATGTTGGGTTCAAGATCTTTATATTCAATATGTCCCTCTTCTTCAGCAATAAAAGGATAAATTGTTGGATCCCATTCAGCTAAGAGTTGTCCCGCTTTTATTTTATCCCCATCATTTGCATATATTTTAGCCCCAATTGTAATTGGATATCTTTCTAGTTCAAGTGAAGTGTTAATGTCTTCTATAACTATTTCAGCAGACTTACTAGTGCAAATATTAACCTTTTTGTTTGCTATAAAGTTCATATCAATAAATCTTACTTTTCCACTATTTTTGGCCTCATGTCTAGACTGATCAACCTTAGCTACACCACCAATATGAAAAGTCCTCATTGTAAGTTGTGTTCCAGGCTCTCCAATTGATTGAGCAGCAATTATTCCCACGGCTTCACCTGTATTGACTAATTGCCCACTAGCTAAATTTCTACCATAACATAAAGAACAACAGCCACTTTTAGTTGTACAAGTTAATACAGATCTAATGTTTACTCTTAATGAACCAGGAATAGAATCAATCTTTTTGGCTATAGATTCATCAACTTCTTGATTTCTTGATGCTATCAACTCGCCATTAAGTGGATCAAGAACATCTTCAGATAAAATTCTACCTAAAGTTCTCTCCCCTACACTTGCAACAACTTCTCCGCCTTCAACTAACTGGGAAACTTCTAATCCTTCAGATGTGCCACAATCAAATTCCATAACCATCATTTCTTGAGCCACATCAACTAATCTTCTAGTTAAATATCCTGCATTAGCTGTTTTAAGAGCTGTATCTGCTAAGCCTTTTCTGGCACCATGAGTAGAAATAAAGTATTGCAATACAGATAAGCCTTCACGGAAATTGGAGGTTATAGGTGTCTCAATAATATCTCCAGATGGTTTAGCCATCAAACCTCTCATTCCAGCTAACTGCCTAACTTGAGACTGACTTCCCCTTGCTCCTGACTCAACCATCATAAAGATTGGATTATTGCTAGGTTGCTTAGCCCCACTTTTTAATTCTTTTGATTCAGAAATTTTTCCCATAAGGATATCTCCAATTGAATCACCTGTTCTTGCCCAAACATCTATTACCTTATTGTATCTCTCTCCATCGGTTATGAGTCCTTGAAGATATTGGTCCTGAATATTCTTAACGTTTGTATTAGCTTCGTTTAACAAATCATCTTTTTCGCTAGGAATTGTCATGTCAGAAATAGATACAGATATTCCAGAAGTAGTAGAATGTTTAAACCCAAGTGTTCTTAGCCTATCAGCAAGTAGTACGGTACTCTTACCACCCGAAACTCTAAAAGTAGTATCAATAAGATCCTCAATTGCTTTTTTCGTCATCAATCTGTTAACTAGGTGAAAGGGAACTTCATTTGGCATAACTTCAAAGATCAAAGCCCTTCCAACAGTTGTATCTTCTAAAACACCGTTAATCTTGATTCTTATTTTTGTATGTATTGCTATTTCATTAAGATCAAAAGCAAATCTCAATTCTTCTATTGAGCTAAAAGCCTTACCTTCACCTGGCAGACCTGGAACTTCTCTACTCATGTAATAAATACCTAAAACTATGTCTTGAGACGGTAAAATTACTGGCTTACCGTGTGCGGGTGAAAGAATGTTATTAGTTGACATAACTAATGTACGACATTCTGTCTGAGCTTCAACAGATAATGGAACATGAACAGCCATTTGGTCGCCATCAAAATCTGCATTAAAAGCAGGGCAAACTAAAGGGTGAAGCTGAATAGCTTTATCTTCAACCAATACGGGCTCAAAAGCTTGAATACTCAGCCTGTGCAATGTTGGAGCTCTATTTAGCATAACAGGATGCTCCTTAATAACATCATCTAGAGCATCCCAAACTATTGGTGCTTGTTGCTCTACTAAATTTTTAGCAATTTTGATTGTTGCAGCATGATTCCATAATTCCAGTTTTTGGTAAATGAAAGGTCTAAAAAGCTCTAAAGCCATTTTTTTTGGTAAACCGCATTGATGTAATTTTAATTGCGGGCCAACAACTATTACAGATCTACCGGAATAATCTACTCTTTTACCTAATAAGTTTTGACGAAATCTACCCTGCTTCCCTTTGATTATATCACTAAGACTTTTGAGGGGCCTGTGATTATGGCCAAGCACTGGTCTTCCTCTTCTACCATTTTCAAATAAAGCATCTACGGATTCTTGGAGCATTCTTTTTTCATTTCTAACAATAATATCTGGTGCGCCAAGCTCCATAAGCTTCTTTAACCTATTATTTCTGTTTATTACTCTTCTATATAAATCATTCAAATCTGATGTCGCAAATCTACCACCGTCTAATGGGACAAGAGGTCTCAAATCTGGAGGTAATACTGGGAGTCTTTTTAATATCATCCACTCTGGCCTATTGCCGGAATTTCTAAATGATTCTGCCACCCTTAATCTTTTTGAAATTTTCACTCTTTTTAGAGGTGAGCTAGTGGCCTTTAACTCATCTTTTAATTGTGAAGATAATTCTTCTAAATTTACTTCTTCTAACATTGATCTAATAGCTTCTGCGCCCATTCCTACTAACAAGAAAAAATTATCATCTATATATGTTCTATATTGCTCTTCGGTAATAACAGTGCCCTTCTTCAAATCTGAATCCCCTGGATCAGTTACCACATAAGCTTCAAAATATAAGACTTTTTCTAAATCTTTAAGAGTTATATCCAATATCGAACCAATTCTACTTGGAACACTTTTTAGAAACCATATATGTGCAACAGGTGACGATAGTTCCACATGAGCCATCCTAGACCTTCTAACTTTACTAGAAATTACTTCTACACCACATTTTTCACAAGTAATTCCTCTGTGTTTAAGCCTTTTATATTTTCCACATAAACATTCGAAATCTTTCACAGGACCAAATATTTTGCAACAAAAAAGTCCGTATTTTTCTGGCTTAAAAGTCCTATAGTTTATAGTCTCAGGCTTTTTTATCTCACCATATGACCAATCTTTAATTTGCTCAGGTGAGGCAATACTAATTCTAATAGAATCAATATCTCCAGGATTTTTTGGTTTATCGAATAAAACACCCATATCAATCATTAGATACTTCTCCCGCGACTTCGTCTTTTTTGTCACCTAATTCAACATTTAGTCCTAAAGATTTAAGCTCATTTGTTAATACATTAAAAGATTCTGGAATACCAGGTTCAAAAGCAACTTTATTTTTAACAATAGAATCAAACAACCTAGTTCTTCCTATTACATCATCAGATTTCACTGTCAAAAACTCCTGCAATGTGTTTGCAGCTCCGTAAGCCTCTAAAGCCCAAACTTCCATTTCACCTAATCTTTGGCCACCAAAGTGAGACTTCCCACCAAGCGGCTGTTGAGTAACTAATGAATAAGGACCAATTGCACGAGCATGAATTTTTTCCTCTACCAAATGATGGAGTTTTATCATATACATAACTCCAACAGTTACTCTTTGATCAAATGGTTCACCCGTCTGTCCATTAAAAAGAATAAGCTTACCGTCTTCCGGTAAATAATTATCTTTCAATAAAGAGCGGATTTCTGTTTCCTTTACACCTTCAAAAATTGGAGTCTCAACTGGAACACCATCTGTTAATCTTTTTGTTAAAGAAAGTAACTCCTCGTGACTAATTTTTTTAACATTCTCAATATAATCTAAATTGTTTGGATAAATTTTTTCTAATAATCCCTTCAGGCTTTCCAAGTCAGAGTGATTTTTATCTAAATGCTCTTGTATCTGATGTCCAAGAGACTTAGAAGCGAGGCCTAAATGTGTCTCTAAAACTTGACCGACGTTCATTCTAGAAGGAACCCCTAAAGGATTAAGAACCATATCAACTGGTGTTCCATCAGACATATATGGCATATCTTCCTCAGGCAGAACCCTGGAAACAACACCTTTGTTTCCATGCCTTCCAGCCATCTTATCACCAACTTGGTGCTTCCTTTTAACTGCGACATATACCTTAATTATTTTTAAAACACCTGGAGGTAAATCATCGGGTTTAGATATTTTTTCAATTTGCTCTGAATATCTGGTATCTATACTCAGTATCTTTTCCTCAGAAATTTTTAGGGTATCTTCAATCTCTTTGGAATTTTTTTCAATGTTATCAAATACTATAGTTTCTATTTTTGAATATGGCACTAAAGCAAAATTATCTTCGTCAATAACAGCTTCTTTTTTGATGACTACCTTTCTTCCATCACGAATAGCATTATGAGAGACTTTACCAATGAATATATTCTTTAATTTTGTCCTTGATTCTACTTGAACAATATTTATCTCTTGCTCTTTCTCCCTTAACAATTCAAGAACTTCAGGTGAGCCAGATCTTGATTTATCTTGTTTATCACCAATTCTTGAAATAAGATGTTTAACATCTAGCACAATACCATTGACTCCAGGAGGAACTCTAAGAGAAGTATCTTTAACATCTCCTGCTTTATCACCAAATATAGCTCTTAAGAGTCTTTCTTCTGGTGACAACTGTGTTTCGCCTTTTGGTGAAATCTTACCAACTAATATATCATTAGGCTTTACTTCTGCCCCTATCTGAACAACACCTTCTTTATCTAAAAATGATAAATGTTCTTCGTTAACGTTAGGAATATCTCTAGTAATTTCTTCTTTACCCAACTTTGTTTCTCTGGAAACACATTCAAACTCTTCAATATGAAGGGATGTGAAGGTATCCTTTTTTGCTAATTTTTCACTAATTAATATTGCGTCCTCAAAGTTGTATCCACCCCAAGGCATAAATGCCACGGTTATATTTTTTCCTAAAGCCAATTCTCCATATTCTGTAGAAGGCCCATCAGCAATTATATCTCCAGCCAAAACTTTTTGCCCTTTTTTTACAATAGGTTTTTGATTCCAGCAAGTATTTTGATTTGATCTCTCAAACTTAATCAATGTATATATATCTGAAACGTCTCCATCACTTGTAGGCTTGTCTTTTTTTATTACAATTTTTGATGAATCAATATAGTCTACAATTCCAGAATTTCTAGCTAGAACAGTTACACCAGAATCTCTCGAAATATTTCTTTCAAAACCTGTTCCTACTAATGGGGCAGAAGCTCTTAAAAGCGGTACGGCTTGCCTTTGCATATTTGACCCCATAAGGGCTCTATTCGCATCGTCATGCTCTAAAAAAGGAATAAGAGAAGCGGAAACTGAAACTAATTGAGATGGTGATACATCCATTAATTGTGCATCATTTTTTGGAACGACCTGAAATTCTCCTTTAATTCTTACTGAAATTAAATCATTTATAAAATTACCATCATTATCTAACTCCGAATTAGCCTGAGCTATAACAAAATCTTCTTCTTCTAAGGCATTAAGAAACTTTATATTATTAGTAACTTTACCATTCACGATATCTCTATATGGTGTCTGAATAAAACCATGCTCATTAATTTTGGCGTAAGTACTTAGACTTGAAATAAGTCCAATATTTGGGCCTTCAGGTGTCTCAATGGGGCAGATTCTACCATAATGGGACGAGTGAACATCTCTTACTTCAAATCCTGCTCTCTCTCTGGTTAAGCCTCCTGGACCTAATGCACTAATTCTTCGCTTGTGTGTTATCTCTGATAAAGGGTTAGTTTGGTCCATAAATTGAGATAATTGTCCAGTGGCAAAAAATTCTTTAACCACTGAGGTGACACTTTTTGGTATTACAATTTCCTGAGGGGTTAAATCCTCTAATTGACCGTAGTTCATTTTTTCTTTTGTGGTTCTCGTCAATCTCTCTACACCAGTAAAAAATCTATCTTCAATAAGCTCTCCCACAGTTCTTACTCTTCTATTTCCAAGATGATCAATGTCATCAACTTCACCTCTCCCAGACTTTAAAGCCAAGAGGTATTTAAAAGATTCAATTATATCTAGCCTATCTAGATGAAGCTTTGTATTTGGAACTCCATGGTTCAACTTATGATTAATCTTCATTCTTCCCACTTTTGACAGCCTATATGTATCTACATTAAAAAACATATTATCAAAAAAAGTTGCTGCAATTTTATCAGTTGGAGGATCTGTTGGTCTAAACTTTTTATATATCTCAGAGATGGCTTGCTCTTTACTCGTTACTTTAGATTTAGAAATCATTTCGTTTATGGTTAAAACCAAAGAATTAGTAAAGGAACTATTGTCAACATAGTAACATTCGAACGATTTAATTTGATTATCTTTAATATGGTTAATGGTATCCTCGGTTATTTCTTGAATTAATGAATTCTCTAAAGCTTCTGGCTCTTCTGTATTCTTTTGAAAGCTTTCAACTAAAAACATCCCAACTAAATCTTCTTCAGTTAAAGGTAAAGTTTTTAGTTTTGCAGATTTAATTTTATCAATTATCCTATCTGAAAATCTTCTAGTAGCAGCGACTATCCTTTCTCCTGAAGAATCAAAAATATCCTCTGAAGCTCTTTGATATGTTAATAGATTATAGTTTACCTCTTTACTAAACTTTCCTGTTTCAGAATCATATATTATTTTTTCTTTGGAATAAAAAGAATTTAGTATTTCTTCAATGGACTCTCCAAGCGCTAACAGGAGTAAAGTTGAATGAAATTTCTTTTTACGATCTATTCTGACATGTAATACATCTTTTGAATCAAATTCAAAATCAAGCCACCTTCCATCTTGAGGGACAATCCTAGCTGTAAAAGAGGTTTTATTAGTAGTTGTAAGATTCTTAGAATCTTTTTGTGAATCAAAGAATACACCAGGAGATCTATGTAGCTGATTAACTATAACTCTTTCTGTTCCATTAATAATAAAAGCTCCATTTGTAGTCATAATTGGAATTTCGCCAAAATACACTTCCTGTTCAATGGCTCTTCCAAATCTCCTTGTCTCTAAAATATTATTTCCAGCTTCATCTAAATCAAACTCCCAAGTAACTAACTGAAATGTTGCATGAATTGATGATTGATAGTTATATCCTTTTAATTTACATTCTGATTCAGAATGCTTAGGATCTTCTAGTCGATAAGATACATAATTTAAAGTTGCTCTCTTATTATAATCTTCAATTGGAAAAGAGGCCTTAAATACCTTTTCGAGTCCTATATTAAGCCTGCTAGCAGGATCTAATCCCTTTTGAATTAGATTATCAAATGATTCTTTTTGAACACTTAATAAATCAGGCGTGTCTGTCTTGTTTTCAGACTTATTACTAAAACTAATTCTTTTCTTGGTTAACAGTATATTATCTTTATACAAAAAGTACTCTCCTTGGATTAAACAAAATAAATACTAAGACTATGCTAATGTAACTTTAGCGCCAACTTCTTCAAGTCTTTTCTTCACTTCTTCCGCTTCATCTTTCTTGACCCCTTCTTTGAGAGGTTTTGGGGCAGATTCAACAAGCTCTTTTGCTTCTTTTAATCCAAGAGCAGTAATTTCTCTGACAATTTTAATAACTTTAATCTTTTCAGATCCAGCTTCAGCCAGAGTTATATTAAATTCTGTTTTTTCAGCTGCAGGAGCGTCTCCACCAGCAGCAGGTGCAGCTGCGGCAGCAACAGCAACTGGTGCGGCTGCTTCAACACCAAATTTTTCTTCTATATCTTTTACTAGCTCTGAAATTTCCAGCAAACTAGCTTTTTCTAGATAAGTAATGACATCTTGTTTTGATAGTTCAGGCATAAAAATCCTCCAAATATTGAATTCGTATTATATACGTTTATTTTTTATCTTTCAAGTTATTTAATACATTAACTAGATTTCTAGGAATTGCTTGGGAAACATTTATAAATTTAATTAATGGCTGGTTCAACATAGATATCAGCTGACCAATTAATATTTCTCGTGAAGGAAGCTTGGATATCTTTTCTAATTCTGACTTATCAACTGACTTTCCTTCAATAAAACCTATACGAATTTCAAGATTAGGATAATCTTTCTCTATTTCTACAAAGGTTTTTGTAACTTCAACATAATTCTCTTCTAAAAAGGTTATTGCAGTTTCTCCAGAAGCATCAGTAAAAATTGACTCAAATTCAGTATCTACGGAGGCTTTTTTCAACAAATTATTCTTAACAACAGTCAAGACGGCGTTGTTTGCTCTCAACTTCTTCCTTAAAAGCTCAAACTCAGATACTTTTGCACCCCTAAAATTTACTAATAAAAAAGAAGGAGTATCTGCGAATGAACTCTTAAAGTTATTAACTATTTGCTCTTTTTGTTCTCTTCCTAACATTTAACTAGGCCATTGCTCCGTTATATTTTTTCAACTCTTCTTTGAGTAATGCAACATCAATCTTAAAACCAGGACCCATAGTGCTAGAGACACTCACCTTCTTAAAGTAATTGCCCTTAGAAGATGCGGGTTTAGACTTATTAATCGACTGAACTAAAAAGTATAGATTATCCATAATTTTTGCAATTTCAAATGATTTTTTACCACATGGAAAATTAACTAATCCTAACTTATCATTTTTTATCTCAATTCTACCTGCTTTTGCATCCTTAATAGCCTTTTCCACATCACTTGTAACAGTTCCCATTTTAGGGCTTGGCATTAAACCTTTAGGTCCTAGTACTTGTCCCAATCTTGCAATTTTAGGCATCATTTCGGGAATTGACACCAAAACGTCAAAATCTGTCCATTTCTCATTAATAATTTTTTCAATCATATCTTCCCCACCCACATAATCAGCGCCCGAAGATTCAGCCTTTTTAACATGTTCACCATTACATATGGCAACTACTCGTACTTTTTTTCCTAGAGGATTTGGAGGTACTGTCGCAATTTTTATCTGTTGATCCGACTTCTTAGGATCTATTCCCAATTGAATAGATAAATCAATTGTTTCATCAAACTTTGAAGTACTAATACTTTTAATTATCTCAATTGCCTCACTAGGTGAATAAAATTTATTCTTATCAATTTTATCATTATCTAAAATAACTTTTTTATTTTTTGTTGTCTTCATAATCCTACCTATCCTTTAATTTCTACTCCCATACTTCGTGCTGTACCCTCAACAATTTTTTTAGCTGCGTCTATATCATTTGCATTGATATCATCCATCTTAGTTTTAGCAATTTCTTCCAGCTGTGATTCAGAAATCTTTCCAACTTTAACTAGAGGGACAGTACTAGATCCTTTCTCGATTTTTGCTGCCTTTTTTATTAAATAAGAAACAGGTGGAGTTTTAACAACAAAAGAAAAAGATTTATCAGAATATACGGTCACTACAACTGGCAGCAAACCTTCCAGCTTATCAGTTTGTGCATTAAAAGCCTTGCAGAATTCCATTATGTTGATTCCTTTTTGTCCTAAAGCTGGACCTATGGGTGGTGCCGGAGAAGCTTTACCTGCCTCACATAATAATTTTAAAGATCCCTGAACTTTTTTCATCTAAATTTTCTCCACTTGATTAAAATCTAAATCGATAGGTGTTGCCCTACCAAAGATTTCAACTAAAACTTGTATTTTTCCTTTATCCATTTTAACTTCTTCAACCATACCTGTAAAATTCTCGAAGGGCCCTTCTATTACTTTGACTGACTCACCCTTATCAAAAATAACTTTTGGCGTCGGCTTTAAGGTTCCCTCTTCTATTTTATTCCTCATTTTATTAATTTCAGACTCATCAACTGTAGGCACAGATTCCACTATTAATTTTCCATCCTTAACCTTCCCCCCGACAAATCCAATCACCTTAGGTATATTTCTTAAAAAATGCCAAGACTCCTCATTCAGCTGTGTTTTCACTAAAAGGTAGCCAGGAAAAAATTTTTTTTCTGATGTTTTTTTTCTACCGCCCTTTAATTGCTCTTCTATAGTTTCTGTAGGTACAAGGATATCTGAAATCAATTCCTCACACTTATCCATTTTCATCTGTGCAATTATATAACCTTTTACTGTATCTTCCGATCCAGTATTACAGTGAACAACGTACCACTTTTCTGCCATTTAGTTACCACCCAATAAAAATTCAGTAATTGAAGACAAAATAAAATCAACAAGTAATAAAAATATTCCTAATATTATAGTAACGAGCACTACACCACCTGTGGATTTAATATTTTCTCTTTTATTTATCCAAGAGATTTTACCTAATTCTGATTTAATATCATCAAAAAATTTTTTCATATTACTCCGCGAAATTGATATTTTCAATTTGCTTTAACTTATTTAGCCTAACATCATGCCTTCCTGCTTCATAGTCAGTAGTAAGCCATAGCTCTATTATATTCTTAGCGACGTCAGTTGATACATATTTTGAGCCTAAAGTTATAACATTTGAGTTATTATGAGCTCTTGACATGATAGCAAGATTAACATCATTTGCAACTACAGCCCTAATATTTGGGTATTTATTAGCGACAATATTCATTCCAGAACCTGATGCGCATATAAGTATTCCTCTATCATATTGGCCCTGGGAAACTTTTAAAGAGACTTCAGCAGCAGAATCAGGGTAGTCAGATTTTTCCTCGGAAAATGTTCCAAAATCCTTGTAATCAAAACCTAGTTTTTGAATATAATCTTTTAAATCTTCTTTTAAAATGAAGCCTCTATGGTCAGAACCTATTGCGATTTTCATTGTTAATCCTCAAACTTCTTAAAAATTAAAGTACAATTAGTTCCCCCAAATCCAAAAGAGTTGCTGACAGCAATCTTTATGTCTTTATCTAAGGTCTCATGTGGAACATAATTTAAATCACACCCTTCTTGTGGATTATCCAAATTTATAGTAGGTGGAACTACTCCCTCATGAAGAGCTAGAGATGTTATCCCTGCCTCTAATCCTCCGGCAGCGCCAAGAAGATGACCTGTAATAGATTTAGTTGAGCTAACTAAAAGGTTGTAAGAATGTTCACCAAAAACTTTTTTAATTGCATTTGTCTCATTTATATCATTTTGCTGGGTTGATGTTCCATGAGCATTAATATAGTCAACATCTTCAGGATTAATATTTGAATTTTTTAACGCAGATTCCATACAAATAACTGGACCATCAATATTTGGGGAAGTTATATGATGAGCGTCTCCGCTCATACCAGAGCCGATAAGCTCAGCATATATAGTAGCACCACGTTTTTTTGCATGCTCCATTTCTTCTAAAACAATAAGACCAGAGCCTTCACCCATAACAAAACCATCTCTATCATTATCAAAAGGCCTTGAGGCCGCACTAGGATTATCATTTCTTGTTGAAATAGCTCTCATAACATTAAAACCAGATATTGCTACGTGAACTAATGGAGCTTCGGCACCGCCGGCTACCATAGCAACAGCATCACCTCTTTCAATCATCATCGCGGCATATCCAATTGAATGTGCTCCAGCCGCACAAGCTGTACAAGCAGCACAGTTTGGCCCTTTTAAGTTATTAAAAATTGAAACATATCCCGCGGCCATATTTGGAACCATAGATGGAACAAAGAAAGGGGAAACTCTTGAAGGTCCTTTGTCGTTATAGACAAGAGTATTATCAACAAAAGTCTGTATGCCACCAATTCCTGAACCTATATAAGATCCAACCAAATGGGAATTTGAGTCATTAATTTCTAGCTTGGAATCTTTTAATGCTAAAGATGCAGCAGCAACAGCAAATCTTATAAATGGATCGCTTCTTCTAGCTTCTTTTGCATCCATAAAATCTTCTGCATTAAAATCAGAAGAAACCTCTGCACCAAATTTTGTTTTTAAATCTGATGCATCAACTTTTTTTAAAAAGTCTACTCCAGATATACCATCTTTTATTTTTGGCCAAATTTCATTATGCCCTATTCCTAGGGAAGATAACATTCCAATTCCAGTTATTACGACTCTTTTCATAATATTACTTTGAATTCTTTACAACGTAGTCGACTGCATCGCTTACTTTAAGAATTTTCTCTGCATCCTCGTCAGCAATTTCAACACCAAACTCGTCTTCCATGCTCATGATAAGCTCAACTAAGTCTAAAGAGTCCGCACCTAAATCTTCGATAAATTGCGAATCAAGCGTTACTTCATTCTCAGATTTTCCTAACTGCTCTGCAATTAAAGATACTACCTTTTGTTTAATTTCTTCTGACATAATAGTCCTCCATTAAGTGTATAAACCACCATTAATTTTTAAAACTTCTCCAGTTATATATGATGAATCATCTGAGGCTAAAAACAATACGGCTTTAGCAACATCCTCAGGTTGCCCAAATCTTGAAAGAGGGATTATCTCTTTATATTTTTCTTTTATGGTATCAGACAAGACATCAGTAATTTCTGTTTCAATAAAACCTGGACTTACAGCATTGACATTTATGTTCTTTGAGCCCAACTCTTTTGCTAAGGATTTTGTAAAACCAATAAGTGCTGATTTAGTAGAAGAATAGTTAACTTGACCTGGGTTTCCCATTTCACCCACTACAGAACTAATATTGATTATTTTTCCGTATTGGTTCTTTATCATCATCCTAACCACATTCTTTGTACAATTAAAAACTCCTTTTATGTTAGTTTCAAAAACTTCATCCCATTGATTTTCTTTCATTCTCATAAACAATGAGTCTCTTGTAATTCCAGCGTTGTTAACCAAAATGTCTATTCTTTCATACTTATCTATTATTTCTTTAATTGATTGTTCAACTTCATTCGAATCTGAAACATCAAATTTTACAACTTCCCCATTACCACTGGAAGATTCTATCTGCTTTAATACTTCTTCGGCTGAATCCTTGGAATTTGAATAGTTAATAATTACAGTAGCTCCTGCCTTAGCTAACTCAGTACATATAGAACTACCTATTCCTCTAGACCCTCCGGTTACTAATGCAATTTTATCCTTCAACATATTTAGATTTTTTCCAAATCTGCTTTTTCACCGAAATTTAGAGTTTGGCAGTCTGGAACTATCCTTTTTATTAAACCAGTTAAAACATTTTTAGGTCCTACTTCCATAAATGATTTAACACCCAAATTGGAATTTAAATAATGAATAGATTGATGCCATAGAACTGGGCTAATCAATTGGTCCAATAAAAGAGTTTTAATTCTATCTTTATCTGTAATAGTTTTGGCGTCAAAATTTGTAACCATAGGTATTCTAAAATCCAGAAAATTTATTCCATCTAAAACTTCTCTCATTTTATCAACTGCTGATTTCATTAACTTTGAATGGAAAGGAGCACTCACATCTAATAAAACAACCCTTTTGGCACCAGCTTCTTTTGCAAGTCTAGCTGCATTATCTACAGCTTTCTTTACCCCTGAGATTACTACTTGGCCTATACTATTATAGTTTGCTGCGGATACATATGAATCATCATTCGAAACTTTGTTACAAATTTCGTCAACTTGATCGTCAGGTAATCCTAAAACTGCAGCCATACCGCCTACGCCTAAAGGGACTGCTGCCTGGGTATATTCTCCTCTTTTTCTTACCGCCCATATTGCATCTTCAAAATCAAGTGATCCTGAAGCTACTAGAGCTGAATATTCTCCTAAACTATGTCCGGCTACGAAATCGGCCCTTATCTCCCTTTCAGATGTTAAAACTCTAAAAGCAGCTGTACTGACAGTCAGAATTGCAGGTTGTGCATTTACAGTAAGATGAACATCTTCAGATTCAAAACATAGTTTCTTAATGTCTAAATTTAATTTATCGCTTGCTTGTGCAAAAGTTTCCCTAGCAATCTTAAAATTGTCATAAAGATCTTTTCCCATTCCTACAAACTGGGAACCTTGTCCGGGAAAAACTAAACTTAACAAAATAAATAACTCCTCAAAATGGAATATATACTAAGCTTTTTTTGATTCTTCATATTTCTCAATAGAGCTGTATCTGTGAGGAACTTTCAACTCACCAGATTTTTTCTCCCTAGAAAGTCCAGGCAAATTAACTTTTGTATTATTTCTTCGTTTACCTACTTTTGATTTTGATGATTTTCTTTTTGGTGTAGCCATTTTCTATCCTTTTTTACCTCTATTATATGATATAAATACTATTTTACAACTTCCAATATTTTTTTTGTTGCAGAATTTGATGGATTAGTAAAAACTTTAGATGTTTCCCCCTCTTCTACTATTGTCCCCTCGGATAAGACCATAACACGATTACATATAGATTGAACAAGTCTATAATCGTGAGTAATAAAGAGAATTGTTATTTTATGCTCTAAATATAAGGATTTGATGATAGATAAGATTTCATTTTGTGACTTTAAATCTAATGATGACATTGGTTCATCAAAAATAATAACTTTAGGTTTTACAAGCAAGGCCTTTAAAATTAATATCTTTTGTCTTTGGCCACCACTTAAGGATTTGGGAAACCTTAATAATATATCTTTATTTAACCCTAATTCCTCTAGATAGAGATCTACTTCCTCACGATAATTAATATTTTTGGATATTCTATCTTTAGATAATGATTTAAGTTCTTCTCTAATCAAAAAAGAATCTAACAATATATCTAAAATCTTTCTTTTAGGATTAAGCGATCCATACAAATCCTGAAAAACTATTTGTATATTTGATGCATAAGATTTAGGTGTATATTCTTTTAGATTTTTTTCAAATAACGTACATGTACCTTTTTTTGGAGAGTAAATCTTCATCAAAACCTTAGTTAAAGTGCTTTTACCTGACCCACTTAGTCCTACTAAACCTAAAATTTCTCCTTTGTGTATCTTGAAATCAACTTTTTTTAAAATATTTTTATTATCATTAAACCCAAAACTTAAATCCTTTACTTTTAATATCTCCTTCGAGTTATCAATATCTAATCCATCAAATATTTGATGTTTTGCTTTTGACTCTAGGTCTGCTAATTCATTATTGCTGAGATTTATAAGAGTTTTATTTTGTATCAAATAGTGGTCATTACAATAATTCTTAGCAATTCTTAAATCATGAGTTATAACTAATACACTCAAACCTCTCGAATTTGATATTGTAACTAATAAATCTAAAATAATTTTTTCATTTACTGCATCTAGGGATGACGTAGCTTCATCAGCCACTAATACATTGGGATTATTTTGAAGAGCCAATGCAATCAAAATTCTTTGAGCCATCCCACCACTTAATTCATGTGGATATAAATTTAAAAGATTTTCTGGCTCAACAAAACCAACCTCCTCTAACAAATTTATATAATTTGATTCTTGAGAATCATTCTTTTCATTTGGAATTCTATTAATTTCAAAATGTTCATAAATAGTTATAACTGGATTTAAAGATGAAAGTGGCTCTTGTGGAATGTAAGAAAAAAAATTAATTGGAATAGAATTTTTTAAATAATCATGGCATTTAAATGAATCAAACTCTTTTATAACATTATAAAGATATTCCTTGGAGGATAATGAAAAACCAAATAATGATTTACCACTTCCACTCTCGCCAATAATAGAAATTATAGAATTTTTATTTAATTTAAAGTTAATGTTCTCTAATAATGGCTTGGAATAGTTATCCTTTGGATATAGTTTCATATTTTTTATTTCAATTAAATAACTCATCTATCTTATCTTAGTTTAGTCGAATTTAAATTAAAAGTGTATAATTGTTTTATGGAAAGTCTTGCTAAAAAAATCATTTTATTTTCGATAATTGGAGTTATTTCTTATGCAGCTATAATTTTTGTATCTAACAAAAGAGAAGTCAAAGAAAGAAGTAATAATAGCTTAGTAAATCAGAGTATTAATAATGTGGACTATAAGAATACGGCTAGAATTAAGACTTTAATGAAGTCAATTGATGAAACTTACAATTCTACAAATACAATAAAACTTTTGTATGCAAATGAATTACTTGAAGAAGGTTCATTTGATAAATCTATTGAAATTCTTGACTCTATTAGCAATACAAAGTCTGTTGTTACAAATGAATTAGTCTACTCATTAAAAGCAAAAGCATTTGCAAGCAAAGGGCTATGCAGTGTAAGTGAAAGTTATTCTAAGAAAATTACTCAACACATTTCTATAAAGGAAATTTCAAACATTCATGTTTCAAATTGTAAAAATGAATAGGAGGATTTATTAAATGATATATTTTATTTTAACAGGTCTGATAGGCGGTTTCTTTAGCGGATTCATGGGAATTGGAGGTGGATTGATAATGGTTCCATTCCTAGTTCTTTTTGCGAAGTTTAGCCAACATTTGGCTCAGGGTACGTCCTTGGCTGTTTTAACAATACCTGTTGTAGCAATAGGAGCTTTTAACTACTATCAAAATGGAAATGTTGATATAAAAGCAGCGTTAGCTATTGCATTATTCTTTTGCATAGGTATTTTCTTTGGTTCTAAAATTGCTCAAGTTATATCTCCAGAGAATCTTAAAATTTTTTTCGGGCTTTTCATGGTCTTAGCTGGAATTAAGCTTGTAATTAGCTAGTGCCATATTTGGCGGAGAAGGTAATTAAATCATCGAATTTATCAAACCAATTTATTTCGGAATCTTTTCTTAGCCATGTTCTCTGCCTCTTGGCAAATTGTTTTGTTCTAATTTTTATCAACTCTATGGCATTCTCTAATGTAATATCAGAATTAAGATATTTATTAATTTCCAAATAACCTATTGAACGAAAAGGTTTTATGTTTAAGGGATAAATTTCTCTTAATCTTTTAATTTCATCAACTAATCCATCCTTAATCATTTTATCGACTCTTTCATCTATTTTTTTATTTAAATATTCCTTCTCTATAGACATAGCAACTTTAATATATCCAATATTTTGGAGTCTTTGTTTTGTATTTCTTAAAAATATTTCTGAGACACTCATACCTGTTGAATAATTTATTTCTAAATATCTAATGACTCTTTGCTTATCATTAGAACTTATGCTTTTTGCACCTTCAGGGTCTATTTTTTTTAATTTTGAATATAAATACTTTAAGCCTTTGTTTTTAAAATCGTTGACTATTGAGTTTCGAATTTCATTATCTTTAGATATATCTATATCTAATCCTTCTAGTAAAGCTTTTATATAAAGCTGAGTTCCACCTACTACAATAAAATTTTTGGTTTCTGATTTTTTTATTATTTCCCTGGACATTCTCATATATGCCCAAGCATTAAATTCCTCTAATGGACTTACTACGTCGATAAGATGGTGCTTAACTTTCTTCCTTACCGAAATTGATGGCTTTGCAGAACCAATATCAAAATCCTTATAAACCAACATGGAATCAGCGGAAATAATTTCTGATTTAACTAAATCGTATAAATTTAGTGCTGTTGATGATTTTTCTGAACATGTTGTCCCAGTTAGGACAATTAGCTTCTTTTTATTCTCTGAAATCTTCAATGTTTTGATCGAGAGCCTCTTTTCTGCTCAATCTAATTTTACCATCTCGTCCCTTTTCTAAACACTTAACTAGAACTTCATCGCCTTCATTAAGGATATCTGTAACCTTTGCTACTCTTTCCTTTGCAAGCTCCGAAACATGTATTAAACCATCCATAGTAGGACTTAGGCCGACTATAGCTCCAAAATCTAAAACTCTTTTTACAGAACCTATATAATAATTACCTACTTCAATATCACGAACAATATAAGCTATATCTTTTAATGCGCCTTTAGCGTCCTCTTCGTTCACTGCGATAACATTTACTCTACCAGTATCATCAACATCAATTTTAACGTTATTATCTTCGATAAGTTTCCTTATATTTTTTCCGCCAGATCCAATAATATCTTTTATCTTTGCTGGATCAACCATTATCGTTGTAATCCTAGGAGCATATGAAGAAATATTTTCTTTCTGTGATGATATTGTTTTAGACATTTCAGAAAGTATATGATTCCTTCCTTTCTTAGCTTGCTCTAATGCCTCTTTCATAATATCTTCACTGATACCTTTTATTTTGATATCCATTTGTAACGCTGTGATTCCCTCAGAAGTTCCACAAACTTTAAAGTCCATATCTCCTAAATGGTCTTCATCACCCAAGATATCTGAAAGTATAATATAGCTATCTCCTTCTTTTATTAAACCCATTGCAATTCCAGCGACAGGGGCCTTAACAGGAACCCCAGCATCCATTAAAGAAAGTGAGGATCCACAAACAGTTGCCATTGATGACGAGCCATTTGATTCAAGAACATCTGAAACAATACGAACGGTGTATGGAAAATCTTCATTATCTGGAAGTACAGCTTGAATAGCTCTCTTTGCTAGTTCTCCATGACCAATCTCTCTTCTTCCTGTTCCTAGCCTCATAGAGACCTCCCCAACACTAAATGGAGGGAAATTATAGTGCAACATAAAAGGTTTTTTTTCTTCTCCAATTAATGAATCGACTCTCTGTTGATCTTCTTTGCTACCCAAAGTAACAGCAACTAAAGCCTGTGTCTCTCCTCTAGTAAATACTGCTGAACCGTGTGCTCTAGGCAAAAGACTAATTTCAGTAGAAATATCTCTTATATCTTCAAAACCACGTCCATCAATCCTAGATTTTTTATTTATCATCATTTCTCTAATTGAATTTTTCCTAATTTTATCAAATATGGATTTTACTTCTTTTTCATCAAAATTAGATTCATTTTCTAGATTAGAAACCGCATTAGTATATATCTCATTAAATTTTGAACTTCGCTCTTGTTTGGATTTTATAGTGGCAGCTACACCAATATCTTTTGTAACAATACTCTTTACCGATTCGACCAAATCTGTATTTACTTGTTTTTCTACGAAATCTCGTTTTACTAAATCTTCTGATACCAATTTCTTTTGAAATTCAATCAATTTCTTAACTTGTTCGTGACCAAACATTAGAGCATTAATAATATCTTGTTCGGGTGCAACATCAGCACCGCCTTCGACCATAAGTATGGCATCTGAACTACCTGCTACTATGAAATTTAAATCAGAGTTCTCTATTTCTTCATAGCTAGGATTACATACTAGACTACCATCAACCCTTGCAACTCTGACAGCCGCAATAGGGTCCTCCCAGGGAATATTTGATACTGTTAAAGCTGCGGAAGCTGCTGTTAGAGCTAAAACATCTGGTGGATTAGTATCATCTGCTGAATATACAGAAATAATTATCTGTGTTGGGAAATTATAATCCTTATGGAACATTGGCCTTAATGGGCGATCAATGAGTCTGCAAATTAAAGTTTCAGCCTCAGTAGGTCTACCTTCTCTTTTAAAAAAACCACCTGGAATTTTACCTGCCGCAAAAGCTTTTTCTTGATAGTTGACAGTTAAAGGGAGGAAGTCTCCATCCACTGCTTCATGTGAAGAAACTACAGTAGCTAGAACTTGTGTCTCTCCTATTTGAGCAAAAACAGATCCATCTGCTTGTTTAGCTAACTTGCCTGTTTCAAAAGTAAAATCTTTACCTTCAATGTTTTCGGATATTTTTTTGTAATTCGACATCAAATATTATTTTCTTAAACCTAGTTTATTTAATATGTCTAAATATTGATTGTTATTCTTATTCTTAATATACTTCAGCAACTTCCTTCTTTTGTCTATCAGCAATAAAAGGCCTCTCCTAGATGATACATCTTTCTTCATAACTTGAATGTGCTTAGTAAGGACTTCTATTCTTTTGGATAAAATTGAAATCTGAACTGCAGTTGAACCTGTGTCTTTAGAATCTTTACCAAATTTAGATATTATATCTTGCTTATTAATCGTCAAAGTAACCTCTTTAATTTTTAATAGCTTAATAATTAATGAATAATTCAAGAAAATCAAGTAAGTTTAATTTTTTTTATTAAAAAACTTTATTTTGGAACTTATATACGCTCCATTACTATCAAATTTATTACTAGCTATCAAAATTGGAATATTACTACATGAAAGAATAACTGGCGAATCCTGATCATTAATATTTAAAAGAGAACCTAAATTTACATCTTTAAAATTCTTTTCACTTGATATTCTAGCTACATCGCTTTCTTGGATATTAATAACTGTAAATAATTTACTAATAGGAAAAAAAAGTGGTTCTGAGTCATTTATTAAAGCAAAAAAATTATTGGAAGTTTTGATATCAAACTTACCAGTTTTAGTTCTTCTTAATTTAGAAACTGTTCCATACGAGCCAAGAGCTAAACCTATATCTCTAGCAAGTGCTCTGATATATGTCCCCTTAGATGATTCTATTCGTAGGTTAAGAGTTGAAAAGCCGGAATTAATAATTTTAATTTCTTCAATATAAGATTTCTTAATTCCCAATTCCACGCTTTTACCATCCCTTGCTAACTTATAAGATGGAATACCATTTATTTTAATGGCAGAGAAAATTGGTGGCTTATAATTATATTCTCCTTTAAAACTTTCAATTGCATCAATTATGTCATCGTTTGAATATTTCTTAATTTTAGATAAATTTAAAATTTTCCCCGATATATCTAGCGTATCTGTCAGAAGACCTAAAAGAATTTTAACTTCATAATTTTTAACAGATTCATCAATATATGGAATAATTTTCGTCATGTCATCGAAATACACTACTAAAACTCCTGTTGCTAGTGGATCTAGTGTTCCAGAATGGCCTGCTTTCTCTGCACCAAAAAATTTCTTCAACTTGTTAACGACATAGGATGATGTAAGTCCATAAGGTTTATCAACAACAATTATTTTATTCATTTTTTTAGATTAGATATTATTGATTCAGTTAGATTCTCTAGCTTTCCATTATAGGAAAACCCAGCAGCATTTTTATGACCGCCGCCGCCAAAGATGTTACAGAATTTTGCTAAGTCAATAAAATTATTTGTTCTAGTGCTTACTTTCCAACTATCTTTTCCTATTTCTCTGATGAATATTCCTATCTCTATATCATCATAAAATATTAATCCATTAGGTATTCCCTCAGAATCCTCTTTAGTAGTATTTGTATCAGAATAAAAGGAAGATGTTGCGTGACATATTGCTAATTTTAAATCTGAATCATGCCTCAGAGTAGAGTGAATTTTATTCCTCAATATTAATTTATTTATTCCACCCAACCTAAAAATATTCTTATTAATCAATTCTAAATCTGCACCCAAATCCAGCAAGGTAGATGAGACTGCAAATGATTCAATATTGGAATTAGAATTTTTAAATGATGATGTATCTGTAATGATTGAAGTTAAGAGACATGTTGCAACTTCCGAGTTAATTTTCTTTTTAAATCTTGATATTAAGCGATATATTAAAATACCAGTAGAAGAAGCTTTAGAATCTATAAATAAATTTGCTGATTTGATTTTATTATTTTCATGATGATCAATAATAATAGCTGGCTTTTTATGATTTAAAATCTTTTGAAGATAAGCCATCATTTCATCACCTGACCTTTCCAAATCATTGAAATCTAAAAGCATATATAAATCGATATTATCCGGAATAGTTTTAACCGAATTATGAAAGTTCTTGGTGGCTAGAAAATTTAGATAAATTGGAACCTGATCTCTGTTATAAACATGCGCCTCAATGCCAATTGACTCACAGTAATTAGCTAAACCAAAGGAAGATCCTATAGCATCTCCATCAGGATTATAGTGACTAATTATTAAAATTTTTTTCTTATTTGATATTATTTTCTTTAAATCTGTAATAGTTACATTATTCATTTAAAAATCTAACTTTTGGGTAATCTTGTCATATGTAAAGATTTCAACAATATCACCCTGCTTTATATCATCTTCATTACCAAAGCCTATGCCGCATTCAAATCCATTAGCTACTTCTTTTACATCATCTTTAAATCTTTTAAGGGAATTTAGTTCGGCCTCAAAAACTAGCTCTCCCTCTCTTTGTACCCTCATGCTGGAGCCTCTAACAGCTTTACCATCCATTATCATGCAACCTGCAACTCTACCCTGCTTTGTTAAATTAAATATCTCTTTTATTTCTGCATGTCCAAGGACTCTTTCCTCTAATATCGGATCTAATAAGCCTTCTAATAGCTCTTTAATTCGGTCTAAAATCTCATATATGATTTTAAATGTTTCACATCTTATAGAAGATTTATCTAATAATTTTTTTACTTTAGGCTCAATATCAGTAGAAAAACCTAAAATAATAGATTGAGTAGATTCAGCTAGTGTAAAATCTGATTCGTTGATATTTCCCACTGCACTGTGAACCAACTTGGCTTTGCATTTAGAGGACTCAAAATTAAATAAAGCAGATACCAAAGCATCAAGAGAGCCTTGCGTATCAGCTTTTATTATTATAGGCATTTCTTTAATAGAATTTTGTTCAAGATCAAAATTAATAAAGTCTAAATCAACTGTATGATTAGAGAATGTTGCCTCTTCCTGAATTGTATCGAATCTATTTTTTATAACCTCTTTCGCAATTTTTTCGTTCTTAACTATATGGTACTGTAGTCCAGCCTCAGGAACAGAATTAAGACCTAAAATTTCTATTGGAATAGAGGGTCCTGACTCTTTAACCTGAACACCTTTATCATTTACAAGAGCCCTCACTTTTCCGGAACTGGTTCCGCACAATATAATATCACCTTTTTTAATTTTTCCTTCCTTGGGGATAATTGTTGCAACAACTCCTCTACCTTTATCTAAAAAGGATTCCAGGACATATCCAGAGGAAAAAACTTGATTATTTGCTTTTAATTCCATTACCTCTGCTTGTAAGCTAATTAATTCTAATAATTCGTCTATTCCCTCGCCATTAAGAGCAGATACGCCAATATAAGTTGTATCACCTCCCCAGTCTTCTGGGGAAAGATCATGTTCAGATAATTTTGTTTTAACTGCATCTATATTTGCTTCAGGCTTATCAATCTTATTAACCGCGACAATAATGGGAACATTTGCAGATTTTGCATGGTTAATTGCTTCAACCGTTTGAGGCATAACACCATCATCTGCAGCAACAACTAGTATTACTATATCAGTTAAACTTGCTCCTCGAGATCTCATAGATGAGAATGCAGAGTGACCAGGAGTATCAATGAATACTAATTCATTTCCGCTAAAATTTACACTATAAGCTCCGATTGATTGAGTAATACCCCCATATTCTTTATCTGCAACTTTTGATTTTCTTATATAATCAAGAAGGGAGGTTTTTCCGTGATCTACATGGCCCATTACGGTTATTATTGGTGGTCTTTTCTTGATATCACCATCTTTTCTATTAATTCCCTGGCTTAAAACTGATTTTTCATTATATGAATCAACCTCAACATCATAATTAAATTCAGAGGCAATTATAGTTGCTTCGTCCGAATCTATTTCATCTTTGAAAGTTACTGTTAAACCTAAGGAAGATGCTTTCTTTATTACTTCATTGATCTTTACTTTTAATTTACTGGCCAGCAAAGTGACTAATATCTTCTCTTGGATTTTAATTTTATTTACTTTCTTTTTTGTTTCATCAACATTCTTATCTAAATCATCTTCTTGAACACTGGTGCTTAAAGTATCTTTAGAGTTTCTGGTTTTTTTGGGAAAATTATTAGAAACAAGGAACTCCTTTCTTGTTCCAGGAAGCTTAGCTTTCACTGCACTTTTTAATGCATCCATTGCTTCATCGTCAATTATTACTTCCTTTGAAACCTTTATTTTTGATTTCTTTTTAGGCTTGGTTTGATCTGACTCTTTTTTCTTATTCTGATTAAAATTTGGTTGTGGGCTGGATTCTTCATCTACTTTGGCATCTGACTCTTCTGAAGATTTTAAATCATCTTTGATTGAATCCACTGATTTATCATCTTCAATCTTTATATTTTCATCTAGGTCTTTTGATAAAGTCTCTAATTTTTCTTTTTCATTTGAACTTATTTCATTCAATTCATCCTGTTCTTTTATTTTTAAATTATCTGACTGTACAGAATTTCTTTCTTCTACAACTTCTTTGACTTTAGCTGCTTTTTTTCTTCTTATAGTTACCTTTGACCCAGTACGTTTAACAATATCTCTATCAGACTTTTCTTTGACAATTTGAGACTTTGAAAAAGAATTTTTTATCTTTTCAGCATCCTCATCACTTATACTTGAAGATGAGCTTCTAGCTATAATCGAAAGTTCTTTGCATTTAGACAATATATCTTTAATTTCTACAGAAATTTCTAAGGCTAAATCTTTAACTTTCGTTTTAACTTTTTTCATAAATTATTGCTCTTCCTTCTCCGCATCATCATCAACTTCTTCAACAGGCGCATTCCTTAACTTTTCTTGTAAAGCTGTTTTTGCAGCAATTTGTATTTTTTCAACATCTTCTCTAGCAGTGATGCCGGAAGATTTTTGAATTGAATCTACTTCACCAAAAGCTACATCTTCTAAGGTATGAAACCCGCCAGCAAATAAAAGGTTAGCATTAACCTCTGAAACTTTAGGAAGAGTTAATAATAGCTTAACAACACTTTGTTGCTCCTCCCTTAATTGAATATCAGTCTTAATTGTTATCTCCCATCCTAGCAATTCTGATGCTAATCTAACATTTTGTCCTTTCCTTCCTATAGTTAAAGAGAATTGATCTTCATCTACGATAACTTCCATAGCCTTAGATACATCATCCATTATTACTTTATTCACTCTTGCTGGTGATAGCGAATTACAAGCGTACCTAGCAACATCAACAGACCAAGGAACTATATCAATCTTCTCACCTTTTAGCTCTTGTATAATGTTTTGCACTCTTGAGCCTCTCATTCCAACACAAGCTCCCACGGGATCTATGTCTTGATCATTAGAAGAAACAGCAATCTTAGTTCTTCCTCCAGGATCCCTAGAAATTCCCATAATTTGAACAATCCCTTCTCCTATCTCAGGAACCTCGGCTTTAAATAATGACTCTACAAAATTTTTATGTGCACGAGAAATAACTAGCTTAGTTCCCCTTTTGTCTTCCTCAATGTTTAGTAGAACAGCCCTTAGTCTATCTTTAGGTTGAAAATATTCTCTTGGAACTTGTTCTTCATATGGAATGATTGCCTCTGTTCTTCCAATATCTACAATTATTGTTCCCTTCGAGATTCTTCTTACTATTCCATTAACGAGCTCACCTTGTCTTGATTTAAATTCCTCATAAATAACTTTGGCTTCTGCTTCCTTAAGTTTTTGGATAATTTTCTGCCTTGCATTTTGAATTGCAATCCTTGTGTAACTAGGATCTAATTTTATTCCAATTTCCTCACCAATTTCAATTTCTGGGTCAAGCTTTCTAGCCTCTTCAATTGATATTTCCATATCATCATCAAAAAGATCATCCACAACCTTTTTAAACTCAAAAAGCTCTATATCGTTATATTCATTAAACTGACATTCTAAATCTTTATAACGAGGATCTGTCTTTAAAAGCTTATGCGCTGCTGATACAACAGATTCATTTACAGCTTCCAAAATAATTTCCTTTTCAATTCCCTTATCTTTTGAAACTGAGTCTATTACTCTTGCTAGTTCTTCATTCATTTTATTCCTCTATAAATCTAAATTAGCTTTTAAAATATCATCAAAACATATATCAAATATTTTTCCACTATCATTAATGCTTATCTTACTTCCCATAACTCCTTCAATTGTTCCAACAAAGACTTTTTTAGAACTATCTTCGTAGGGAGCAGAAAGCTTAATTCTAGCCTTCTTTCCTTCGAATCTGATATAATCAGATAAGTTCTTCAACGGCCTCTTAGGTCCTGGAGAAGAGACCTCGAGTGTATAACTTGAATCAATATAGTCATCTAATCCTCCACTCTCATTGATTAATTGATTAAAATCAACACAATCATCTAAAGTAACACCATCTTCCTTGTCAATGAAAATGACAATGTTGCTTTTATTGGAGCCACCTAAATGTTCAACGTCAATTAGTTCGTACTTACTATTCAAACATATAGACTTGATGAAAGAAGTAACTTTTTCTATATTTTCCTTATTCAAAAAAATACCTTCAAATAAAAGAAGCGGGACAAGCCCGCTTCAAAAACTATTAAAATAATAACATTTAAAGTTGACTATGCAATCTCTTCAATATAGGCAAGCTCCAACTTTTTTAAGATTTTAATTTTATCTCTTAAAAGTCCGGCTTCTTCAAATTTAAGCTCATTTGATAATATATTCATCTCTTTTCTAAGTTTCTCTATCTCTTTTGGAATTTTATGTGGCGCTATGTCTAAATCAGAAGGAATAGATTCGCTATTATAATTAATATTATAAATTGAAGATATATCCGAATCTTTATCTTTAGTTATTGATTTTGGTATAATTGCATTATCATCATTGAATTTACACTGCAAAGTTCTTCGTCTATTTGACTCCTTAATGGCTGCTTCCATAGACTTAGTTATTTCATCTGCATACATTATTACTCTGCCATTCAGATTTCGGGCAGCTCTACCAAAAGTCTGTATTAAAGATGTCTGAGATCTCAAATATCCTTCTTTATCTGCATCCAATATCGCTACCAAAGAAACTTCGGGTAAATCTAATCCCTCCCTTAATAAATTAATTCCAACTAATACATCAAACTCATCATTTCGCAATTTTTTTAAGATTTCAACTCTTTCCAAAGTTTTAATATCCGAGTGCATATATTCAACTCTTATACCTAAACCCTTAAAGTATGAAGTTATTTCTTCTGCCATTTTCTTTGTTAGAGTAGTGACTAAGATTTTCTCATTTTTTTCTACAACACTTTTAATTTCAGACAATAGATTCTCAATTTGATTCTTTGCTGATCTTACTTCAATTGTTGGATCTACTAGTCCAGTAGGTCTTATGATTTGCTCCACAATATTCTTTCCACTTTTTTCTTTCTCATATTCTGCTGGGGTAGCAGATACATATATAATTTGATTAATCTTGTTTTCAAATTCTGTGATATTTAAAGGCCTATTATCTAAAGCGGAAGGAAGCCTAAATCCATGGTCAACAAGAGTTTGCTTTCTACTTTTGTCTCCAGCGTGCATTCCTTTAATTTGTGGAATTGTTTGATGGCTTTCATCAATAACAAGTAAAAAATCTTCTGGAAAATAATCGATAAGTGTATATGGTGGCTCTCCTGCTACTCTTTGGTCCAAGTGTCTAGAATAATTTTCAATTCCAGGACAAAAACCCATTATCTCCATTAATTCGAGGTCGTTAGCAGTTCTTTCTTGAATTCTCTTCATCTCGTCTAGCTTTCCCTGACCCCTAAACACACCAACCTGCTTTTTCAATTCTGCTTCAATAGATTTTATTGCTTTTTCTGTAGTCATTTTTTCAACTACATAATGAGTGCTTGGGAAGATAATAATGTTATCAATTTCTTCAATAATTTCACCACTCAAAGGATCTATTTCATATATTGCTAATATTTTATCATCTTGAAACTTAACCTTTACAGCTTTATCTTCAAAATTTGAAGGAATGATATCTACATTATTTCCAATCGCCCTAAAGGTCCCTCTAGTCAATTCAAACCTAGAGCGAGTATATTGAATCTTAATAAGTTCTTCGAGTAAAGTTTCTCTCTCTAACAAGTCCTTAGAACATAATTCTATAGTCATATTAAAGTAATCTTTGGGTGACCCTATTCCATAAATACAAGAAACGCTAGAAACAATAATCACATCTTTCCTATTGAAAAGTGCACTAGTTGAAGCATGTCTCAATTGATCAATATGATCATTGATTTGAGAGTCCTTGGCAATGTAGGTGTTTGAAGAAGGAATATAAGCCTCTGGTTGATAATAATCGTAATAACTCACAAAATAATGTACAGCGTTATCCGGAAAAATTTCCCTGAACTCTTCATATAACTGTGCAGCTAAAGTTTTATTATGAGCCATGATCACTGTAGGCCTATTTACTTTCTCAATAACATTTGCAATAGTAAAAGTTTTTCCACTTCCGGTAACTCCTAGTAAGGTTTGCTCTTTTACACCCGCGGCAAGGTTTTTTGCGAGTTTTAAAATAGCCTCAGGTTGGTCACCATTGGGCTTAAACTTAGTTTTTATCTTGAATCTCATGCTCACATAAATATTGTAACTGATATAAAGAGATTGACTTTTTATCTCATTTTGGTTTTCCTTTTTATCTATGAAACCTTGTGTATATCTTGTAGGAGCTGGTCCAGGTGACCCAGGCCTTATAACAGTTAAGGCCCTAGAGTTAATTAAAGATGCAGATGCTGTAGTTTATGATTATCTTAGTAACCCTTTTTTTCTCTCCCAGGTTAGTACAAATTGTAAACTTATAAATGCAGGTAAAAGATTAGGTTTCAAGGCTCTAACACAGAAAAAAATAAATGAAAAACTAATTTTTTTGGCAAAGAGTGGGTACAAAAGAATTGTAAGATTGAAGGGCGGGGATCCGTTTCTTTTTGGTAGAGGTGGTGAAGAAGCTGAGGAACTTAAAAAAAATAGAATAAATTTTGAGATAGTCCCTGGTATAACTTCAGCAATTGCAGTACCGGCATATGCAGGTATACCTGTAACTCACCGAGATATAACTAGCACTCTTTCAATTGTTACCGGTCACGAAGATCCAGATAAAAATGAAAGTTCCATAGATTGGACTTCATTATCAAGAATGAAATCTATAATTTTCTTGATGGGAACGAAGAATTTAAAGAAAAATCTTAGTAATTTAATAAGTAATGGAATGCCTAAAAAAACTAATATTGCTGTTATAAATTGGGGAACTTATTCTAAACAAAAAACAGTCACCGGAAACTTAATCAATATTCATGAAGAAATCAAAAAAAATAAAATCAAATCTCCTTCAATAGTAGTAATTGGGGATATATGCAAGATGAGATCTAAATTAAATTGGTTTGAAAAAAAACCATTATTTGGAAAAAATATTATTGTCACTAGGGCCAGAAAAAACTCTAGTAAATTATCAAAAAAAATAATTGAATTAGGTGGAAACCCAATTGAAATACCTACGATAGAAATAAAACCTAAATCTTCAAAAACAATAAGAACTAATTTAAATAAAATTAATAATTATGAATGGTTAGTTTTTACAAGTGTTAATGGAGTTGAAATCTTTTTTGATGAATTCCTAAAAATTAATAATGATATTAGAAAACTAGGAAATTTAAAAATAGCAGCCATAGGATCAGAAACTGCAAGATCATTAAATAAATTAAACCTATCAGTTGATTTAATTCCAGATAAATTTACTGCTGAAGGGCTTCTTAATTCTTTCAAAAAATTAAAAATTAGGAAATCAAAGATATTCATACCTAGAGCTTCTCTAGCAAGAGATACTCTTGTTAGTGGGCTGAGAAAAATTGGAAATGAAGTAAAAGAAGTAAAGATTTACGATACTATATTACCCTCAAAGCTAACTAAAAAAGATGTTTTAAATAAAGTTAGTGGTGTGAATATTGATTTCATAACCTTTACTAGTTCCTCAACTGTTGATAATTTTTTTAAATATATAACTCCAAAAAAAGTGAAATCGAATAAGGATGTAAAATTTGTAGTTATTGGACCAATAACAGGAAAGAGGCTACTAACATATGGAATCAAGCCACATTTAATTTGTAAAAAGTTTACTATAGATAATCTCTTGGATGAAATTGTAAGATATAAAAATAAATGAATAGATTTTTTCTAAATAAAGAAATTAACAAAGATGAGCAAATAATAATTGAGGGTGATAACTTTCATCACTGTATTATAGTTTTAAAACATAAAGTTGGAGATAACATTTTAGTTTTTGATAAAAAAGAAGATGAATTTCTGTGCAAAATAATTGGAACAAAAAAAGAATCTATGATGATTCAGGCTCAATACCTTCGCCCAAAAAAAACTATTAACGAACCAGACATCAATGTTTATCAATCAATACCAAAAGGTAAAACTATAGAAAATATTATAGAGAAATCCGTTGAACTTGGTGTGAAAGAATTTATTCCAATAATCTCATCTAGAACTATTAAAAAATCTAGAGAGGTAAAAGAAAGGTGGCTTGAAATTGTTAAAACTGCTACAAAACAATGTGGAAGAAATGACATTATGAAAATACACGAACCCCTTCAGTACTCAGATATATTCAAAAAAAATAATTCGGGGCTTAAAATAATTTTTTATGAAAACAGTAAGAATAAAATAAACCATGAAATATTAGAACCTAATAAAAATATTTCCTTAATTATTGGACCAGAGGGTGGCTTTACTAATGAAGAGATAATTTTGGCAAATAATAATGGTTTTATTGATATGTCACTTGGGAATACGGTACTTAAATCTAACACGGCACTTATATTAGGTGTAGGCATTATAAAACTAATTTGCTCACCCTAATTATTAATCTTTTCTCTTGAAAATTGTTAAAACTGTTTGGTTCCAGCCATCATGGTAATTATGCATAAGAGGTACAGTCTCAATTTTTTTGTAACCTCTATTTATCACATTTGGTATATCATTCGTCCAGTAAGAATATTTTGCATGTAATAAAAATGGATCCTCGTCAAAGAAGATCCAGTCTGCCTCGCCAAGTTCAATATAATCAAGAACCTGATCTCCTTGGTTAGCCTGCATTATATGATACGAATTTGCTATAGATAATGGGGATTTAATTTTTAATTTCATATATAAATATGCATCCCAAGTTGAAAAAATTATAATTTTGTCGTCTTTACTTATCTTATATTTATTTAACAGGCTTTTAATCTTAATGTACCTATCCTTCCATCTTGGAACTAAATCCTCATTGGAATGAAAATCAGACATCCTCACATATTTAACAGAATATTTCCCATTAAGCCCCGGCTCTTCCCACAATATCTTGGAATTAGAATTATTTTTTAAATAAAACTCATGAATTCTCACATGGTTAAATCTAAATGGATTTTTATAATCCATAACCAACAAGGAGGTACATAAAAGTAGGAACAATAGAAGTAGGTATGGCAAAAGATTATATGGATTTTTTAATTGTGCTATAGATTTAATTTTTAAAATTAAATTAAAATCATTATTCTTAATCCTATTGTCTATATAAAAAATAATTAAAAAGATAGCAGGATATGAAACTCTGGCTGCTACTTGAGGTTGATGCGTATAGGCATGATAGCTGAAGGAACCAATTCCAAATATGGTAATAAGGAAAATAATTGTATTTATATAATCCTTCCTATTCAGCATCGACCAAATTGAATAATTAAGGGCAAAAATATAGGTTGCTACTATTAAAATCCATGTACCATTCAATTTAAGATTAGATAAACCCGAGGAGCTATATCCTGATATATAATATTCATGTACAGCGAACTGCATTGTATAATCTGCCCAAGAGCCAAGCGTTAACTTGTAGTAAAGACTATAGAGACTAAGTATGATGATTGGTATTAAAAAACATTTAAAAATCTCAACAAAGAAAACAGAGAATCTCTTTAGAAAAGACTCTTTTTCACAAAATTTTTGAAATGATACTGTTAAAGTAAAAGCTAATAGGCAAACTATTCCTACATCTGCATTCCATATTACACCCATAGATAAAACTACTAAAGTTAAAATAAAATTTTTAATGTTTGGTTTTCTAAAATAAAAATATCCCATCAATATCATTAATGCAGGAAAGAAAATTCTTATAGGAAAATAAGGAAAAAAGAGCTGGTATGGCCAAAGTGTGGTAGAGAATAAATGTATATAAATATATGATAGGAAGCCTATCAAAACCAAAAACTTATTATGTATAACTCTATAGAGAAAGAAACCCCATATAAAAAACACTATTGATAGAATAATTCCTAATGTTGTTGATATTGTTATTAAATTTAACCCAAACAAAGTTAGTATGGGTTTAAGGAATATAGGGTAGCCGCCATATTGCGAAATTAGATCAAAAAAAATATGCTTACCCAAGCTAACTTGATTTATAGCATGAAGCACATTCTGAAAATTCTGTGCATTTTCATTATATCTATGAAATTCATTGAATGGGACCTGATAACCCAAATAGATTATAAATAAAACTATAGATCCAAAAATATATCTTGAAGTAATAGCTTTTATTTCATCTGAGATTTTTTGATAAAAAGAAAAAAGAAAAAGAAAGAAGATTAAGAGGGTCCATAAAATAGGGTTAGTCAGTAACGATTTTCTGTAAAGGTCTGTTGTGAATCCCCAATCAACGACAAAAAAGGAAAAGATTAGTAATGACAATATCGTAAGCCACATAAATTTTTTATTAAAGTATTCAATCCTTAGCTTAAAAAAGCCTTTTTTAAATAATATATAGTTAAATACTAGGGCGAAAAGAATCAATACGAATGAGGATATTACATAATCTGGTAACAAAAAAAGTTCATTAAAATTAAAAACTGGATTCAATATTCTTATAGTAAAAATTGAAATTATTAGAACAATGAGGCTAAAAAAAGAGGAAAAAATGGAAATTTGTTTACTCCATGTTAATTAAATCAGTAAGTACTTATAATAATATAAATCTTTATAATTGTAATAACAACCGCGAAAGACTAAAATAGCATAATGAAAGTACTTCTTCTTGATGTTTACATAAAAGATTCAAAATATAGAATCTGCAAAGATACCAATGGTTCTTATGGTACAGCTAATGATTATGGTGATTCCTTATTCCCTAAACTATTAACAAAGATTGCCAAGAATACTAACTTCTGGCCACCTATATATTTAATGTATGTTGGTGCTGTGTTGAGAGAAAAGGGGCACGAAGTTCATTATTCAAACAATATAGTAAATGATGAAGAATATGATTGCGTTATAATGTCGAGCTCAATTGTCTGTCATGAGTCTGAGATAAAAGAGATTAAAAAAATAAATAAAAAGAGTAAGGTTATTGTTGTTGGTTCTTTTGTGACAAGTAATCCCGAAAAATATCTTGAAACAGGAGTAAAGGTTGTGCTTGGAGAGCCTGAATTTTATTTTCTAAGAAATAGTCTTGATAAAATTTTAAAGGATAATAATTTTTCTTTTAATTCAATCAACAAAGAGAATGAGGATTTAGATTCTCTTCCTATTCCATGCTGGGACTTAGTAATTAATCGCTTATCATTCAGCGGTGGGCTAAAAAAGAAAAAATGTATACCTATTCTAGGTGAGCGAGGCTGTCCTTACTCCTGCTTTAATTACTGCACTTACCCATTAGCGCAAGGAAGAACGCCCCGTGCAAGGTCGACTGAAAAAATAGTAGAGGAATTAAAATATTGGAATAAAAATTTCCAGGTTAATGAATTTGTATTCAGGGACCCTGTATTTTCTATTGATAGAGGCAGAACGGAAAACCTTGCTAAAGCTATAATTGATGAAGGTTTAGATATTAAATTTACAATAGAAACACATCTAAATAATTTGGACTATGAACTTGTTATGCTTTTAAAAAAAGCTGGTGTATTCATAATTAGAGTTGGAATCGAATCCGTCAATTATGATGTCATCGCGGACGCAAAAAGATTTAGTTTAAAAAAAGAAAAAGAAAAAGAAAAATTAGATATGATTCACTCTATAGGAATTAAAGTAATCGGTATGTATATCTTAGGATATGAGACAGATACTAAAGAATCCTGCCTCGCTACTATAAAATATGCAAAAGAACTAAATACATACATTGCAGTATTTAGTGTTTTTACTCCTTATCCTGGGACGCCAATTTTTATGAAGTTTAAAGACAGGATTACATCAAAGAATTATGAGGACTTTAATCAATGGAAGCTTGTGTTTGATCATGCAAATATGAGTGGAAAAGAAATAAGGGGACTACTTGACTATGCATTTACAACCTATTATCTGAGCATAAGATGGATTATAAAGAATCTAAGGTTAGCTCTTTAATATACAAAAAAACTAATTATTCGTATAAGCTTTTTTAAATCTTTTATATAATAATATTCCCACTATAAAGAGAGTAAAAACTGCAAAGATAATTGTTTTTGTCTCCTTAAAAATACCATATTTTCTAAATACCAAATTTATTTCATCTCCCTTGTTAATATTACTTATTGAATATGTGGTGTATTCGTCATTAGCCAACTCCGCTATAGGAGAATCTTTTTTAACAAAATTTAAACCCTCAATTGATAAAGAAAGCTTATTCTCAGGAACTATAATCGTTAAACTAGAAATATTATTAAGAAATACTTTTGATAATTTAGTCGAGAAGAAATTAAGCTCTTTTGCGTATGTTAAAACAACTCTTCTATTGCCTGGTGGCATAGGAAGAGTATCTGTTACCTTATCTTTAGAGACTATAAAAGTACTCTCACTCCTATGGGGGAAACTTAAATCTGTTACTTCAGGAAATAATGCATATGAATTTATCTTTCTCTGTTTTTCTGAAAAGTCATTAGTACCAATAAAAATTTCACTAGAATTATTAGAAATATTAAAAATCTCAGCAACTACTATAGAATTTGAATCTTCATCATAACTTATAATTAAATGCCCAGAATCAAGATTTAAATTTTCATAGTCTTGAGTTGAATCATAAACTACCAGATCCACAACTTTTTCATATTCGTTAGGTAAAAAATAAAATTTATCAGTTGAATATTCTATTCCATCATAAAAGATTTTTATGCGATATGATATATTCCCCTCTAGTTTGTCAAAATTAAAATCACCTTTGACAGTTGATACTTTCATCGAGCTTTTAACTTTATCAGCCATTACAAGCTCTAATTCTACTTCTTGGTTATCAAGAAATTCTTTAGTACTAAAGCTCTGAACTTTTCCACTTATTTTTACTTTTGAGCCTCGCTTAACCAACTCCTTAGTTCGTTCAATATATTTTAATAATTTACTTGCTTCATCTTTATTGACATTTATGTAAGGCATAGGAGGATATCCATCATTAATGGGCATTTTTGCATATTTTTTGTAAATAGATTGTGGATTTTGAATCCATTGAAGAACTTCTTCCTTAGAGTATTTATCTAAAGAATAATAAAGGTCAGGTCCAACGAACCTCCCTCTTCCTATAACATGACAAGTTATGCACCTCTTTTCAATAAACACCTTCTCCAAATCCTTCAAATCTTTACTTTGCGAATAAGTCACCACAGGAAATAGCATCAATAATATCAAAAAAATATTTTTCATAACTTTAAATATCCCAATCAATTTTCTTTATGTCAGATTTATTTACTAGTAGAGGATAAAAAATATAAGATAGAGATAATAAAGTAATTAATATAGTAATAAAAATTTCCAACATTAAATTTTCCTCCTGAACATAATTAGGACACCACCCAGAATTGATACCAAGCTGCCAATCCAAAGAAGTGAAACCCAAGGATTAATATATATCTTAAAATTGAATCTACCGTCCTCCATATCATCAATCAGAATAAGATAATAATCTTTTTTTAATGTGTTATATATTGCGACTTCTGTCTCCTTATTTATCTCCCTATTACCTTCATACTTATATAAATTTTGTTCCGGATATAAATAATAACTACTTCCACTATCTGTAAGCAATAATTTCGCACCCAAAATATTCTTAGCCTCGCTCTCTTTTTTATAAGTTTCTAGCAGCTTTATATCATAGTCGTTTATTTTCAAACTCTGCCCTGTTGATAAAATAAAATCTGATTTTGTCCCATATACAGAAGAAAGCGTTATCCCTATTATAAGTAAAATTATCCCAAAATGAACAAGAAATGAACAATACCTTCTATATCTTTTACTTAGAATATCTTTCCATTTTAAGCCTCTTGCTAGCTGTAACTTAAATTCAACAATAATATCTTGGAGAATAACAAAAATTACGAATGAAGATATAAAGAATATTAACAAAACCTTAAAATTATCAAAGAACATATAGGCAACGAATGTAGTCAAAATTGATAAAATTACCGGCTTTAAAAGCAACATTAATATCGGAGATAATTTTCCGGTTTTCCAAGGAATTATTGGCGCAACTGACATTAAGGACATTAGAGCTAATACGTTAGGAAAATTAACTAAGTCATAAAATGTTGGACCAACAAGTATCTTTTCTCCAGTAAAAGCCTCAGAAATTATAGGAAAAACTGTACCCAGAAAAACAGTTAAGGTAATTATTAAAAAAAATATATTGTTAAAAATTAAAAAGTTTTCTTTTGAAAATAATGATACTATATCTTCGTTAGATGAAATTAATTTTTTATTCTTTTGATACATAAAAATTGCAAATACAACTGTTAAAATTATAAAGACAATAAAATATGGTCCAATACTTGATTGAGCAAAAGAATGTACGGATGATATTAAGCCGCTCCTTGTTATAAAAGTTCCAAAGATTGATAGAAAAAAGGCAAGAAATATGAGACATATATTCCATCTTCTTAATAAACTTCGTGTTTCTTGAGCCATAGAGGAATGTAGAAATGCTGTCAATGCTAACCAAGGCATTAAGGCAACATTTTCAACGGGGTCCCAAGCCCAATAGCCACCCCATCCTAATTCTAAATAAGCCCATCTAGAGCCTAGTAATAGACCTAATGAAAGAAATATCCAACTAAAATATGTCCAATTTTTAGATCGAAGAACCCAATTATCAGTTTTATCTTTCGATATTATAGACCCAAGTGCGAATGCAAAAGGTATAGTGAGAGCAATATAACCAATATACAAAGTTAATGGATGAATGGCCATATAAAAATTCTGAAGTATAGGATTAAGACCTCTACCATTTAAAGGAATGGCACCTAAAGTATCAAAAGGACTTTCTACAAACACAATTAGGAAAATAAAAAAAGATAAGATAAAGAGTGATACTGATTCCGACGAAGGGAGTAATGATTTAAAAGGTTTAGAGAACCTAATAGTTAAAGTATAAAGAGACAATATCCACGACCAAAGAAGAAGTGAGCCTTCTTGGCCTGCCCATAATGCAGCTATAGAATATATAAAAGATAAGTCGTTACTAATATTCTTAGCAACATATGCATTACTGTAGTCTTTTGTTGTAAGCAAATAGATAAGTACTAAGACTGAAATTGAAAGTAATGCGAATATAGCTAGAATGGATCTAGTGCCTATCGAAACTAAAAGATTGGATTTCTTTCTTATTCCGACAAAATAAGAGTAGAGGCCTATAAGACCAGCTAAAAAAGAAATAAAAAGTAGCGTTTCTCCAATATTATTTAACAAAGCTTACCTTACTTTCTTCATATGCTTCATCTTCGTATTTTGTAGGACATTTAGCAAATAATTTATTTGCAATAAAAGTAGTATCAATTAATTCTCCTTCTACTACTGCTTCAATTTCATCAGTAAAAATATCAGGAACCTCCCCTTTGTATTGAACATTTATAGTCTTAACTTTATCGGTAATAATAAAGTTAATTGAACCATCCGAATTTTTCTTTATAGACCCCTCTTCCACAATGCCGGATACCCTCAATCTTTTGAACTTGCTAGATGATTTTTCTGCTAAAGCTTCTGACACAGTTAGGTAATATACGAGAGATGATTCAACAGCTTTATATATTAAAAAAGAAAAGAATAGCCCTATTATTACAACGAATATTTGAATCTTTTTTTTTGGTGACGCCATTAGTCCTTACCATTTAATCTTCGATTTATATAAACTAGGTATAAAAATAAAATAACCCAAAAAGCTATTTGGGAATAAAAAAGGTACTCTAAAGAATCAATAATAAAATTCATGATATTTATATTAACTTCCAATTATATTTTATCTAGCTTTATTCTCATGTCTAACAAATAAAAATAAAGAAATAAAAATGCAATGAATGTTACTATTAATGTATCCATCATTTCTGGGGCTATTCCCCCGCCTTCTCCGCCAAAAACAACCGGTGAAATTCCTCTCATAACTCTCACTGAAATGTAAACAATAGGAAGATCAATAAAAGCAATAATTGCAAAAATTGACGAGTATCTTGGCACTCCAGATTTTTCCGCAAGCTTATGAAAAACAAGATATGTAAAATATAAAATAAAAAGTATTAAAGTAGTCGTAAGTTGTGGATCAGATGTCCACCATGTGCCCCAAACTGGCTTAGCCCAAATAGAACCAGAAACTAGCGTAAGAAGGGTGAATAGTGTACCAATTTCTGCATTTATATAAGCCATATTAGACTCACTAGGGTTATTGCTTCTTAGATATTTAATCGAATATATAAGGTTCATAGTAAATGCTATAGTAAAAACTAGAACGTATCCCATATGAAAATAGAATATCCTTTGCACATCCCCCATAATTTTCTCTTTCGGAGCATATATAAAAATCATATATAAGCTAAGTGTCATAAAAATGGAAAATAATAAAAAGGAGTTTTTTCTCAAAAAAATCAATATATCACCTTCTAATAGAGTAACTAAAAAGAATAGGACAAATAGTCAGTAAAAGTATATCGAATGCAGCCAAAGCTTGCAAAGGAAAGGATTTAAAAAAGAAAAGGCTATCGGAAATATTGACTAGCATGATTGAACTATATCCAAGTATCAAAAAAGGAAGTATAAGAGGGTAGATTAAGATAAACATAAATTGACCTTCTCCTCTTACTCTTTCAAGCATTAGTGAAAATGTAGATAAAATTGATGACAGCCCTAAAGTAAAAAGAAAACATAAAGAGATAAAGTTAATACCATTGATAAATAAGGGTGTATTTGAAATTAAAGATAGAAATATAAAAACAATAAGATGAATAAATAAGCAAATAATCATAAAAAATAAAATCTTTGCAAAACAAACTATTGATAGATCGATTGGAGCTGATATAAGTATCAACTCTCCATCTAAGGATATTTCTTGTCTTGAAATTCTTTGGTTTGCAACCAACGAAGATATTAATGATGTATAAAAAAAGAGCTCTATCAAATTATTAGACCCAATAAAAGTAAAACCAATTAATGATAGACTTATTGCTAAAATAATTACATAAATTAAATTAAGTTTTTCTCTAAACTCGATTCTAAGATCCTTTTTTAAAATTAAAAAAACAATATCTATAAAATTTCTCATATTTTACAATTTAACCGATTCAAAAAACTCAATGTCCTTAAGTCCAGATGAATTATCTGTTATAAAGAAAGATTTTCCTTTATCTGAACTATTTATAATCAAATTATTTAAAACATTTATGGCTTCGGAGTCCAGGTATGTGTATGGCTCATCCAAAATAAAAAAATCTGGGTTAATTAGGAATAATATTAATATTGAAACTTTCTTTTTAGTTCCATCTGAGAGTTTATATATTTTTTTTGATTTAAAATCATTTAAATTAAAGCTATCAATTAAACTCTCTACTAATTCTACATTTCCTATATTATTTAGTCGTGTAAAGAAAATTATATTTTCTTTAACTGAAAGGTGTTGATATAAATTTGGCAATGGCGGGAGATAGCTTACCTTGGTGAAATAATAATGGTCCAAATCCTTAATATTATCTTTACCTAAAAATATTTCACCACTATAGTCTAAAATCTGTGAAGCGACAATCTTCATTAAAGTTGTCTTACCTGCACCATTAGGGCCTGACAAATTATAAATTTTACCAGGGTTAATATTAAAACTTATTAATTTGAAGACAGTAGTGTCATTATAAGATTTACCTATATTTTGAATTGATAAAGAATCCTTCATGTTTATAACTTTACTTAATAACAAGTGTAATTTAAAATTTGTATGATGAAATTTCTTCATACAATGCTAAGAGTTAGTAATTTAGATGAATCAATTAAATTTTATGTTGATATTCTAAAGCTTAAATTGGTCAGAAAAAGTGATTACCCTCATGGAAAATTTACCCTGGCTTTTTTATCCTATGATATAAATGAGGAGCCCTTTTTAGAGCTAACTTATAATTGGGAAACAGATAATTACAATTTAGGTAATGGTTTTGGTCATATAGCTATAGGGGTGGATGATTTATATTCTACATGTGAAGAGATTACTAAAAAAGGTGGTAAAATAACTAGAGAGCCAGGTCCCATGAAAGGTAGCAAGTCACTACTTGCCTTTGTTGAAGACCCCAACGGTTATAAAATAGAGCTCTTGCAGAGAACATAATGATATCAGTTACAAGAAAATCTCATTTCAATGCAGCCCATAGGTTAAATAACCCTAAATGGTCTGATAAAAAAAATGAGGAATTTTTTGGTTTATGTAACAATGAAAACTATCATGGCCATAACTATGAATTAGACGTAACGGTTTCTGGTGAAATTGATGAAGAATCCGGATATCTAGTAGACATGAAAGAACTGAGCGATATTATAGAATCTGAAATTGAATCTAGGTTTGACCATAAAAACTTAAATCTTGATACTGAAGAATTTAGGGAATTAAATCCAACTGCAGAAAATATTGCCATAGTTATTTGGAACATACTTAGAGAAAAAATCCCAAAAAAATTCCAATTGAGTATCAAGTTGTATGAAACACCACGTAACTTTGTGGAGTATTCAGGATAATTTTTTTTCTAGTCAGATGAAGATGCGATAATACATCTTAAATCAGTGCTTAATTCATTACCTTCAAAATTTATATAACACACATTGTGATCATGTCTTCTGCACCAGATTTGAAAGCCTTCATTTGTAAAGCCAGCATCGATTTTGGAATACTCCTTCAATGTCCCAAAATCAGTCATACCAGACTCAAATTCTTTCTGGCACTCAGAGCACACTAGATATTCATTAATATTGTTTAATAAGGGATTCATAAATACATTTAAACTGATTCTAAATTTATATCAAAAAAGTATTTTTTTATTTACCTATATCTTATATATACTATAAATTATGAATCATAACCTTATTAAGGAATTATGCGATACCCCAGGTGTACCAGGATGTGAAGATGCAATATCTTCTATAGTACTTAGAGAAATTGAAGATTTATGTGTTGCTTACCTTAAAGACCCTATGGGAAACCTTATATTCCAAGTTAATGATACAATCCCTGAAGCTCCGACAATACTAATTGATGCACATATGGATGAAGTTGGTTTTATTGTTTCTCACATTGAGGATAATGGAATGCTAAGAGTAATTCCATTAGGTGGAATAGATCCAAAACTGTTTTACGGCCAAAGGTTGACTATATGGGGAAAAGAGAAAGTTGAATCAACAGTAGCAGCTATCCCCCCTCATATTTCAGATAAAAACTCTTCTGGGTCAATTCCTGTAGATGATTGCTTAATAGATACAGGTATAAGTCCAAATAAAATTAAAAAAATAATTAGTATTGGTGATCAAGTTACTTTTTCAACTGAATGTGTTATTGATAATCAAAGAATTCTTTCAAAATCTTTAGATGATCGTATTGGTCTTTACGTGATGCTTGAAACAATTAAGAAAGTTAATGTTAAACGTTTAAAATGCAACTTCTTTGCTTCTGCATCAGTTCAAGAGGAAATGGGGCTTAGAGGTGCAAGAATAATAAACTCTCAAGTAAACCCTGATTTTTCTATAGCACTCGAAGGAACAGTATCAAATGATTTGCCTGGGATTCCATTACATAAAAAACTTGCTCAATTAGGAAATGGTCCCGAGATAAGAATTTCAGATAAGTATTTAATTGCCGATAGAGGCTTTAACGAATATATTCAAAAAATAGCAAAGAATAAAAAAATTAATTGTCAATTGACTGCGAAAAATGCAGGTGGTACTAATTCAACCGCTTTTCAGGTTACTGGAAAGGGCTCAAAAGCTACAGTATTATCTGTTCCAGTTAGATATCTTCATAGCCCAAGCTCTGTGTGTCTACTAAAAGATGTAGATTCAACGATTAAGCTCCTAACAAGTAGTATTTTAGATATACATAAATTTAAAAATGACTGAAAAAAACATCATTATTTCAATATTCAACAAAAGCTTTGAAGATTATCCAATTCTAATTTCCAAAGCCTCTCCATTGCTCGTAGTAGAGTTAAAAAAAATAAAAATAGATATACAAGATTTATCTTTGATCGAAACTATATCAACTGAAGATTTAGATGAAATAATAAATAAAATAAAAAATGGTAACCAAGAAATAGTTGAAAAAATTATTAACTCAAAGGGTAATAATGGCAAATTATATGACGAATTAATACAAAATTTCCTAAAAGAAATTACTAATACTATAGATTTCGTATACAACTTAATAATTAGCAAACAATTAGGTGGCTAAAAAAACTTTTTTATTATTGATTTTACTTAATAATTAGTTAAAAATATAACTCGTAGGACATGGCTGAATATCCCTTTTTTATTATAGTTTTTATGGCTCTTATTAGTCTGCCAATTTTAATGATTTTAACCTCTAAAATCATAAAATTTATAGTGGGCAAAAGAAAAAATGTATCAGATACAATTTATGAATGTGGCGAACCCAGCATCGAAAATTCATGGAAAAGAATACCAATATCTTATTTTAAAATTGCTTTAGTATTTATTCTATTTGACATAGAGCTCGTATTTATATTTCCTTGGATATTAAATCTTTCAGATCCTACTCCAGGTTCATATTTTTCCTTTATTACTTTCTTAATAATACTGTTTATTGGTTGGATTTACGCTTACAAAAAAGGATACCTTGAATGGGAGATGTAAATAAGTCATTAAAGGATATAGGTACTTTTATGAAGTTACCTGGTGCCAATTTATTTATAACTAGCACTGATCAACTATTCAATTGGGCTAAGAAATCTAGCCTTTGGCCACTATCCTTTGGTTTAGCGTGCTGCGCTATTGAAATGATGGCTACCTTTTCCTCTAGGTATGATTTAGACAGATTAGGGATGATTACTAGAGCTTCTCCGAGACAAGCAGATCTTATGATTGTAGCTGGAACTGTAACTGTTAAAATGGCAGAAAGAATTAAGACCTTGTATGACCAAATGGCAGGCCCAAAATGGGTCATAGCAGCTGGAAGTTGTGCTATTTCTGGAGACCACTATAGACATATATATAGTGTTGTCCCTGGTGTAGATTGGGTAATTCCAGTTGATGTTTATGTGCCAGGTTGTCCACCTACCCCCGAAGCTTTTATTGATGGAATTCTTGAATTACAGAATATAATTGGCGAAGGTAAGACTTCTCCAACATTTAACTCATCTCCAGTTCCTGAAGAAAAAACACTTTCACCTCTCGAGGTCACTAAACCACCCAAAAAATCAAAAAATGTAATTGAATCAGAATTCATAGATAAAACAAATCTTATTAACCATTCAATGGATTTAAAGAGTCAAGGGTTTACCTATCTTAAGTTTATCACCGCTACAGATTTTGACACTAATATCGTCCTTACATATTTTCTAGGAAATAATGTATCAAACAAAGAGGTGGAGTTTAATATAAAATTGGACGATGATATGAAAGTAAGCTCACTATCAAATATTTATTCTGGTGCCGACTGGCAAGAGAGAGAGATTTTTGATTTGTTTGGAATAATTTTTGAAGGCCACCCTAACCTAAAAAGAATTATGATGCCCGATGAATGGATTGGGCATCCATTAAGAAAAGAATATGTTATGGATTCTCATTACTACCCATATCGCCCCACACGAAAGGAATATGAAAAATGGAAGACAGAATTGTAGAGAAAGACTTTGGTGATTTAGCTGTTAATATGGGTCCTCAACACCCGTCCACCCATGGTGTTTTCAGATTAAAACTATATCTTCAAGGTGAAAGAATTAATAAGATTGAGTCGTTTTTAGGATATTTACATCGAGGTGTAGAAAAGTTATCTGAGAAACTAAACTATGACCAACTACCACCTGTGCTTGAAAGAGATGATTATTTATCTCCAACTTCTAACTCCCTCGGTTTTGTTAATGCAGTAGAAAAAATTTGCGATATCGAAGTTTCAAGAAGAGCTTCCTACATCAGAGTCTTAGTAGCTGAGCTTCAAAGAATAAGCTCACATCTTGTAGCATTAGGTACCTACGGTTTAGACTTAGGTGGTGCATTAGGTGGAGGAGCAAGTCTTTTTTTATACTGCTTCAGAGAAAGAGAAAAAATTCTTGATATAATGGAAGATTTAACTGGGACAAGATTCCATACTAATATTAATCAAATAGGCGGTGTAAGATACGACATTAAAAGTGACTCTATAAGTAAAATCAATAAATTAATATCAGATTTAAAACCTATTCTAGAAGACTATACAAATATGATATCTAATGATGAAATTTTTATGAAAAGGACTAAAAATATTGGAGTAATATCAAAAAAACTAGCAGAGGAATCGGGTGGTTCAGGTCCAATTCTCAGAGGATCTGGAATAAATTTTGATATTAGAAAGAACAAACCCTATGAATGTTATTCTGAATTTGATTTCAATATACCCACTGGTCAAAATGGTGATGCCTATGATAGAACCATCGTAAGGATGAAAGAAAATGTAGAATCCTTAAATATCGTTCAACAAATTATCGAAGGTATTCCCGAGGGTGATATTCATTCAAGGAAACCACTAAAGAGTCCTAAGTTAACAAGACCACCAAAAGGTTCTTCCTACTTCTCTATTGAATCACCAAGGGGTGAGTTAGGTTTTTTTATAGTTTCAGATGGAACTTCTATACCTTACAGAATGAAAATTAGGGCTCCATCTTTTTCAAATCTTTCTTTGGTAGAAAAACTCTTGCCTGGAACTTTTATGGCAGACTCAGTTGTTATTTTAGGATCTCTAGACCCAGTGTTTGGGGATGTGGATAGATAATGTTTAATTCTTTTATTGAATTTGCACTTCCAATTTTTAAAACTATTTCAATTTTAATTTTAATAGTTGCTTATTTAGTTTGGCTAGAAAGGAAAGTTGCCGCAAAAATGCAATCTAGAGTTGGTCCATATAGTGTTGGATACCCTCATGGTTGGCTTCAACCACTAGCTGATGCTTTAAAACTTATGACAAAAGATGACTCAATTCCTAAAAATTCTGATTCATTACTATTTAATTTGGGGCCTGTATGGATAATGGTTGTTAGCCTTGCATCTTTCGCTTTACTCCCCTTTTATTTTAATAATCCAATGTTAAATGTTGATTTAAGCTTTATGTTATTTATAGCGATAAGTTCATTAATAATTATTGGGATATTTATTTCAGGATGGTCATCAAACAATAAATATGCTCTAATATCAGTCCTTAGAATGACTGCTCAGATAATATCATATGAGATTCCACTTGTAATATCACTACTGATTCCATGCATATTAATTGGCAGCCTTAGTTTTGGTGAGATTATTAGATATCAAGAAGATACTTGGATTATTTTTTATCCCTTATTAGGTCAGTTAAGTTTTATCATCTTTTTTATATCAGCTTTAGCAGAAGGTAACAGAATACCATTTGATTTATCTGAAGCTGAATCTGAACTAATTTCTGGATATACTACAGAATACTCCGGAATTAAGTTTGCACTATTTTATCTAGCAGAGTACGTCCATTTATTTGGAATATGCGTATTAGGTTCAATAATTTTCTTTGGTGGATCTAATGGTCCTTTTTTTTCTAGTAATATTCTAATAGTTATCAAAGCATTACTTTTTTTTACATTGATACTATTTATTAGATGGAGTTTTTTTAGAATAAGGATTGATCAATTATTGAAATTTAACTGGGTTAAGCTAATACCCTTATCATTTGCAGGATTATTATTAGCATGTTTATTAAAATATTATATGGATTTTAGTTCACTATGAGATTAATAAAAATTATTAAAAATATATATAGGAACCTCTATTTCACATTGAGTAATGTAGTAAAACCTGCAGTTACAATCAAATACCCTCAGGAGAAAAGAATTTTTCCTGATAAATTACGCTTAGGTACTTTCGGACTTACATCAGATAAAGAGACGGGAGAGGAGAACTGCATAGCATGTAAGCTTTGTGAAAAAATATGCCCTTCAGAAATAATAGAAATTGATATAGAGAAAAGAGATGGTAGAGGATGGGCTAAGAAATTTAACCTTGACCTTCAAAGTTGCATTCAATGTGAGTTGTGTGTGCAAGTATGTCCTGTAGATGCAATAATAATGATGAAAGAAGCTGAAAAACCAACAACATCTAGAGCAGATTTATTTCTAACAAAGACTAAAATGATGAGAAATGCTGAAAAATTAGAAGAATCTTGGGCCAAAGGTAGCATACTCCAAGAAAGTCATTCTCCAAATTTGGGTGATAAAAATGATTGAGGTCCTAATTTATTTATTTTGCTTATTATCTATAGGCACTGCTCTTACAACATGTCTTAGTTCAAAAATTATTCGCTCAACTTTCTTTTTTGGTATAACTCTTTTTCTTATAGCCTTCATTTTTATCGTTGTTGGTTCAAATCTTTTAGGAGTTGTTCAAATATTACTATACACAGGTGGTACGTTAATCTTATTTCTTTTCTCAATATTCCTTACTGGAGACTGGGACTATAACAATCTTGGAGAAACGTTTCATAAACCCGTTTCTTCAGTTTTAATAGCATTCTTTTTCTTTCTAACCACTAGCTACCTAATTACAACATCTGAGATATTCATAAAATTAGAGGATAAATTCAATATTAATAAAATAGTATCTACTCAGGATATAAGCGTATCATTATTTAATGATTGGATATTTATTCTGGAACTATCTTCTATATTACTTCTTGCTACTATTGTTGGATGCCTAACATTATTAAAATTTAGAAAGGAGATAGATTAAGAATGTTTATGTCTTTAATTTATACCTCTTTATTTATTAGTAGCATTGGTATATTCATGCTTTTAAGTAAGAAACATATATTATCTATACTTATTGGAATAGAACTCTTTTTAAATGGAATAAATTTATTTTTTATAACAATCTGTAAATCCTTCTCCGATGATATTGCTAATATTTTTATTTTATTCATTCTTGTAATAACAGCATGTGAAGTGGCAATTGGATTAGCAATTTTTTTACTTAATCAAAGAATCAACAAAACAATTGATATCAACAGTCTTGATAGGTTAAGAGATAATTAAATGAATAAGAGCATAATAATATTATCGTTATTACCGATTTTTATTACATATTTAATTAGTTTTTTTAATTTTAAAAAATTGGAGTTGGAGACATTGAATTACATTGTACCAACAATAATATATTCAAGCTTATTGTTTATTTTATTTTCTATTCCTAATATTAATTCATTATCAATCCCCTTTTTAACCATTAATGGTAATGATATTAACCTTATTTTTGATTACATAGACAAAAACCTCTTAATGTCAAAAGTTGTCTTAATAATATCAACTTTGGTACTCATATATTCTTCTAAATTTATTGAAGGTGAGGAAAGAAGGTCTCATTCCAGGTACTTTCTTTTTTTATCGGTTTTCATTTCGTCAATGTTTATTTTTACGATATCCTCAGACCTTTTCAGTAGCTTTATTTTTTGGGAGCTTTTAGGGCTGTCCTCTTATTTTTTAATAGGTTTTTGGAATAAAGATTCTGAAGCAATTAAATCTTCAACTATAGCTTTTTGGATTACAAGATTTGGCGATCTTTTCTTTCTTGCTGGAATAATCTTAATTTTTACTACTGCTGGTACTTTAGATATAAATAATCTGAATCAAATTGCATCAAATTCAAATTTAGATATTAAGTTTCCATTACTATTTATAGTTATAGGAATTTTCTCTAAATCAGCTCAATTTCCATTCAACATATGGCTACCTAAGGCAATGAAAGGTCCAACTCCTGTTTCGTCTCTTATTCATTCTGCAACTATGGTTGTAGCAGGTGTTTTGCTATTATTTAAAATCTATCCATTAATAAGTACTTCAATTGGACTACTTAATTTGCTAACAACGATTGGAATTATCTCTTCATTTATTGGAGCAATTGCTGCTTTTTATGAGGAAGACCTAAAGAAAATACTCGCATATTCCACAATTTCTCATATTGGATTAATGTTTTTAGCTATAGGCATCTCTAAACCTGATTTAGCTTATTTTCATATGTTTAGTCATAGTTTTTTTAAATCCTTATTATTTTTATTTGCTGGAATTGTAATAATGTTAAATGGAACTTCCAAATTAGAAAACCTAGATTCTTCTATTAAACTAAAGTCAACCATGGGGGCTATATTAATTATTGCATGTTGCTCACTTAGTTCGATTTACTTCTTCACTGGTTCATTTTCAAAAGAATATATAATTTTTAGCATGATAGATGATGGTTTATACATAGAAGGGCTAATTATTTTATTTGGAGTTATTTTTACTTCTTTATATTCAGCGAAAATATTATTTACATTAATAGATTTTAATCCTAAGAATGAATCTTTGGATAAAATAGATTTAAAATTTATAGGCCCTTTGTTGATTTTGGCAATCCTATCATTATCAGGACCTTTAACTATGTCTATATTTAATAAAAGTATCGAAATAACAAAAGTTCCTCACTCAATTTTATGGATACTTGCTTTGCAAATATTAACTTTTTCAACTTTTTATATTTATTTAAAAACGAAAGATATAATTAACGAGAAACTATATAATTTTAGAAGTTTATCAGACTCTCTTTTTGTAACTGATAAAATTTATTTAGAAATCTATGATAAAGTTTTTAAATCAACCTCCATATTCATTGCCTGGTTTGATAGAAATATCCTAGATGGGCTAATTAATTTTATTCCATTTAGAATTATCTATACATCTAAGAAATTAATGGGATTACAGAATGGGCAAGCTAAGCTTTATGCTGTCAGATCAATAATCTTCTTTATCCTCTTAATATTGTTAATAATAGTAACAAGTGATGAATTAATAATAGGAGCATTAAAATAATGATTTTATTATCAATTCTTTTTATTCCATTAATTGCAATTGTTCTTACCAATATTGTTGATAAAAAATCGTTTTACGTTAAAATTTTTCCTCTTCTAGGATCCTTAGCCTGTCTATTATTGATATTTTACTACTCTTCTCATAATAACTTATTGGAACTCGTAACCTTTGTTGAATATATTCATCTTTATGACATATTTCCTAAGCTTGGAATTTCAATGTCATTTTCTATATCAAAGATATCAATAATTCTTTTAATTTTGGCAAATATAACAATATCAACCGCTTTGTTCTCAACTTTTAATATTAATAAACGATTAAATGAAATAAATACCCTAATACTTGTAATATCAATAGGGATATATGGACTTATTATTGCGGATGACCTATTTGTTTTTTTTCTTTTTTATGAAATAGCTGTTGTTCCTATGTTCTTAATGATAACTAATTGGGGTTATGATTTAAAAAGAGAAATATCTGGCCCGTTTAAAAAAATATTATCTAGCCTTTCAGTTGGAACTAAATCCTATGGAGCATACAAAATAACTTTATATTTATTAGTAGGATCACTACTAATTTTTTTAGGTTTAGGAATTGTCGGAATAAATGAAGGGACTTTCTCAATTACCGAAATACTTAAAAACAAAGATTTTAATAGTGTTTCTGGCTCAGATTTAAAAATTGCATTTTTTCTCCTTGTTTTAGGTTTTGGTTCCCATTCCGCACTTTGGCCTTTACATACTTGGGCACCAGATGGTCATGGCACTGCACCGACTGCGGGATCTATAATTTTCGCTGGGATACTAATGAAAATTGGTGTTATAGGTTTTATAAAAATCCTTATAACAATCTTCAGTGTAACATTTGTTGAATTTTCAAATATATTAATATTTTTAGCTTCAATAAATATAATATATGGCGCATTTACTGCTATGATGCAAGATGATTTAAAATACTTAGCTGCTTATGCTTCTTTATCACATATTGGATATATATTTTTAGCACTAGCCATGAATAATGAACTTGGGCTTAGTTCTGCGATACTTCAAACAGTGTCCCATGGATTAATTATCTGCTTACTATTCTTTTCTGTTGGACTAATATTTAATCATAAAAAAACGAGATCAATAAAAGAACTTAACTCACTTTCTGATAATTCACCTTGGATTTCAAAAATTTTTATCTTTGCTGCTTTTGCTAGTATTGGCTTTCCTTTAACTAGTGGATTTGTTGCAGAATTCCTAATTATAAGTAGTATAGCCGAAAGCGGAAACTCTCTTTTAATAGTAATTCCTCTAATTGGAATATTCATTACCACTCTTTATATGTTTAGAACAGTGAAAAAAATATGTCTCAAGTATGTTGAAGGAGATAAAGAATCCTCTTCTATCTCTTTTGATGAAAAGTTAATCTGTAGCTTTTTAATTATAATAATTATAATTGTTGGGATAGCTCCCAACTTTTTCCTAAATTTTATAAATGGAGAATCAATCAAGATTTTTCTTGGAATATAAATCATGGATCAAATTAAATTCTTGCTGCCCGAAATTACTTTAATTCTTTTATCTTTTGCATTACTTTTTAATTCACTTATTGATCAAATAGATAAAAGAATAACTAATAAAATTCTTTTAATAATCGGTTCACTGGTCTCAATAATTTTACTACTAAATGAGAACCCTCAAGGTTACTTTTTGAATGATACTTTTGAAAACAATACTTTAACGAATACAATCAAAGTACTTCTTGTCTCTGGCACGCTTTTAAGCCTTCTCTTGATTTCAAATTCAAAATCTGAGCAATTTAAAAACTTTTTTAATGAATACTGCTTTTTACTTATTCTGTCACTAGTTGGGGGAATGATTGTAGTATCATCTAGGGAATTCTTAACTATGATAATATCCTTTGAAATACTAAGTATTCCCATATATTTAATTTCGGCTATGGGACCTAATTCAAAAAAATCAATTGAAGCTGCAACAAAACTTTTCTTTTTTGGAACACTTTCAACAGTATTCCTAATTTTCTCAGCTGTTCTTTTTTATTCAATTAGCGGAAGTACATATATTAATGATATTGCTTGGTCGACAAAAGACTCTGTAATTGTACTAAGCACAATTTTCTTGCTCGTAACGGTAAGCTTTAAATGTGCACTATACCCTTTTCATTTCTGGGTTTCCGATACTTATGAATCTGCACCGATGAACATTCTTCCTTTCTTAAGCACTATTCCAAAAATTGCTATTATTGCATTCGTTTTCTTTTTCTTTCAAAATTTATATAATTTCAACACCAATAACCAGATTATAAATATAATATCAATATTAATAATTGGCTCTATTTCTTTTGGGTCTATATTAAGTGTGAAACAAAATAATTTATTTAGACTTCTAGCTTACTCAGGAATACCTCACGCTGGAATTTTGATTGCATGTGCGATAAATCCTCTCCCAGTCTCATCAGATTTTCTAATCCTATATTTCACTTTTTATATTTTCTCCAATGTGGGTCTTTTTATATGCTTAAATTCCCTTCCTAAAATAAATAAAGATTTTACTATCAATGATTTGAGTGGCCTTTATAAAGACTCCTCATTTATAGCAATTTGCTTAACAATTTTCCTTTTATCTCTTGCTGGAGCTCCTTTATTTGCAGGATTTTGGGGCAAATTTAATGTTGCTTTAATATCATATAAATCTTTCGGCCTCTTTCTACCAATTTTAATCATGGCAAGCGCTGCTGTATCTTTCTATTACTATATAAAAATTATTAGATTTATATTTTTAAATAAATCAATTGATCAGACTTATAAATTTAGTACTAATACTATAAATATTTTTCTAATAATTATTTGTGTAATTATTACTATGGCTTTAGGAATAAATCCAAACTTAATGACTAAGATTTTTTAATCTAGGATATTCAACAAAGATTCCAGCACTATCTTTTATCTAGTTTTATATAATCTCTAGAATCATAACCAGTATAAACTTGTCTAGGCCTAGCAATCTTTTGATCTTTATCTTCTAAAAGCTCTTTCCATTGGGCAAGCCAACCTGGTGTCCTACCGATTGTGAACAAGACTGTAAACATATCTTTTGGAATACCCATGCTTTCGTAGATGAGACCCGAATAAAAATCAACATTTGGATACAAATTCCTATCTACAAAGTAATCTTCACTCAGTGCAATTGATTCAAGCTCAAGGGCTATATCTAATAGAGGATTTGTACCAGTGACACTAAAAACTTTATCTGCAGCTTCTTTTAAATATTTAGCTCTTGGGTCATATGCTTTGTAAACTCTATGACCAAAGCCCATTAATTTAACTTCTTTCTTTTTGACCTTTTGAATAAATGCGGGAATATTGTCAACTGAGCCTATCTCAGTTAGCATTTGAAGAACAGCTTCATTGGCACCACCATGAAGGGGGCCGTACAAAGCAGCAGTTGCCGCTGAAACAGCTGAAAAAGGATCTGGCTCAGAACTCCCAACATTCCTCATAACACTTGCACTACAATTTTGCTCATGATCAGCATGCAAAATTAACAATGTATCCATAGCGCTGACCAAATCAGGATGCATCTTTTTCTCATCCCCATGAAACATCATATTCAAAAAATTTTCAGCGTAATCTAAGGAATCATCAGGATTAATAAAGTCAAGACCTTGTGAGTGCCTATAAAAATTAGCTGCAAGTATTGGAACCTGTGCAATCAGACGACACATACTTCTATAATTCTCATCTGCGTCATCAATATTTTTTGATTCAGGGTAAAAAGTTGATAATGCTGCTTCAAGGCTAGTTAGAGCGCCCATTGCATGAGAATTCTGTGGAAATGCTTTAATTATATTATTAATATCTGCTGGAACACTATTATGTTCTTTAACATCTGCAATCCACTTCTTTAATTCCTCGTTATTAGGCAATTCACCATCAATTAATAGCTTTGAGACCTCCAATTGGCTACTACTTTCAGCTAATTGCTCAATAGGATATCCTCTATATCGTAATATTCCTTCATCTCCATCTATATAAGTAACGCTGCTTCTGCAAGATGCAGTATTTTCAAAAGATGGGTCGTAACTCATCATTCCAAATTCATCTTCATTTACCTTAATTTGTCGCAAATCTTTTGCTCTTATATTTCCGTCATGTATTTCAATCTTATACTCTTTATTAGTTCTACTATCATTTATAGTTAATATCTCAGACAAAACATGCCTCCTAGATGTTCACCTTAATTAATTTAAAAAATATTTTGCGGTGAATAATAAGTAGTTATTATACACAAAATAGACAATGAAAAAAAGATTAAGAAGCCTCTGAACTTAAAATTTTAGTCTTTTAAATTAATAAGCTGTAGATTTTGATAATCTATGTCATCGAAATATAGTTGAATAAAATCGTCTTTTTCGTATGAATTTTTACAATTTACCCTATCTACACTATCAAAAAAATTGAATTTATTAAAAAAAATAATATATTTATCTTTTAATTTTGCATAAATATATCCTGAAATCTCATTATGATTTTCCTGAGATAAATATTTTAGAGCCCATAATTTATAAACTTTTTTTGACTTATCTTTAACGGATGAAAGCTTGGGTAGTACAATAGATAAATGCTTATCAAGGTCATCCTTGGTAAATAGAATTTCGTTTTTTTGAAGAAAGAATGAAATTTGCCTCATATTAATTGAGTCTAAATATCTACGTACAGGGGATGTAATCTGTAAATATGAGTCTAAACCTAGGCCACTATGCTTTTCAACTTGAGATGAAATCTCGACTGGTGAGACTTTCCTGTGGAAACAAAAAGGAGGATTGTCATCTATAATTGAAATTTCAAGATTATCTGATTTTTTCTGAGATCTGAATATAGCGGGTACTGAATTCTCAATAAAAAATTTTGAGAAATAAAAATTTGCTAATATCATAAGTTCTGAAACGATTCTTCTAGAATTTATTTGAGGTAGTTCATTAATAATAATATTATTTTTATTATTTAGTTTAATATTAATTTCTTGATTAAAAAACTTAAAATCTGCATTTTTTAATCTTTTATTATTTAAAATTTCAGTAAAACTATCAAGGAACTCGTAATTTAAATTATCTGGAATTAAAGATTGAAACCTTGAGTAGGTATAGTTCTCTTTAACTTTAATAATGCTTTCCTCAATTTCATGAGATATTATTTCAAAGTTTTCAATTTTGAAGTTAATGGATAAAACGGGTCTCAATTTACCTGATACTAAAGAAATACTTTCAATCATTTTCTTGCTATATAAATCAAAATTTCCTGAGGGTACATATATCGTATTAATTATTTCTTTTGCTTTCTCGGTAAAAATAGAATTGTCTAGGAAAAAGGAACTAAAATTAGTTATATGCACAGACAATAAATAGACATCCCCTTCCCTTTTAATAGTGAATGCATCATCAAAGTCATATGTCTCTTCATCATCTATAGTAAAAGCCTCTAAAAAACTTTTTGATTCTAAATCTTTAGAGGCATTATCTTTTATCTGAGAATCTGAATAAGGAAAATCATTATCTAAATTTAGCAAACTATATAATGGCTCAAAATTTTTATTAAATACACCAAATGATTTTAAAAGTGATAAAATTTCAAAGTAGTTATTTGCGCCTAGGGCATACTTGACGGACTCTATAAAAGTCCTAGAATACTTCTTTTCACCAGCTAGATAGTTAATAATCTGAGTTATTTGTTCATTATATTTGGCCCAATCAACATTATCTGAATTATGATTATCATTCAGCGCTCTAATAAAGTCTTTGGATAAATTCGCTTTTTGCTTCTTTATATCCAAATTATTCAAAATTTTTGATACTATATCCTTGGGGTTTAAATAAACTTTGTCCTTATCTACAACTTTATAATATGTGAAATCGCTATTAAAAGATTCTAGGAAAATATTTAAATGATCATAATTTTTAATATCATAATAATCAATTGCAGAGATTATAAAGTCCTCAATTGATAATATATTATATTTTTTAATTAAAAATGACCAAAAGTCTTCATGCGAAAATTGTATTTCTAATTTATCAACCTTTTTATCTTCTAGTTTAATTTCATCGAGTACAATATCTTTGGCTGGTACTTCGTAGGAGTTATCTTGTTTATATTTGAAAATAATCAACTTTCTTTTTTTCTTATCGAAAGATATTTTTTTTACAAGAAAAATTCTTGAATTATCTTCAATCAATATTGAGTATTCGGACATAGAAATCATTAAGACTTTTTAGAGGAAGCTTTTATAAAATTCAAAAATAACGGATGCGGCTGAAACGGCTTAGATTTAAACTCAGGATGAAATTGACAAGCAACAAACCAAGGGTGCTCTTTAATTTCTATTGTTTCTGCAAGCTTACCGTCAGGTGAAAGCCCACTTAGAATTAGCCCCTTTTTAGATAAAATATTATGGTATTTAGGGTTAACTTCATATCTATGCCTATGTCTCTCAATAATTTTAGTTTTTCTATATGCTTCGGCAACTTTAGTTGACTTCTTAATTTCACAGGGATAGTCTCCAAGTCTCATATTCCCCCCTTTAGAATCAAGATTTTTTTGGTCTTCCATAATATCTATAACAAAATCTTTAATTTTTCTTCCGGATTCTCTAGAGTTAGCATTTTTTAAATCACAAACATTTCTAGCATACTCTACAACAGCCATTTGAAGTCCTAAACATATGCCAAAAAAAGGAATATTTTTCTCTCTTGCATATTTGATTGCAGAAATCTTGCCTTCAAAACCTCTATTCCCAAATCCACCTGGAACCAGAATTCCGTCACAATCAGAAAGAAGATTTTTTGGTGTTTCCTTTTGCAAATCTTCAGAATCAATATAATTAATCTTAAGCTTTACATTATTATGAAAAGAGGCGTGATAAAGCGCCTCATGAAGGCTTTTATATGCATCTTTTAAATCTATATATTTTCCAACTACGCCAATAGTAACTTCTTTCTTTAATTTCTTAATCTTTGAAACTATATTTTCCCACTTGGAAAAATCTGGCTCTTTAGTCCAGATTTTAAGATTTTCTAGGATGATGTCATCCAGCCCCTCTTTATGAAGAACAAGAGGTATTTCGTATATTATATCAACATCTTTTGCTGTGATAACTGACTCCACATTTAAATTACAAAAAAGCGCTATCTTCTTCTTGATATCATTAGATAAAAACCTATCTGTTCTACAAAGTAAAATATCTGGCTGAATTCCTATTTGAAGAAGATCCTTAACACTATGCTGAGTAGGCTTTGTTTTTAATTCACCTGCAGCTGTTAAATATGGAACATAAGTCAAATGAATGAATATTGCATTTTCCCTACCGAGCTGGGACCTAATTTGTCTTATTGATTCTAGAAAAGGTAGGCTCTCTATGTCGCCAACTGTTCCACCAATCTCAACTATAGAGACATCCTGTTTTTGCTTCAATGAATAAATTCTTTTTATTATCTCGTCTGTTATATGAGGTATAACCTGAACTGTTTGACCTAAATACTCTCCCTTCCTTTCCTGAGAAATTACTTCGTCATAAACCCTACCGCTTGTCACATTATTTTCTTGAGAAAAGGATGCATTAGTAAACCTTTCATAGTGCCCCAGGTCTAAATCGGTTTCAGCTCCATCGTTTGTAACAAAAACTTCTCCATGTTGGTATGGGTTCATAGTTCCTGGATCAATATTAAGGTATGGATCAAGCTTTTGCAGCGAAACTCTCATTCCACGTGCTTCCAGCAAGGCACCAATACATGCACTAGCCAGACCCTTTCCAAGAGAAGACATTACTCCTCCTGTTACAAATATATATTTCGTTACTTTCTTACGCATAGGACTTAATCTTATAATATTGAAAGTTTTCAATATTTACAAATTAAATATTTATTCTTTTCATTAAATTCCTTATAGCCTCATATCTATGACTTATTAAATTTTTTTCCACCTGAGATAACTCTGCGAGAGTCTTTCCAAATTTTGTAACATAAAATATAGGATCATACCCGAACCCAGAGATTCCTCTTCTCTCAGTAATAATTTCACCTGCACATTCTCCTTGGCTTATAATGATATCCTCTCTAGTTAAAGGGTTAAAATAAGCAATAGTGCAAACAAATTTACCTTTCCTATTTTGTGAGTTTCCCAATTCTAATAAGAGTTTTTCTATATTGCTATCATCAGATGCATTTACCCCTGAATATCTTGCGGAATGCACACCAGGTCTCCCACCGAGTTCTTCTACTTCTAATCCAGAATCATCAGTAATAATTGGTATTGGAGATTTATCTTTTAAATAATTAAGCTTTAAAAGGGCATTCTCTTCATAAGTTAAGCCAGTTTCGTCAACATCAAGTGTTAATTTTAAATCAGATATAGGTATTGGGTCAAAATGAGGTTGCAGAAGGGCTTTATACTCTGCAATTTTGCCAAGATTGCTAGTTCCTACTAATATTTTCATTTTAATCCTTCATTGGAGGCGCTGGGAATCGAACCCAGGTCCGGAAATCAGCTAAATAGAGCCTCTACATGCTTATTTTAGCTTTAATTTAAAAATATCCCCTGTGGCTAAAAAACAAAAGATACTTCGATTCTCTTAAATACTAATAAAAAGTCAGAGAAAACATTTTTATCAGGCCTATATAAATGACATTGAAAAAAACCCTATAGGCAAAGTTATTTCCAATGTTGCTACTCTATTTTAGGCAGCAAGTTGATTGATTGGTTCTGCACTTATTGTGCGAGTGCCAGTTTAACGAGTTAGCTCTCGGCATGCAGCATCTAAATGCTCAATTTACGTCGAAACCAAATCGCCCCCAAACAATATATATTAGAACATATTTAGAGGATATTAAATACTTGTTTTATTTTTAAATTCTCTTTGAAGCTCTCTTTTAAGGTCTTTTTTCTTTAAATCCACTCTTTTATCATACAGCTTCTTACCCTTTCCTAGACCAATCTCAAACTTGATAAGGTTCTTTTTTGAGTAAACTTTTATAGGAACTAATGTGTAGCCTTTAATTTTAGTTTTACCAATTAATTTTCTTATTTCAATTTTATTTAACAGAAGTTTTCTGTCTCTGGTTTCATCATGATTAAAGTATGAGGAATTAGTATGCTTTGGTATGTAAGAATTTATTACATATAATTCACCTTTTTTTATAATGGCATAACTTTCTTTAATACTAATTTTACCATTCTTTATAGATTTGACCTCAGATCCTGAGAGTACAACACCTGCTTCGAACTTTTCTTCAATATGAAAATTTCTGTTTGCATTAGGATTGGATGAGTAGATTGCCATATTAGAAAAGTGTCATAACCCCAAATGCAGCTGAAATTGTAGTTAAAGGAGCCAGGTCTTCTTGAGTTTCTGTTGCATTTTTTAACTTTCTTACAGAATTAAGTGCATCATAATATAGCCTATCATCATTAATAAGCTTTCCTAAAGTTCCCTCACCAGAATTAATTTTAGATACTAAAGAATTTAAATTGCGGGATAAATCATTTATAGAATCATAGAGTTCCTCGTCATTAATTAGCCTACCAAGTGATCCATCACCAGTTGCTAATTTGTCAGTAAGCATATTTATCTTCTCTAAAGTATCTTTTGCTTTTAAATAAACAGATTTATCATTTATTAATAGTCCTAAGGTCCCATCACCTTGATCAATTTTTTTTGTTATATTTGAAAAAAAATCCAAGCTTGATTTTAAATCATCATATATTGAGGGATCATTAACAAGTTTACCAATTGTTCCTTTTGAGTTGGCGACATTTGATACAATTATATTAAGATTTGATAAAATCGATTTGATTTGATCATTATATTCAAATAATTGGGAGTTAAACATATCAACTGTTTTATCTAATTTTGTTATAAGTGTATTAAAATCAACGGGTTTGGTTGATAGGATAACTCCACCATCACTAAGTATCCTAGAATTGGGAGACCCAAAAGTAATTCCTACATAGGTACTACCAAGAAGGCTTGTCATATTAATCGAGGCAATTGAGTCATCCTTCAAAATAACTTCTTTGTCGACAGAAATTTCAACCGCTACATTTTGACCAGATAAAGTAATTTTCTTTACTCTACCAACTTCAACACCTGATAGCTTAACTTCATTGCCAACTCTAAGCTCACCAACAGAGGAAAAATAACTTGTATAAGTATTTTCCTTTTTTAAAAAATCAACACCTGACACGACTTCAAAAAGAATCAAGAGAGCTACGATTCCAAAAACAAAAAAAGTCCCAAGTTGCATTTTTTTATTCATAACAGATATTCTACCTAAATTGGCTCTAAAATTGCATTATTTGATTCTTTTATAGTATCTACAGAGCCTGAAATAATAATTTTACCATTCTCAAGTATTGAGATTTTATCAGCAATTGAATATGCAAAATTAATATCATGAGTTACTACAATTTGCGTTATAGAACTATCATTCTTAAGTTTTTTTATGATTTGTGCTATAACTTTTGTATTAATTGGATCAAGTTCTGCAGTGGGCTCATCATAAAGCAAGATATCAGGAGAAATAATTAAAGATCTAGCAATAGCAACCCTTTTTCTCATACCACCACTTAATTCAGATGGAAAGCTTTTTGCAGAATCCTGAATTCCTAAATCTGATAATATATCATATGCTTTATTAACTCTCTCATCTTTTGAACCAATACGATTCTCATCAAGAAATATAGTTATATTGTCTAAAACATTCAATGAATTTAAAAGAGCAGATGATTGAAAAATATAAGATAAAATTAAATCATTTTCATTAACCGCAATATTTAAATCCTTATTATCAATTAGAATTCTTCCAAGTTCAGGTTTAAAGAGCCCCATAATCATTTTTAATAAAACAGATTTACCTGTTCCTGATTTACCCAAAATTACATGGACTTCTTTATTCTTGAATTCACATGTAATTTGATCTATAACGGTCTTTCCTTCAAAACCTTTCGAAACATTATCTAATTTTATAGCCAAAAAATTCTTCATAATAGTCCCACAAGAATTAAAAATCTTGTTAAAAAGTAATCCAGTATTAGTATCGATATGAAAGATGCTACTACAGATTTTGTTACCGAGCTTCCAATCTCCCTTGGTCCACCTGAGGCAAGTAATCCAACAGAACAAGAAATAATCGAAATAGTTACCGCAAAAAATAGAGATTTAATCAGTCCAACAGCTATATCAGAAATAGTTACCACCTGACTTAAATCATTATAAAAAGATGAAAATGATACAGAAATAGTTTGATTCATTGAGGAAACTAGAGATCCACCAAGCCATCCAATTAAATCCATATAAATTACCAAAAAAGGTAGAGTTACTAAACAAGCCAGAAACCTAGGCAGTACAAGATATGTAACAGGATCTATCTTCATTGTTTCCAAGGCAGATATTTCCTCATAAATTTTCATAGATGAAATCTCCGCTGTTATAGAAGACCCAACTCTTCCTGCCATTAAAATTGCAGCCATTACAGGTGCAAGCTCTGTACACAATGAAACTCCAACAATACCTCCAATCTTATCTTCAATACCATAGCCTGACAACTGAATTCCTGTCTGTAAAGCCAGGACTGAACCAATTGATAATGAAATCAAAGCGGCTACAGGTAGCGTTCTATTTCCCATATCAAATACTTGGAAAAGAAACTTATCAACATTTGTAGAGAATGATTTAATTGATTTTAAGGTCTTCCATAAAAGATCTAAAAACTCCCCAATACCAATGGCAACCTTAGTAAAATTATTCATAAGCTTATAGGTATATATAATATTCTAATTTTCTTTTTCTCACCAGTCTCAAGACCTATCAAACCACCTAAAATATTAAATTTATTTGATGATGAATCTGATTCATTAGAAATAATGGGTAAAAGAATATTGATTGCAAATCTTTTTTTGTTTTCTATTTTATTATTTTTATAACTTATAAAATTAAATAGAATAGAAGTTTCAGACAGGGTGTTATCATTCCTTACTCGAATCAAAGACCAAAGTGGAGACCAGATTTTTCTCACTTTAACATTATTTGAGAAAAAACTCTCTACTGGGGAAAGTATTCGTAAATCATAGCCATTTAAATCAGAATCTTTAGAGTATATAGGCCAGAAGCTTGAAAATTCTTTTTTTATTTTATTCTCTCTTAAATCATAGTAAGTATCTTGCTTATATAAGAAAAATAAAAAACTTTTAGTTTTAAAATAATCAGTGCCCAGAATCTCATTTTTATATTTATATAAAGGCCAAAGAAAAAAACCTTTTTCAACATTTTTTGTTTTAACATAGGAATAAAATGGAAAGAACCTTTTACTTTTTATATTAGCTCCTTGCTTATATTGGATAAATGGCCAAGGCATATTGTAGGTTTTTTGGTTTCGTATCTTATCAACATAGACATTAAAGAATGGCCAGAGATAAGTCCTAGCTTCATGAACTGTTGAAGTTGATGAGAGATAAAATGGAAAATATGCTTTCTCCTCAAGATTAAGTCCTTTGGTCAAATCCCTTTTATAGCTGTAAAAGGGCCATAAGAAGAATTTGCTTTCTTTAACAACAGAAATCCCTTGATTATCAACCTTATTTACATATCCAAACAAAGGCCATAGCTTAAAACCTGATACGTACTTTCCTTCTGTTTTTGAAATAATTGGCCAAAGAAAATGTGTATTTTCCGAATTTTTTACTTTTGTTTTCAAATACAAGGGAAAAAATAAATAGTTTATCTCATCCTTTGTAAACTTATTTTTTAAGTTTCCATAAATTGGAAAAAAAGAAAAATAGTCATTTTCTTTTTTTCCAGACCATGAGATATCTAATATTGGGAATATAGAAAAATTTTTCTCCTGTAAGTTATCATAATCATTAAAATTCTTGTATTTTATTAAATAAAAAAAAGCTTGAAATTGATTTCGTTGATTATCTTCTTGATATCCAATAAAAGGATAAAGTATATCTAGAGATCTATATTTTAATTCATAGTTCGCCTCGTAATAAACTAGTGGTCTAAATGCATAAACTTTTGAGCCTGAATCTTTTTTAAATTCAAAGAATGGGCCAAAGAATGTCTCTTCATAAGCTAAAGAATTGGTAGGTATAAGAAAAATAAAAAGAAGTAAGATTATTTTTATTTTCATTTATAAATCCTCTTAACTCTTTTGCTAATACCACATATTATTTCATATGGAATGGTTTCACAGATTTCAGCTACTTCATTGGCTGATATTTTATCGTTACCAAAGATTGTCACATCATCTCCTACTTTAGGATTTCTGACATTAGAAATATCTATAATTGTAAGATCCATGCAAACTCTGCCTAAAATTGGGCACTCTATATTATTACAAACAACTTTACCTTTATTGGAAAGTGCTCGAGGTAAACCATCAGCATAACCAATTGGAATAACGCCTATCTTCATATTCCCCTTAGCTGTAAAGGTTCTCCCATAACTTATTGAATCACCCTCTTTTATATTTCTTATTTTTATTACTGAGGTCTTTAGTTCCATTATGGGATAAAAATTATTGTCATCAGAATAAAGGCCATATAAAGCTAATCCGGGTCTAATCATATTTAAATGAGAATCTTTAAAATTAAATATTCCTGAACTGTTTGCAATATGAAAAAAATCTATGCCGGTTATAGCATTTTTATAATCTGTAATAATTTTATTAAATTCCATTATCTGTAATTTTGTAAAAGAAGAAGTTTTTAAATTAGATTCCGGAAAATGAGTATAGATTCCTGTTAAAGATAAATTCTTATTTTTTTTAATAATATCAATTGATTCTGGGATTTCTTTAATTTCTATTCCTAGTCTATTCATTCCAGTATCAATCTTTAGATGAAAAGGAATATTATTTATATTTTTAAGAGAGTTTATAAAATGAAGCTGAGATATGTCATATATTGTAAAAACAATATCTCTTGAGATCGAGCTAATTATTTCCTCATTAGTTATTGAACCTAGAATTAAGATATTTGCCTTAATTCCCGCAGACTGAATCTCTATAGCTTCTTCATATGTTGCAACTGCTAAGTCATTTACGTTTAATGATGTAAGTTTCTTGCTAATTTCAACCGAACCATGTCCGTAAGCATTAGCCTTGACAACCGCAAGTATTCTTACTCCATTTCCAATTTTTTTTCTAATGCTAGCAACATTTTTCTCTAAATTTGTTAATTTAATTTCGGCAAATGCAAATGACATTATTTTCTAAATCTAACATAGATGAATTTATTTCTCGAATTGTCTATATTAGTCTTATTTTATGATATATTTCATTTAACTCTAATGTCATTCACAACAATAGAAAAAAAGGCAACTACAGTAGTCAGTCTTATACTATCATTGAGATTACTAGGCCTATTCATGCTACTTCCAATATTCAGCATTTACGCTATTGAATACGAAAGTTCAAGTATTTTTCTTGCTGGTATTGCAATTGGAATTTACTCGTTAGCTCAAGCTATTATGCAAGTTCCTTTAGCCTATTTAAGTGATAAGTTAGGAAGGAAAAAAATTGTATTATTCGGACTTTTTTTGTTCACAATAGGGAGTTTGATATGCTTTTTTTCCTCTAATATAAATATGCTAATAATAGGCAGAATAATTCAAGGTTGTGGTGCAATCAGTTCAGTCGGGGTTGCGACGTTATCAGAAAATACTTCAAAAGATAATAGAGCAAGTGCTTTTACAATTGTGGGACTCTCAGTTGGAATAGCTTTTGTGATCGGCTTTTTAATAGGACCAATTATATCTTCAATTTTCAATTTCAGAATTCTTTTTCTATTATTATTTTTCTTTGGAATATTAGCAATAGTCACAACTATAATTTTTTACCCCGAAAAAATAAATACTTCCCATGATAAAATTGATAAAAAAGAATTTAGATTTTCCAAGGACATAATTAAGATATATCTCGCTTCGTTTATGCTTTCTTTAATTTTAAGTATTTTTTTATTTATTTATCCGCTTTTTTGGCAATCTTCTCAGTCTTCAGAAGTAAACCTTTCTTTAGTATATTTAATAATTTTTCTTCCAGCGGCAATTTTTATATATCCTTCAATAAGATATCTTGAGAAAAAAAATAAAATAGATTTGGCTATCATGTCTGGTTGGGTTCTTCTTTTGATAGGATTTATTTATTTCTTACTACTCGGAAGTAGTGAGATGACTTTGTATATTCTTGGAACTTTCTTTTTTCTTGGAATAACAATTTTTCAATCTGTTTTACCAAGCTTATTATCTTTATATGTATCAGAAAAAATGAGAGCTACTGGAACTGGTCCATATTATATCTTTAGCTTCCTGGGTCATGCGATAGGTAGTATCAGTGCAGGTTATATTTACTCAAAAGAATTAGTACTTGGTCAACCCGTATCTTTTATTTTAATTTTAGCAATAACATTGATTTTAGTTGTTTGGATGAAGATTGGAGTTCCAAATTACCAAAAAAGATTATAGCTAACTTTACATATCTAAAAGTCTTTTGACTCTTTCTTCCGTTGGGGGGTGTGAGCTAAATAGTTTGCCAACTCCACCCGAAATAGGGCTTATAATAAACATGTGACTAGTCGCTGTTTGTAATTCCTTATTTGATTCTTTTTGTTGTCTAAAGTCCAGATGATACTTTTGAATTTTTGTCAATGCACTGGCAAGAAATTTAGGTTTATCTGTAATTTGAGCTGCCGTACTATCTGCTTTATATTCTCTTGTCCTTGAGATAGCCATTTGAATTATTAATGCAATTAATGGGGCTAAAATAGCAATTAAAAGGTTCCCTATAAGGCCGCCTGAATTTCTATTTCCTCTAAAGGCACCAAAAATTAACCCCCACTTAATCATACTGGCTATCATACTAATTGCTCCTGCAAATGTTGCAGCTATTGATCCAATTAATATATCTCTATTTTCGATATGTGCTAGCTCATGTGCCATAACACCTTCAATTTCCTCTAAATCAAGGATATGTATTAGCCCGGATGAAAGCGCAACNACAGAGTTGCTTTGATTTCTGCCAGTAGCAAATGCATTAGGTTCATCTGCATTATAAATAAATAGTTTCGGCTCAACTATATTGGCTTTTTTACATAAGTTTGAAAATGTTTGTTTGATTTCAGAAAACTCAGAACTATCAATTTCTTTTGCTTTATACATTTTTAAAATTATTTTATCTGAAAACCAGTAAGAACCTATGTTCATAACTAGAGCAAAAATGAAAGCTATTTTCATACCAGAGGCTCCGCCAAGATACTGTCCTATGGCAATAAAAAAAAGGGTCATTACTGTTAATAAAAAAGTTGTCTTTAGTGTATTTATTGTACTAACCTCCGCATGATTGCAAATTATTCTTTAATATGTACTTTTGATGATAATCTTCAGCTAAGTAATATTCCATCGCAGAAGCAACATCAGTTACTATTAACGGAGCTGAAGGTCTTTCCTTGTTTAGTTCAGATATTAAATTATTAGCTATTTTCATTTGGGCAGAGTCATAACAGAAAATTATGGATCTATATTGAGTTCCTANATCTGGTCCTTGCCTATTNAGTGTAGTAGCATCATGGATNTGAAAAAAGAATTCGCACAAAGACTTATAATCAATCAGANTAGAATCATATTTAAGCTTTACAACTTCTGCATGACCAGTAAGCCCAGAGCAGACATCAAAGTATGTCGGATTTTTAAATTTACTCCCCATATAGCCAACTGAAGTTTCGATAACTCCNTCNAGNTTCATAAACTTATTCTCAACACCCCAAAANCAACCTGCNCCAAAAGTTGCATCTAAAATATTACTCATNTNATTAATTATACCTTCTTAAATTATTTTTGTGAGATTAAGTTTATCTCCCCAAATAGATAGGATTAATTCATCAAAGCATTTTTCATTTTTCTTGTANAANTCATATTTTTCTATATTTTTNGCACAAAAATTAGCTTCGTTTAAAATTAATATATCTCTACGTATATTAGCNAAGAATANATCCCAGAACTTTCCCGATTGCTCAACACCAGCACCATAAAAAGCCCCAGGTCCTCTAATCTCCATATCTTTCTCAGAAATCTTAAATCCATCTAAATTATTCTTAAATACAACNAATCTTTCTTTTGACAATTCNCTAATTTCATCGACCATNAAAATACAAGTGGAAGAATGCTTGCCTCTACCTATCCTTCCTCTTAATTGATGCAACTGNGATAAGCCAAATCTCTCTGGATTNTATATCATCATAATACTCGCATTAGGGACATCAACACCAACTTCGATTACTGTGGTAGAAATTAAGACTTTAATTTTATTAAGTCTAAAGTCTTCCATTAATCTTTCTTTTTCCGAAGAAGCCAACTTTCCATGGATTACTCCGATATTAAAATCTTTCAACTCTGTTTTTTTTAATTTTGAATATAACGACTGAGTATCTACTAATGATTCATTTTCTATATTTTCAGATTTATTAATTAATGGGCACAGAATAAAGGCCTGCTTATCATTTTTTAATTCATTAATTAGAAAATGATAAACTTTTTTAGAATCATTAATANTTGCAACCTTTGTTGTAATCATCCCTCGNTTCTTGGGCATCTCTTTTATCTTTGATATGTCATAATCGGCAAAAAAAACATTTGATAGGGTTCTAGGAATTGGAGTGGCTGTCATTACTAAAACATCGGGATTACCACCTTTTTCAGTCATTAATTTTCTTTGTAATNCCCCGAATCTATGTTGCTCATCTATAACCACCATTCCCAAATTTTTATAATTTACACCTTCTTGAAATAGCGAATGTGTTCCNACNACAAATCGAGCTTTACCTGATTGAATTCTCTTTTTTGCTTNTTCTTTTTCTTTTTTATTTAAAGATGATTTAAGAATTACAATTTCCTCTTCATCTATAAAATTCTTTAAATAAAGAAAATGTTGGTCTACTAGAATTTCAGTTGGGGCAATTAAAGCAGATTGATAACCACTGTCATAACTAATAGCCATAGATAATAAAGCTACAATCGTTTTACCGCTACCTACATCACCTTGNAGCAACCTATTCATTTGTAATTTAGATGTCATATCAGAGATAATTTCCTCCAATACCTCATATTGTGAAGAAGTTAAAGAAAATGGAAATTCTTTCAATATTTTCTCATACAAACCGTTGTTCTTAACAGGAGTATGTTTAAAACCTACATTTTTCGGTTTGGATTTTTCTTTATGTTTAATACCTAGACATAAAATTAGAAACTCAAAGAAAACAAAAGTTTTATGTGGTACTGATTTGTATATATCTTCAGAAGAATCAATATCAATTAAAGGACTTTGTTGAGATAAAGTTGGCTGATGAATAAATAAAATTGATTCAGAAATTGAACAGAGATTATATTCTTTCTTTATATCTTTAGTAAAAAAATCAAGACTCTCCAAATCGGAATAATTAGCTACAGTTTTCAACATATTGGACAATCTATTTTGAGTTAAGCCTTTCGTTAAAGGGTATATTGATGAAATTTTGCCAAAAACGCTATCAGTTTCATCAAAATCACTAATAATAATATTTTCTGGTTTTGGATTAACAATTTGAAGATATCTAGAACTAGAACTTTTTACAGTTTTCCCAGAAATAATAGCAAAGTTTCCAACTTTAAAATTATCTTTTAAGTACCTGTAAAAGGGATTAAACCAGATTATTTTAATCCTACCGTAATCATCCTCTAAAATAACTTCATAGATTCTTGTTCTAGCCCTTAAAAGATTGGATGAGACAATTTTACCCTTTAAAGTCACCTCTTCATTTACTGATAAATCTGATATATTTTTAGTATTTCTATAGTCTTTATAGTATCTAGGAAAGTAAAAAGCTAAGTCTCTGATATTTTGAATATTAATATTTCTAAAGATTTCTTTTAGTTTTGGACCAACCCCTGGAAGAATAGTCAAATCAGATGAAAGTTTATATTTAGAACTGCTCATTTTCTGGTTGAAAACCAATATTGGAATAATAGAAACCTATATCTTTCATTTTCTGCTTATTATATAAATTTCTTCCATCAAAAATAACCGGGGACTTCATTAGGTTCTTGATTCTACTAAAATCAGGTTGTTTATATTCGCTCCATTCAGTATTAATTATCAAGGCATCACAATCTTGCAATATAATATAATTATCATTAGAAAAAGTTATCGAATCTGAAAATAAATTACTGAAATTTTTTGCCGCAACAGGATCATGTGCAACAAGTTTAGCTCCAGCACCTAATAAAAACCTGGCTATATCTATTGAAGGTGCTTCACGAATATCATCGGTATTAGGTTTAAACGAAAGACCCCAAAGGGCAAATTTTTTATTTTTTAAGTCACCAAAGTAGTGTTCTATTTTTTTAAAAAAGTTAATTCTTTGATTTGCATTAACATTATCAACTGCTGAACAGAGTTCCATTTTAGCCGAGTTTTGTTTTCCAATATCTATTAGTGATTTAACATCCTTAGGAAAGCATGATCCTCCATAGCCCAATCCAGGAAAAATAAAATGTCTCCCAATTCTTTTATCTTCTGACATTATTTTTCTTACACTCTCAATATCTGCTCCAACTTTTTCGCATAAATTTGCAATTTCATTTATAAAAGAAATCCTAGTTGCAAGCATAGCGTTAGACGCATACTTTGATAGTTCGGAAGATTTAATATCTACAACAACAAGTCTAAACTCTTTCCTAATGAAAGGTTCATAAAGCTCTTTTAATTTTTTTTCTGCTTTTGCAGATTCAACTCCAACAACAATCCTATCAGGGTACATGAAATCATTTAGAGCTGATCCTTCTTTTAAAAATTCTGGATTGGAAGCTACATCAAACTCTTGATCAGTATTGCCTGATATGAGATCTTTGACTAAATGTGTAGTTCCTACTGGAACTGTGCTTTTAGTAACTATTAACTTATAAGAATTGATATATTTCGATAATTCTGTTGAGGCACTTTTTATGTATTCTAAATTGGCAGAACCATCGTTATTTGGTGGTGTTGAGACTGCTAAAAAAATTATTTCTGAACTTTCTATAGCTGACTTGTAATCAGTGGTAAATTGCAACCTATTGGACATAATATTCCTTTCCACGACCGAAGAAAGGCCTGGCTCATAAATTCCAACTTTTCCTTCTTTTAAATCTGCAATTTTTGATTGATCAATATCAAGACAAATGACATTATTACCTGAGTCAGCAAGACAAGATCCTGTAACTAAGCCAACATAGCCAGATCCAATAATACAAATGTTCATAATTGCATATTATCTCTCGATAAGACCAAATTGGCAAATTTTTTCCATCTTGCAAGTAAAACATCGCGGCTTCTTATAAGTACATATTTTTTTGCCAAAATTTGATATATTATTTGAAAAAAAAGTAATATCGGAAATATTTAAATTAAATCTATTTCCAAAACAAATTTCTTTTATATTTTTATCATTAAAGCCCAAACGTAAAAGGACTCTTTTTACGTGAGTATCCATCAAGAAAAACTCAACCTTTGAAGTTAATGTAAGAAATTTCTTAGCACCCTTATCTCCAATACCTGGAATCTTTAATAAATCCTTATAAGATTTGATAAACTTTAGATTATATGATGTTTTTACAATATTAACAAAAGCTATCAGTCTTTCTGACTTGACCTTATAGAATCCAATAGATTTAATAATTTTTCTTATTTCAATTAAATCAACTTTAATAAATGATTCAATAGTAGAATATTTACTAATTAGCTTTTTGCTTAAATCATAAGCTACTTTTTCTTTTGCACGAGAAGAAAGAATCAAAAAAACTAAAAGGTGAAATTTGTCTCTGAAGACAAGTTCATCTACATGAATAATCGATAAATCAGAAAGATAAGTATAGAGTGCTGAAAAAACAGATTTATTCAAAAAAGACTTTACCCGTCTCTTTCGGCAGGGCTTAAACTGTCATAATCAACTTCTTTAGCTTTATCAATAAAGCTAATCCACTTATCAGGCAACTCATCTTCGTGATGAATTGCTTGAACAGGGCATGGATCTACACAAGCTCCGCAATCAATGCATTCTTCAGGATTTATCATTAATTGAGAACCTACTTCATAGATGCAATCAACCGGGCAAGCTTCTACACAGGCTTTGTCTTTTACATCCTTACAAGGTTCTGCTATCACATAAGGCATAATATATCTCCTATTTAAATATTGTATCAAATTTTTCTAATTTTGCAAGAAAAAAGTCAATGTTTTAGGGCACTTATGTGGATGCGTGATATCCACGATATGACACATCCATAATATATTTAATCTATATCAGAAACTTCTTCTTTCTGTTCAAGGACTTTTATTTTCTCAATAACAACCGAGGTTTTCTCGTATTTAATATAAATATATCCTAAACTAATGCTTGTTATTATAAAGATAGTTCCTAGCCATTTAGTTAATCTTCTTAAAAAAGATGATGAATCTGCGCCAAAAACAGATTCAGAAGAACCTCCAAACATTGACCCCAAATCATCGCTTTTAGATGGTTGGAATAGAATAGATAGAACCAATAGGATTGACACGATTCCATGAAAAATAATCAATGAACTTTTAATTGTTTCTATCATTTTACAACCTTCATTACAATATCACAGAATTTGTCACAATCCATACTTGCATTTCCAACAAGCACTCCATCTACATTATGGAGTTTAGATATTTGACTAATATTATCAGTATTTACGCTACCCCCATATACAATCCTGGGTAATAATTTTGCAGAAGGAAACATGGACTTAAGTTCATCAGAAATAAAATTATGGACGCTTGATATATCATTCACACTTGCTGCTTCACCAGACCCAATAACCCAGATTGGTTCATAGCCAATGACTATTTGGGGTATTAAATCTTCACTTACTCCTCTTAGACCTCTATAAAGCTGATCAGCAATAGATTCAAAAGTTTTCTTTCTTCTCCTTTGCTCGAATGATTCGCCAACACAAAGTATAACCTTAAGCCCTTTTTTGATTGAGCTTAAAACCTTTTTATTAATCATTTCATTTGTTTCTAATAAATATTGTCTTCTCTCCGAATGACCAATCATTGCCCAACTACACCCCATGTCCAAGAGCATCTTTACCGAAACCTCACCAGTATATGGACCATCATTTTCCCAAAAAACATTTTGAGATGAAAGCTCTATTCCTGATCCTAAAATCATGGCGTTGACATTGCCCAGATAAGGTAGAGGTGGCGCTAAAACTACATCTACAGAATCTTGAGGTTTTAATTTAGATAAAATTCCTTCCACTAGAAGCCTAACCTTATTAGAATTAAGATTCATTTTCCAGTTAGCAAATACAAGTTTATTTTTATTCATAACAAAATAACATTATTTTAAGCTAAGTATATTCTTTAATATACTCTCTCATCTTATCAAGTCCAACTTGAATATTTTTTAATGAGCTTGAATAAGAAAGACGAATATATTTTTTAAAACTAGGTCCAAAATCAATACCTGGTGCAACTCCAAGACCAACTTTATCTAATATATCCATAGATAAAGTCAGAGAATCATCTGAAAATTTACTCATATCAGCAAAAGCATAGAAAGCAGAGTCCGGATTATATCCTAAATCTATACCCATATCGTTTAGGTTTGAGACCATGAAATCACGTTTTCTTTTATAGCTATTTATCATTTTAGCTATATCATTGTTATTAATACTTAGTGCACCAATAGCAGCATACTGTGATACTACTGGGGCACATATGTACATATTTTGTTGCAATTTTTGAATTCCTCTGATTAGCCTCTTTGGTAGAACTAAATAACCAAGTCTCCAACCTGTCATAGAGTAGAATTTAGAAAAACCATTGATAACTATTGAATCATTTTTATATTTCAATATTGTATCTGGACTTTGAATATAATTAAGACCTTGATAAATTTCATCAGAAATTATATTTATATTTAAATTAGACAAAAAGCTCATTACGTCTTTATTTTGTGAAACACCTGTTGGATTGGAGGGTGAGTTAATAATGAGTGCTTTGTCTTTCTCATTGATAAATTTTTTCAGCTTGATAGTATCAATCTGATATCCATCTTCAACAAAAGTTTTAAAGATCCTAACTTTTCCTCCCAAGATTTTAATTAATTGTGGGTAGCATGGATAATATGGCTCAACTAGCACAACCGGGTCTCCAGTTTTAATTAATGCCCTTAAGGCTAATATAAGTGCAGCAGATGAGCCTGTTGTAATGATAATCTCGTTTTCTGAGATATTGACTCCAAAATCATTTCTATATTTCTTGGCAATTTTTTTTCTCAAAGATGTCAACCCTAAGCTACTAGAATACTTATCATTGCCACTATTTATAGATGACTTAGCGTAGCTTCTTATCATTTCATGGACTTTATTAGTAGGCTCGCCTATTTCTAGATGAGTTATTTTTCTTCCTTTCTTCTCTAATTCTTGTGCTTTTTCCAATATCTCCATTACATAGAATGGTTTAATTGAAGATAATAAATAATTATTCATTATTGTATTCTATTAGATAAAAATAAAATATAAAGCAAAAGGATTGTTTTAAATTAAATATATAGGTATTATAAATTCTTAAATTTGGAGTAAAAATGTCTAGAGTTTGTGATTTAACAGGAAAAAGATATATGTCTGGCAATAATGTAAGTCATGCCAATAATCGAACACGTAGAAAATTTAATGTTAACTTAAGGTCAGTTGTTCTTGAGAGTGAATCTTTAAAAGAAAAATTTAGGTTAAAGATTGCAGCAAGTACAATGAGGACTATATCAAAAAATGGTGGATTTGATAAGTTCATAATTAAAAGTAGCGATGCTAAACTTTCAGAAACAGGTCTAAAAATAAAAAGAAAAATTAAAAAAGTCTTGTCCCCTATCAAGTAAATATGCCAGTCAAATACAAAGCTCTAGTGCTGTCTTGTATAGACCCAAGGTTTCAACCAATAGTTTTTGAATATCTAAAGAAAAGAAAGCTCGATGGAAGATATAGTTGTTTTACAATAGCAGGAGCTGCTATCGGAGTAACTGATAAAAAGTTCAAAAAATGGCATGATACTTTCTGGGATAACTTAAGCACTTCTATTGAGCTGCATAAAATAAACCAACTCATTGTGATAAATCACAGAGATTGTGGCGCAGCTAAAATTGCTAATGGTGATAAAGAATTTAATCCAATTAATGAAGAAAAAATCCATGTTAAATCATTTAATAAAATAAAAAAATTACTTAAAAAGAAGCACCCTAATTTAAGCATAGAGCTAAATCTAATCTCTTTAGACAAAAGTATAAAAAAATTTGAATAAAAAGTAACTGAAAGATTTAAAAGAAAACTATTATTTAAATTCTTTGTTTATTTTCTTCATAAATATATCTTTTTTAATTTGGCTCATTCTCTCCGGAAAGAGTATTCCGTCAAGATGATCAAATTCATGTTGAAAAACTACTGATTGGATACCATCAGGAACATAAATAACTTCTTTACCGGTCAAATCATATGCTTTGATCTCAATCTTTTCATACCTATAAACATATTCATAGAATCCTGGTATGCTAAGACATCCTTCTTTTGACTCGATTCTACCTTCCATCTTGGTTATTTCAGGGTTAATCAAAACAATAGTTTTTTCTTTATTCTCATCATCAAAGTCTAAGCAAACAAAAAACCGTTGGAGTATTCCAACTTGTGGAGCAGCTAGACCTATACCTTCGGCCGCCCTCATAGTGTCTACCATAATAGAAACTGTGGAAATGAAGTTGTCATCTACTTTTTCAACAGACACGCAATTTTTTAATAAAACTGGGTCTGGATAAATCTTAATATCCAAAACAGAATTAACCCTTCTTCTTATTTAGCTTCGTTATTAAATCTTTACTTGGTCTAAAGATAGGAAGTATCTTTTCGGGGACAAGAATAGTTTCACCAGTTTTTGGGTTCCTGCCATTATAAGAATCATAAGTCTTTGGAAAGAAACTACCAAATCCTCTAATCTCAATCCTATTATTATTCTTAATTGAATCTATCATAGATTCAACAAGAATATTGATTACATTCTTACTTAATACTTTATCTAGTTTAAATTCTTCACCGATAATATCTTCTAATTCAGACTTGAGCATATTATAATTAATTAATTATAAACAAAAAAAGTCAAGATTTTTTTAACTCTTGGTTAATACCCCGTAAGGGAATCGAACCCCTATTCCAAGTTTAGGAAACTCGTGTGTTATCCGTTACACCAACGAGGCTATATCAGCTTTAAATAATACAATCTTCATATATTACATAAATAATAAATAATATTGTACTAATAAGTTTTATAAATTATTATTTAAAAATGGAATTTCAAAATAAAGCTTTTTTTATTACTGTTACAAATAAATTTACTGGACAATTTTTTAAAGAATATCTCGTTGATGGACTAGATAGGGATTCAGTCATCCAAACAGTAATTTCAATATGTGCTATTGACCCTCTGAGCTATAACATAATAGCTGAAGAAGCACCTATAGAACAAGCTAAATCATGGATTGATGATAAATTTCCAAATGGCCAAAGTAAGCATAATGTAATAGATAAAGAGCAAAAAATTGTTGAGCTTATTTATAATCCTATGGGGAACCCTTATGGGTAAAAAATACTAAAGCTTACTTCTTTTCTTCTTATAGCCTTGTCTAACTTTAAATTTAGGCTCAGCCTTACAAATCACGTAAATTCTTCCACGTCTTTTAACAACTTGGCAGTCGGGGTGCCTATCTTTCATGCTTCCAATAGAACTTACAACTTTCATAGTCTTTTATTAAAACCTATTAGATATTTATTGTCAATAATTAATATTAATTCATCTTCAAATAAATTACTTAGTATCCAATGAATATTTACCCTTAGGAAGCATGGTTAAAACTAAATTATGGAATTGCTTAATTTCCTCTCGGTGTCCGACACTAATGTAAGCAACTCCTAATTCATTTAGTATGTTATATAATTTTTGTTCATTATCAGAATCTAATGCACTAGTGCCCTCATCTAAAATCACAAAATCAGGCTTATTGATTAATATCCTAGCAAAAGCTAATCTTTGCTGTTCTCCAACTGATAGCACCCTTGTCCAGTCTTTAATTTCGTTTACGTTATGATCTTTTGTAAGCTGTGACAAGCCAACTTTATCTAAAGCCTTGTTTATTTCATCATAGTCAAAGTCATCTTGAGAATTAGGATAGCAAACCTGTTCTCTTAAAGTTCCAAGTAACATATAAGGTTGCTGAGGAAGAAACATTGTATTAGTTATATTAGGTTTTTTTATCAATCCTGAACCAAAATTCCATAATCCAGCAACAGACCTTAGTAATGAGCTTTTACCCACACCGCTTTCACCAACTATTATTAATCGATCTTTCTCAGATAACGAAAGCGTTAAATCTCTGATAAGTTCTCTATTATTATCCGGCGTTTTAACAGTAACTTTATCAAACTCTAGTCTATTTGACTGATCATATTTAATTACTTCTTCATTCTTAGTATCATTAGAAATTTTATTCAATGTTTTATCGAAGTTACCAAGCCTAAAAACACTTGCAGAAAACGCAGAGATACTTTCAATTTGGTTTGTGACTATTGAAAGTGCCCCAAATACTTGGAAAAAAGCAATCCAAGCTTGAGTTATCGTTCCAAAATCAATTTCACCTGAAAAGTATAAGGGTGCTACCAAGAGATAGACAGGAAACCTCATTAGGTTGGAATATGAAAACTGAAATAAGTCCACAATTGACTGCCAAATTATCCATAAATCATAATTTTTTAAAGCTCTAAAGAGCCTCTTGAGAACACTTTTAATTTCTTTCTTTTCTCCAGAATAAAACGCAATCGACTCAGAATTGTCTCTAACATGGACCATTCCATACCTAAAGTCAGCCTCTAATCTTAATTGATCATAGTAAATCTTAATCATTTTCTTTCCAGTATATATTGCAACCCAGGTACCTAATCCAACATAAACTAAAAGGCCTATAGTTAAAGTCTTAGAGATTGACCATAAAATTGCACTAAATGCGGTTACCGTCAAAATAGCTTGAAGGATATCTATTAAAAAACTTAAAGTAACCATTGTAAAATTCTTTATATCTTCTGAAATTCTTTGGTCTGGATTATCTATATCAGAATTTTGCGCATTGGAATCAAGTAGATAAAATGCTCTATTTGCAAAGTATCTTTCAATGAAATTATTTGTTAACCATTCTCTCCAATAACGACCAAACTTAAGTCTAGTGAATCTATAAAGAGATATAACTGGCAAGGCTACCAGAACTATTAGTCCATATACCCAAAGAAAATCCCAAAAAGCTGCTTCATTTCTGACATTAAGTGACGTATCTAAAAATCTAAATATATAACTTAAAGAAACATTTAAGCCTGTAACACAAAAAAGCAATGTCAATATACCAACTATTAACAGCCATGGCTTTAGCTTATCTTTAATATGAATATAATTAAGTCTAAAAATAAAAACCGTTCCTATGATAGTAGCAAAAGATAAAATAGATAGTTTATTGGATTGTAAATTCTCGACATATAATTTAAAATTGGGCGCTAATTCTGTCATAAAAGCAGGGAAGAAAAAATCGATAATTCCTCCAATGGCAATTATTCCAAAATAGCAAACAGACATTACAAATAAAACTGAAGAAATTAAAAGCAAAATTAATTTTAAGGATGAGCTGGCAACATTGAGTGGAAAGAAATAAGGCTGAGCTATACTAACAAATCTCTCTAGAAGCTCTTTGTTGAATCTGAAATTATCATTAGCCATATCTAATATTAATTGATTATTCTCCCCTTTTCATTATTTATGCGTCTAGCGGTATAGAAATAAACAAAAAAGAATAATAAAAAAGAGAAAAAAGATAAAAGTTGTCCCATATTAATATATGCGAAAATAATATCAGACTGTTTTTCTTTATAAAATTCTACGAGAAATCTACCTATAAAAGCTAAAGTTACAACAATCAAGGATATCCTTCCTGGTTCAAAAGAATTCTTAGACTTAAGGTTTGCAACAAATAAGAAGATAGAGAAATAAATAATACATTCGTATACTTGAACAGGATGTCTTGGTATGAGTTCATAACCTGAAAGTGGGAATGCTACGCAAAAAAAATATGAACATTGTTTTCCTATTATTTCAGAATTAAATAAATTACCTATTCGAATAAAAGATACAAAAATTAGAGAATTTAATATAAGACAATCAACGAATTTAAAAAAACTGCGAACCTTGACCTTCTTTCTAAAAATTATAAAAATATATATTAATGCACCAATAAAGCCCCCATGGCTTGATAGGCCCTGAAAACCTATAAATTCTAATGTTTCAAATCTGATAGGCAATAAAATTTCTAATAAATTTTCAGAATAATATCCATATTCATAAAATAAACAATGAAATATCCTTGATCCTATCAACATATATATTAATAAGTTGAGAAAAGTTTTATCTACATAATCCCTACTCAAATCATCGATTGACTCTTTATTGATTCTATATAGCAATAGAAAAAGCCCAACAGCGAAAAAAACAGAATAATATCTTATGGATATGAAATCTGAGGTAAACAAAAAGGGTGATTGATTCCATACAAGGAAAGAATTCATTTACAGATTCTCATTTAATTCAATCTCAAATCTTTTCTCTTCAAGTGCTTGTCGCTTCCTAATCTCAGCGCCGATTTTATTATTTTTTTCTTCTTTCTCAGTTACCAACTCAAGTGTAGGAACTTCTATAGGCTTTCCATTAGAATCCATAGCAACAAAAACAAAATATGCTCTTGCGCATATCTCTTTTGCTTCATCATATCCTTCCCTTGTAACTTTAGTTTTTACCACCATTGAGGTTCGGCCTGTATAAATAACCTTAGATTTAAATTCGATGATATCTCCTCTATTAATTGGCTTATTGAATTGCATATCCTCTATAGAAGCTGTAACTGCCTTATGACTAGAAAATCTCCTCGCACATATCCCACCAACCATATCCATCATTTCGATTAATCTTCCTCCATACATAGTTCCATAATCATTGGTATCACTAGGAAAAACCATAATGCTACTCGTAGCTTCAGTAGATCTTTTCATTAGTCTATTTGACATTTATTAACTCCTAACAGAATAATATTTAAAATTTATAACATATAATTTAAAATTTTAACCTTTTTAATTAATTTTTAACAATTATAATAATGAAATGAAAAAATTTACTAGTACTAATAGTTATATTGCCACACCTGATTTAGAGCTTGCAGTCAATGCTGCTATTAGCCTGGAAAAACCTTTATTGATAAAAGGAGAGCCTGGTACAGGGAAAACATTATTAGCAGAAGAAGTCGCGAAATCTATAGATACGGAAATAATTAAATGGCATATAAAATCCACTACAAAAGCTCAACAAGGTTTATATGAATATGATGCCATTACTAGGCTTAGAGACTCCCAATTAGGTGACTCCAGAATACAAGATATTTCAAATTATATTATAAAGGGTAAGTTATGGGAGGCTTTTCAGGCAAAGAAAAAAATTGTTCTCTTAATTGATGAGATTGATAAAGCTGATATAGAGTTCCCCAATGACCTACTCTTAGAATTAGATAAAATGGAGTTTTTTGTTTATGAGACAAAAGAAAATATAGTAGCTAAGAATAGACCAATTGTAATAATAACGAGTAACAATGAAAAGGAATTACCCGACGCCTTCTTGCGAAGATGTATTTTTCATTATATTAATTTTCCTGAAAGAGATGTTATGGAACAAATTATTGAAGTTCATTTTCCAAAAGTTAAGAAAAAACTTATAGCTGAAGCACTAGATATCTTTTTTGAGTTAAGAGAAATACCTGGGCTCAAAAAAAATCCATCAACATCTGAGCTAATAGACTGGATAAAACTTCTCCTTTCTGATGATATACCAAAAGATATCCTTCAAGAAAGAGATGAAAGTAAAGCAATTCCACCCCTACATGGTGCTCTCATAAAGAATGAACAGGATGTTCAAATGTTAGAAAGGCTAAGATTTATGCTAAGACGTGGTAAGTAATGTTAATAGACTTTTTTTTGACACTAAAGAAATCTGGAATTAAAACAACACTTAAAGAACTTCTTGATTTAATTAAAGCTCTTAAAATTGGAGTTATAAAATTCAAAACTGAAGACTTCTATTATCTAAGCAGATCAATAATGGTTAAAGACGAGAAATATTACGATAGGTTTGATAGAGCTTTTTCTATTTTCTTTAATGGAATGTCGGACTTGGACTTAAAATTTTTAGAGAATGAAATACCCGAAGAGTGGCTAAGGAAACAGTTCGAAAAAACTTTATCTAAAGAAGAAAGAGATAAAATACAATCTTTGAATGATTTAGAAGAATTAATGAAAAAATTTATGGAAACCTTTAACGAACAGCGTAAAAGACANCAGGGAGGAAGTAAATGGATAGGAACTGGTGGAACATCCCCTTATGGAGCATATGGGAGTAACCCTTTTGGTATTAGAATTGGACAAGAGGGTAATAGAAATTTCTCCGCCGCTAAAGTATGGGATAAAAGAAAATATATAAATCTTGACGATGATGTTGAGGTTGGCACCAGGAATATGAAAGTAGTTCTCAAGAAATTACGAAAATTCACTAGGATTAATGGTGAAGAAGAATTGGACATCAAAGAGACAATTAGGAAAACTGCAGATAATGGTGGATTTGTTGATATAAGGTTAAAACCGGAAAGAAAGAACCAAGTCAAGGTTCTTTTGTTCTTCGATGTTGGAGGATCTATGGACCCTTATATTAAGTTATGTGAAGAATTATTCTCAGCAGCTAAATATGAATTTAAGAATATGGAGTATTTTTATTTTCATAATTTTGTCTATGAAGGTGTATGGAAAAATAATGATCGAAGAGAAGATATAGTAAGTATTGATGATGTTATAAATAAATATGGAAGTGATTATAAAATTATATTTGTAGGTGATGCATCTATGGGTATATATGAAATTACTCATGTAAATGGTTCAATAGAGCATTATAATGACAAGCCTGGCGAGTCATATTTTAAAAGAATAAAAAACCATTTCGATAAGCTTGTATGGCTTAATCCGATTCCTAAAGATGATTGGGACTATTCTCAATCAATAGATTATACTAGATATTTAACAGAGAATAGAATGTATAATTTTACAATTGATGGTGTAAATAAAGCAGTTAAATATCTGTCAAAATAAATTTAGTTCCTAGCAAACTTTAAAATAATATAAACAACCATACCACTTAAAGATAGGTTTAATAATATATATGTCATCGCTAGTAGATAATTTTTTTGATTTATCATGGTTACGAATTCGTAGCTGAAAGTTGAGAAAGTGGTTAATGATCCCAGAAAACCAACAACAAAAAGTAACCTAATTGAATCTTTTATATCTAAGACGCTACTAATGAGATAAAAAAAACCAATAAGAGCAGAACCTATGAAGTTAACAATCAGAGTTGATATAAAAGGCTTATTTGGAAGTATGGTAAGCATCCAAATCCCAGTCAAATATCTAGCGATTGCACCAATAGCTCCACCCAAACCGACAACTAGAATTAAATTTATCATGAGCACAGCTCCGTTATTGAAATCTTGTCTTTATAAAATAAATCGGGATTTTTATCTCTTACAAAGCAAACTTCCTTATAAATTGAATATATTTGCTTCCAATCAGCAAGTAGTTTAATTTTTGGCTCATTTTTGGATGGCCTGAATTTGTTGTGCTCCCAAGCTATATATGAAGCAACAACTAAATCTAAATTTTGATAATTAAAACTAGTTTTAAAAGCAACAGCGCCTGGAATCTTCTTTTTCTCAAAAATTGACTTAAAAATTTTAATCCAATACTCCTCTTTTACCTTGAGACTTTTTTCCAATTTAATATCTCTTTCATGCTGAAAAAGTTTTTCTCTTAACTCATCAAAATAACTTAAAAACATTGAGGGGATATCTGGATTAAATGAAATAAAATATTGCTTCTTGTTTCTATCCTTATATGTATCATCTTTTATATAATTATAATAATGTACAAGACCATTTTTATATGGCCAATACCCAAAAATTGGCATTCTACTACTAATTATTTTATTTGCAGTATTCAAGTAATAATTAACTATTTTTGAAGACTCTTTATCGAGTTCATTTGTAAAAAGCATTAGTCTCCAATACATTATTGCCTTACAGACAAGTTCTTTTTCAACTGGAAAATTATCGTCGTTATCAAAATCCCAATCTTCAAGAGTATAAAAAAAATATTTTGGTTGTCGGGTTTCTAAAAAATCGATTAGAGACGGAATCCTACAAGTTAGGGGATTTGCTAAATTAGGAGGATAAAAGTCTTTCAGATTACCCCATTTGAACTTTGTTCTGCCTTTTACAACTGTTCTGGGTTCAAAAAAAAGCCTTGTAGGTGCATAATCACCTTTTCTTCTTTTTACAACTTTTGCATTCTTATCTAATTCTTTCTTTCTTTTTAAAGAACCTATATGCTGTCTAAAAATTGACATGATTAATTTTACAATAAAACTTAGAGGTTTTTAAGATTTCTTAAATATTAATGAGGCAGAATTAATACAATACCTAAGTCCTGTAGGCTCTGGTCCGTCATTAAATACATGTCCTAAATGTGAACCACAGCTTTTACAACTAACCTCGATTCTTAACATCATATGTGAGGAATCCTCTTTATATTCAATATTTTCCTTTTTAATACAATCATAGAAGCTTGGCCAGCCTGAACCAGAATCAAATTTACTGTTAGAGCTAAATAAATCATCATCACAGCAAACACATTGATATATACCTTCAGATTTTTCATCATGATACTTACCTGAAAAAGGGGGCTCAGTCCCAGCTTCCTGTGTAACATGAAATTCCATCTTAGAAAGCTTTTCTTTTAAACTCATAATTCTATGCTCAACTCCTTAGAAAGAAAGTTGATTATATCTTTAGATTCATATAGCCATTGGGAATTATTTTCATCTTTGGGTATTAAAAGACATGGAACCTGAAGCTTACCACCACCATTAATTAATTCAGTCGCATACTCTTTATTCCTTCTGGCATCTTTAGTCTTTATTGATATATTATTCTTTTTCATAAATCTTCTAACCCGAACACAAAAAGGACATGCCTTGAACTCATACATAACCATGTTGGATGTAAATGAATTTATCTCATTTCTTTTTTCTTCTGAGATTGGATTTGGCCTTGGTGAGGTTATCCAATCTAAAAATAGAATTATTCTTCCTAAAATAAACCTTATGATTTTCATTTCAATCTCCTGGAACAGATTTTAAAGCAATTCCAACGTTTTCTAGAAGTATTTCAGCATCAGAGGATAAATTTTTATCCTTATTTAAAACTAAATTTCTCCAATATATAATTGTATCAGCAAAGATTGTCTCAACCAAAGGGTTAGAATTTGCAGAATCATCTGCCGAATTCCATGTCTCAAGCGCCAAAAAGAAATATCCTGGCATTTGTTTGTTCAAAAACTTTGCCAAATATGGATTTTGCCTGGCAAAAGATTCCCATTCTTTAATTTCCATCGTACGAATTTTATTTGGAAATAGATCTTTTCTATCAAATAGTTCATATTTTTTCATAAAAGATATTGCATTTTTTTCATTAATTAGTTCCCTACCTATTTGAGACCTATTATTTATATTAGAATCTAGAATTTTAGATTGAGCCATTATATTTATAATGTATTATAACTAGAGAAATGATTCAAGAAACAATTCTTTTTTATTTTTCTATAACCGTTGTACTTATGATATTTGTATTGATATATCTTATAAGAAGAAAATAATATTATGTGGAAATGCAAACATACCTGGAAAAAAGCCTCTATTAACACCCTATGGTGTCTTCTTGGCTGCTCTATTGGTGACTTTGGAACAATAATATATTTCCAAAATATTAATCATGGATATTCTACCTTAGAGGTTATGGTGCTTGCTATAATAAACGGTTTAATTACAAGTATCATACTTGAGACTGTAATACTTTCGCGTCAATTAGGTATTAAAGATGCCTTTAGAACAGCTATAGGAATGAGTTTTGTTAGTATGGTTGGTATGGAAATCGCCATGAATACAACAGATTTTATGATTAATGGTGAAGCTATAATAAACCTTAAATCATTACCTTTGATATTGCTAGCAGGATTTCTAACTCCGCTTCCATACAACTACTGGAAACTTAAAAAATTTGGCATATCATGTCATTGAAAATAATCTTAGGCGCTTTTCATTTCTCTATATTTTCTTTCTTCTTCGGTAAAGGCACCATCGGCAACAGGAACGATAGAAGGAATTAATGCACCGCCTAATCTAAGAAAACATCCTTCTAGAAACTTCCCAGTCTCTTCAGCATAAAAAGCATTACGTTTAAAAGTAAGGAAAGATCTCCAATAATTGATTGTTGACCAGACAACAGTGGAAGGAGTTACGTGTTTTAGGTCCTCATTAAAGGTCCCAATATGAGCCATGGATAGAATTGTTAAATCTACAATTTCATCTCCGACCATAGTTTTTGGATCCCAAGATTCATGGTCTCTAATTATTGTTCCGTGCAAAATAGAGTAATCGTGCATTACGGCTTCTATTAACTTATCTGGATTTTCGGTTGTTAGATATTCCTCTAAGCAATCCAAAGCAATTAATTTAAATGGGTTATGACTATGATAGCCTTCACCCTTATCATTCCTTAATTGAACATTTCCTTTAGTTTGGGGCCTAAAAAGAATTTTATCTCTTAATCCTTCAGGAAAGACTAAGCTAATCATCTTCTCATCATTTTTCTTTTCTTTAAAATCAATTCCTTGCATATGAAATATATTACTTATCTTTTTTATTATAGCAATTATTAATTAATAAATTTTTTACAGTTTGTTTTTTCCATTTATAATTAAANTATGAGCAGTAAAAAAGAAAAAATNTTTTTTGGGTTATTATTCCTAGNAATCTTNTTAATTATGGCCTATTCACTGTATAAAATAACAGCAAATACTGATCAATTTTAAGCAACCCCATTCCAGTAATTTTTACATTCTTGCCATAAGTCTGCTCTGGATTTTGCTCTTTTTTCAGGACTATTTCTACTAAAACACCCTATTATAAGCCTNCTAAAATGAAGGAATATACCATAAAACTTTTTTAGCTTTGCCCTTCCTTCTGGAAATGTACTTAAATATAAAAAATAAATAAGGATTATCGGCGACAGTAAAGGTATAGCAAAAGGGAGAGAAAGAATAAATACAACAATTCTATTAACAGTTTTTTTTATTTTTGTTGACATATATTTATATTTCTAACTCTAGTTGCTTNTTTTCTTTAGTNCTTCCTTCCTGGGGTTCTNNTGACTCTTTTCTTGAAACAAAAGTTCCTGTATCATTTTTAAAAATACTCAATATATGGTCATATTCTTTTAAAAGATTATCATATTTAAGATAGTCCGGCATCATTTGCTCAACTTTGGTCCAATAATCTGCTGAATGATTTCTAATATGAATATGTGCTAGTTCATGAACAACTAAATATGCAATAACTTCAGATGGTACAAGAACTACCCTCCAACTAAAATTCAAATTTCCATCTCCTGAACAAGAAGCCCATTGAGAAAATGAATCTTTAATGATAACTTTTTTATAAGGAATCTGATAAAGCATAGAGAATCTATCGGCTACCTGTGAAATATATTCACCTGCCCTATCTTTATACCAATCAATAAAGAATTTATTTGCAAACTTTAAATAATGGCGTGAAAGAAAAAAGGTGTTATCGCTAAATGTTAAAGGAGTATCGCTGTTGATTATTTTTAAATTTCGTTCAATTCCTAGGTATAAAAATTTTTCGCCTTCTTCATATTTTTTATGTAAATCATTTAAATATTTAGCTTTTGTAATTTGTTGAGTTCTTAATAACCAAAATTTTTTAGACTCAATTATCTCTTCTATTTTTTCTATAGTCTCACCAAGAGGAGCTCTAACTATAATATAACCCTCTACAGAAACACTAATTTCAGTGCTTTTTCTATCGGTTCTAATAATTTGGTCCACTTTTACAGACATTTGAGCTCACTATAACACAAAAAAGGTTATAAATACTAGTTATTTAAGAAAAAAAATTAAAGAAGGACTAAACACAGTACTGTTATTAAAAGACCAAATACTATGCCTACAACGGTACCCTTCAGAGTCTCTAGTTGAGCCTTAGGAACTTTTGGTGGATCCGGTACCTTATCTGTATCTAATAGTTCAAAAAGAGGAACATGAGAAATAATAATAAAAGTTGGAATACCAATAGCAACACCCATAATGATTAATTTCCCAAATACTGGAATTGTCTCATAAAAAACAATATTCTCAGCATGCACGGTGACAGTACAAAATAAGAAGAGATAAAAAACTTGTATTAAAAATTTCATATATTTAGATTGAATTATAATTCTAAATATAGGAAAATCAAATTATGCCTTCATGTTGTTTACAAATTTACCAGAGACTATCTCATTTCGAAGAAGATAAAAATTATTGGAAAGAATATACTGATTTTTATGAACGTTTTTGGGGTGGCCCAACCTCACCATATGGATTATGGTTTGGAAATGAATATGGAACCTTTCAAAGTGCGTTGTGTGAACACTTAAGTATTAAAGAAAGCGAAATAAAAGAATGCCTGTTTATTAAAGAAGATAATGAGAACTTTATTTGTCCGGATAATAAATTAGATAAAACACCATTCTCGTATCTTGTTGATAATATTATTCCAATTCATTGGTTTTTTATTTTCAACGAAAGTCAAAAAAAATATTCAAGACACACTGGGGTTTTGGTGCAATACATTATAAATGTGGAATAAATTCCGCTATAAAACTTATAAATGATTTCATATCAACGGCGAATAGAACCGATACAAATGATAACGAGCTTAAAAATTATATTGATGTTATTAAAAACGATTTATCCGAACTGTCAGACTGGTTCATGAAATTTCCATCTGATAGTATTATAATTTTAAACTATGGAGATTTACTGGCTTCATTCCCTATGAATAGTTTGGATAAAGAAGATTCGGTAAGAATAATAGTTGATTTTAAAGATATGCTCTCCTCATTAAAATATGAATCAGCTAAGGACTTATTCAACTTCTTAATTGAACGCTGGACCAATATAGAGTTTGCTAATCAGAAAGATTTAAGTAAATCATCAAATTAATTCTTTTATCTTTTTCATGGAAATTAATTTTGGTGGAACAAGTAGTTGATCTTCATTTTTTACAAAATCATTTTTATATTCCAAGCTCCATTTATAACTTAAAAAATATTGAGTAATAGATAATGCAACTTCTTTGAGATTATTAATTTCAGCCCATTCAGATATTTTACTCTCAAGAGGAATTATTTTAGCCTTGGCAGGATTAAATATTACTCTCAGTGCAAAGTTTCTTTCTTTTATTGATTTAGGCTTAAGTTCTTTATCTGTTGTCTTTAGCATTTTATAAATATACTTATAAGTCCCTGCGATATGTTCTTTATTGAAAGGCATAGAATTTTTTGATTTTTTATAAGCGTTATAGTCACCTAAACCTAGAGCAAACTCTTTGAGGCTCATTTTATCTTCTACACTAGGATATTTAGACTGCAAGGTCCAGGCTATGACTTGATATCTAATAATGGGATGATCTAATATACACGGCTGCTCCTTAATGGCGAGTGCTAAATACAATGGTTTTTTAGTATCCTGAAAATCACTGAAGTACTTACAAAAAAAAAGCCATGAAAGAATCCCGGTCTTGCCGACATGGACCTGCTCAACAAATTCTTTCAAAGCCATAAAGAACTTTTCACTCAGAATTTCCGAATCAATCCAAATATCTTCTTTCTTTTTCATAACCATTTTTAAAATTATACCACTTATAGGAAAGTAAAAATATAAAATTTAAATTAACTTCATTCTCATTGAAATTGACTGAAATGTCGTACGGTATTTGTTAGCTAAAATGTGTAAAACAATTTTGTCAACAGAATCTACTTCATCAAAATTTTTTGTAGTAATAGATCCAGAATAAGGAGCATATGACTTATGATATCTTGAAGCAAATATACCTAATGCCTCATCAATAATAAGCGTGTTTACATGCTTGGACAACATTATAGAGGATGAACGCTTTTTCCCTTTATTATTTGCCAAAATATATGGATAGAACTTTACGAAAAACTTATCTATTTTTGACCTTAAAGAAAGGAACTCAGATAAAAGTCTAGAATCACTAGGAAAATTCTCCGCATCAGGACCAAAGTAAACCAACTTAGATAATGAGCCTGAGGAAGCAGCCGTAAAAATTTCTTTTAACCAATACTTTGCTTCTGTCCATCTATCAAAGTTTTTCTTTGTAGATAATAATGTACTAGAGTTTTCAAGTTCGTTTAGAACTGATTGAAGTAAATTTATTACAATTTTTACTTTTGACTCTCTCTCAAGGGTCAATTCATCTTTCCATCCCTTCACATAGCTTTCATCATAAAGAATTCTAGGATCAAGCTTGATTTGTTCAACAAGATATTCTAATAAAACTTTTTCTTTCAATATATCCGGAAAATATTTTTCCTTATAATATTCAACACTAACTGATATATCTTCGAGATTATTAATTTTTGTTAAAAATTTTTTCTTCTTCATTTTTAAAGACTAGGTTTTATCATATCCTTTGGATTCAAAATCCTATCCGCTTCCTTTTTTTCTAGAATTTCATCTTCATTTACAACTTCACGAACAGTTTTATTTTCTTTAAATGCCTTTTTAGCAACACCTGCAGCCTTATCGTAACCAATAACTGGGGCAAGACTAGTGCACATAGCTAAACTTTTTTCAATTGTGCTTTCACATTTATCCTTATCGGCTTCAATCCCAGCAATACAATCTATTGCAAAAACTCTGGATACATTTGAGAGAATTTCTATTGATTCAATCATATTATGTGCCATTATTGGCATCATTACATTAAGTTCGAAATTACCAGATTGTCCTGCAATAGTTATAGCTGTGTCATTCCCAATGACTTGTGCACATACCTGCGTTAATGATTCTGCAAGCACAGGGTTTACTTTACCTGGCATTATTGATGATCCAGGCTGTATAGCTGGCAGTGAAATCTCACCAAAACCACATCTAGGGCCACTTCCCAGCCATCTAATATCATTGGCTATTTTCATTAATGAAGTTGCTAGCGTTTTTAAAGATCCACTAGTTAAAACAAGGGCATCTTTAGAAGCCTGAGCCTCAAAATGATTTTTAGCTTCTTTGAATTTAATACCTGTTTTTTTTGAAATTTCTAAAGCAACTTTTTTTCCAAATTGTTGATGAGAATTAATACCAGTACCAACAGCAGTTCCCCCTTGCGCTAGCTCTGAGAGGTTAATTGATGATTCTTTAATAAAATTAATAGATTTAGAAACCATCGATGAATATCCGCCAAACTCTTGCCCAAGTGTTATCGGTGTTGCATCTTGTAAATGAGTTCTACCAATTTTAAAAATTTTATCAAATTTTCTTGCTTTCTTAGATAATTCTTTTTGAAGTATTTTTAAACTAGGAATTAAGGATTTTATAATCAAACCATAAGAGGCTATATACATAGCAGTTGGTATTACATCATTACTAGATTGACATAAATTGACATGATCATTTGGATGAACTTTACTTTTACCATTTATATATTTATTTGCTAATGTTGAAATAACTTCGTTTGTATTCATATTTGTTGAAGTTCCTGACCCAGTTTGAAAAATATCTACAACAAAGTGTGAATCATGCTTACCAGAAATCACTTCGTCGGCAGCTTTCATGATAGATTTTGCTATATTCGAATTGATTAATTTTAAATCTAGGTTTACTTTTGCAGCAGAAAATTTGATCGTACCTAAAGCTTCAATATAAGCCCTGTTAAATCGTAAATTGCTAATCGGAAAGTTTTGTATTGCTCTAGCGGTTTGTGCTCCATATAGTGCATCACTTGGGACATTCATTGAACCCATCGAATCAGATTCTTTTCTATATTTTTTTTTAATCATAAATGGACTTCCTTTTATTTAATAATGTGATAATTTTAACTTATTGTTGGCGACTTTAATAATTTATTTTAATATAATCAAAGAATAAGTTTTTGATTGAGGAGTAAAATATGAGCAATGTTATAGAAATAAATGATGCAAATTTTGAGAGTGTGGTTTTAAAATCTGAAATACCGGTACTTGTTGATTTTTGGGCACCTTGGTGCGGCCCATGTAAATTATTAGGGCCAACTTTAGAAGAGATCTCGTTAGAAAAAGAAGGAAAATTAGCAATAGTAAAAATTAATATTGATGAAAATCAAGAGATGGCAGCAAAATATGGAATTAAAAGTATCCCTACAATGCTAATTTTTAACAAAGGTGACCTAAAAAATCAACTTGTTGGATCGATGCCTAAAAAAAATATCGAAGATGTTCTTTCACAGGAGTTATAAATGCCAAAATATATAATGTTGAGCAACTTAACTGATGAAGGAAGAAAAACTGTAAAAATGCGTCCAGAAAGAATCAAGGAAGTTAATGATGAAATTGAAAAGATGGGTGCAAAAGTAATTGAGCAATACGCTGTGTTAGGAGAGTATGATTTTATCAATATCCTTGATGCACCTGATAATGAAACAATTTCTAGAATCTCAATCGAATTAGGATCTAGGGGGACGATTCAATTAATTACACTCGCTGCAATACCAATTGATGAGTTAGAAGATTCTTTACTAGAGAAATAAGAAATTAATATAATGGGACTTTTAAATTTACCTTTATTCCATTATGAATATATTTAGCAGCATCTCCATTTAATGGCTTAATAAATGAAATTGCTAAATTTAAATTATCTACAAACTTAAATATTACTTCCATAAATGTATCAATTCCTGAGCTATTTTCTGTAAGTTTATCAATTGCTTTAAAGTCAAAATCTAAACTATATTTTTGACTTTTAGACTTAAAAACATTAAATCTTGCATCATAAATAGCAAAAAATTCCTTTGATTCATTGCTATAATCTTTTGCATTAAAAAATAATTCAGATCCTGCCCCAAATCTAAAATAATTATTTGCTATATAAAATTTAGGGGAGAGCGTACTTGAATCATGGAGAACATCTTTAAGTATTAAAGAATTAGAATATAGCTTTTCCAACCTATCTTTCTTATCACCCCAAATAGTTGTTGTAGGAAAATTAATACCTAAATCAGCTCCAATATGAACATCCTCCTTGCTCGAGAGAACTTTGCTAATTAATAATGAAAAATTTCCTACTTCAAAACCATTATCTACAACATTATATTCCTTATCATTTCCGTCATATGCGCCAGCCCAAGGAAATCTTAAGCTTATGTTTGTTTCCTTGGCATTATCAGTAAAACTGGCATCTACCATATATAGGATATCTGCGCCCCCTCCACGATATTGCTTAACATCAAAAAAATATGTTTTTACACTAATACCACTCAATGATATTGGACTATTATCAATTGTTGAATCTCTGTATTTAAAAGGTTTATAAATCATGAACTGGCCAGAAAGTGGATTTATAATACCTAAATCGCCTTCGGACATAAATAATCTTGCTGGATTTATTAAATAGGATAAAGTTTTTTTAAAGAAGGAATGAGATTTTGATAGTTCTTTATTTAAATTCTCAAAGTATATACCAAGTGGAATTCCTAGTCCTGGGGTAACTATCAAATCAATGACTGAAGGTTTTTCTACTGTGCCTTCAATCGTAAACTCCCATAAGCTGCTTTGTAAAATCGTACCTAGGTATGCATCAGACTTTTCATATCCTAAATCTCGATAAACTTGATAGTACAATGCTCCAAAATATGGGTGATATATATAGTTTGTTGCGAAGTTGTCTCCATCATTAATTTCAGGGCTGGTAATATTCTGCGCCCATTTTTTTGGGCTAGTATCAAAAATTTTAGAATCTTTGTTTCTAACATAAAGAATCCTACCTCCCCACAAAAAATAATTTATTGTCGCACTATCTTTTAAAAAACTTTTATCAACCTCAGATTCTGAATTCTCATCCATTTCACTCCCAAAAGACGGTAAACAAAAAATAATATAGATAATTATTACTAGTAACTTTTGCATTTAATTTTTATGGAGCAACATTCTCTTTGCTCTACCTACCCAAGTAAATTGTTTTGAAAGTTTCAATGATTCTTCTGATATTTTACTAGATAACTCTTTACTAGCCAATAAACTGGATAATGCAGCATTCAAGTCATTGAATGAGTCTGGATTAACTAATATCGAATCTGAGCCATCAGACAAAATTCTGGATATTGAAGGTAGATTAGATGCAATGATAGGTTTTCCTGATGACAAATATTCAAATAGCTTAATTGGCGATGAATATTCCAATGCTTTTGAGCCACCTTTAATAGTAAAGTCGGTATCGTATGGGATAAGTAATATATCTGAAATTGCTAAAAAATTAGGTATGTCTGAATTTTTTACATGTCCTGTGAAGAGAATATTTTTTTGAGAAACATTTATTTTCTTTTGATATAAAATATTATCGGAATCTTCACCACCTACAATAAGGAAAAAAATTTCTTTATTAAATTTAGATAGTTCGATAATTTTTTCAATGCCTCTACCTATATATGTGTTGCCTACATAAGAAACGATTTTACAATTTTTTGGAACTTTCAATTGACTTTTGAATGAATCCAAATCTTTATTTGGCTTAAATGTTTTTAAATTAACACCATTGTGTAAAACCTCCAATTTATTTGAAAAATTGTAACTTCTCTCAATATTTTCCTTTGTACCCTCAGAATTACAAGTAATCTTAGATATATTTTTTGAATCAATAAATCTCTTAATTGCTAATCTGGAGATATAATTTACCGGTGGATGATGAATATCAATTATTATTTTAGATTTAAAAAAAGACATTAAATAAGCAAAAGTAATATTTCTTGTAACAATGAAGTCATATTCTTTTTTTAGAATTAGTTTAAAGAAAGATAAAATTCCATGAAAAAAATGTCTCAGCGGTCCATATTTAAAACCAATAGTGGGAGAAATTTTAAATCTTTCACGCACATCATAATAAATAAAAAAACTTTCTAATTCATTTTTATTTATAGGTAAAATCAGTTCAACGTTATGATTTAATTCAGCGAAAGCTTCACACATTCTAGCTACATGAATAGAACTTGCTCCTTCTTTGAAAAGCTGCGGACTCCCTACATAAAGTATATTCATTATTAATATATTATTGATTAATTGATTAATAAACAATACTTATTTAAGATTTGATTTATATAGTTATGAAAATTGTAAAAGGATTTAGGGACATTCTTCCATATGAGAACTCAAATTCAGAGACGTCTTATAGCTGGACTAATATACTAAACAATCTTAGAGATATTATGGAACTTTATAATTTTCAAGAAATAATAACTCCAGTATTAGAATATGACTCTACATTTAAAACAGGCATAGGTGAAGATACGGATATAGTCTCAAAAGAGATGTATGAATTTATATTAAATCGTGAATCAAGTGAAAAAAATAAGAATGAAGTCTTAAAGTATTGTCTTAGACCCGAAGGTACTGCTCCAATTGTAAGAAGTGTAATAGAGAACTCATTAAATAAGATTAAAAGCTTAAATAAACTTTATTACTTGGGTCCAATGTTCAGATATGAGAGATCACAGAAAGGTAGGTATAGAATGTTTCATCAAATAGGAGCAGAACTTATAGGCTCCGATGAAATATTATATGAAGTTGAGTTATTAAATTTAGCTAAAGATTTAATTGAGAACCTAAAAATTAATGATACTACTTTTGAATTAAATACTATTGGAAATAGAAAAAGTATGGAAAATATTAGTGAGGCTGTATCTGCTTTTGGTAAAAAAAATAAAGATACAATAGAAAAAAAAGATTATGAAATACTAAATAAAAATCCTTTAAGATTCTTAGATAAAGCAATACATAAATATAATTTTGATAATGTTCCTAAAACTATNGACTATTTAGACCAAAAATCCATCCAAAGATTTACTAAATTAATCAANATTTTAGATAATTTAAAATTTAAGTATTCAATTAATCATCAACTTGTAAGAGGAATTGATTATTATAATGATTTAGTTTTTGAGGTGACATCNAAAAATTTAGGCTCACAAAATNCACTTCTTGCAGGNGGGAGATATGACACNCTAATGGAGAAATTTGGAGGCAATGAATCTAAATCAATTGGATTTGCGGCTGGAATTGAAAGACTGATTCTTGGGATGGATAATAAAAATAAACCTAAAAAAATAATTAATTTTTTCATCGCATATAATAATTCCATTTTAATAGATCAAAGTTTAGACATTGCATTAAAACTAAGGAGACTAGGCTTAAAAGTAGAAATTGATTTAGATAATAGGAGCTTCGCTAAACAGATGAAATTGGCTGATAAATCATCAGCTCTTAAAACAATAATTCTCACCATAGATAGTATAAATAATTCTTTAATTACAGTTAAGGATATGAAGACAGGTAAAGAAAAATCAATAAATATAAAGAATAATTTTGATTTTCTTATAAAATAGCCTAAAGTTGAACTTAATGAAAAAAAATAAACTTTTTTATGGTTGGATAATTGTATTTTCTGCAATCGCCCTGGTTTTTCTAGATGGATTGCTTTTATATTCTTTTGGTGTTCTGCTNCCNTCGATNCAAGAAAAATTTGAAATGACAAAGGCTTCTGTTAATTCGATTTTTGCAATTAGATGCATAGTCTTTGCTTTCTCAATGATTCTGTTTGGTAAATTAATAGANAAACATAGNCCCGAGAAAGTAATTTTTTTTGGTGGACTTATAACTGTGTTTGGNTTATTACTNACAGCATACTCTGATACTAAATTTAGTCTTTTTTTAAACTATGGTGTTTTAACAGGCATAGGTGATGGAGCTTTTTACGTTCCAGCTGTAGCAGTTGTACAAAGATGGTTTAATAAAAGGAGGGATTTTGCGGTAGGTCTTGTAACCGCTGGAGTACCAATTAGCGGACTAATTATAAATCCACTTTCTGCATGGATACTGAGTGTCTCCACTTNGGAAATAACACTAATCTCGTTAGCAGGAANAACTTTAATTTGTCTACTTCCTGCATTTTTAATGAAACAAGACCCGAAAGAAATGAATCTTGAGCCATATGGAGGACCATTCCCTGAGTCTGACAGTGACGAATCAAACAATTGGATGACTAACGAGGCAACTAAAACACCAGCCTTCATAATACTTTACACATTACTTTTCCTTGGAATGCTTTCTTTTTTAATAGTAGTAACACTCCAATTCGATTACGCAATCAGCAACAACCTTAACCTGCTTGCATCATCAATTGCTCCTGCGTCCATTGCGGCGGGAAGTTTTTGCGGAAGACTTGTAACAGGTTACCTTGCGGACTTCATAGATAGGAATAAGATTTTATTCTCAGTTTTCCTTGGNCANGGNCTTTCGGTCTTAATACTTTTAAATGGTAATTCTTTGCTTCACTACTCACTTTTTGGATTTTGTTTTGGNTTTTCTTACGGGGGATGGATTCCAATTTTCCCNTCCCTTCTTAAAGACTTCTTTGGNAAAAAACATGTAGGTCAAATTTTTGGTGTTTTTGGTACAGGGTTTTCAATNTCAGCAATTATTGGTCCACCACTAGCAGGTTNCTTAGTTGATGAATTTAANACTTATAATTANGGATTCTATATATGTATAGTTGCATGTCTTGTTGCTGCGGTTCTGGCTTTATTAATTAAAAAACCAATAAAAAATTAAAATTACTATATACTAATCTTATGTTTGGATTAGGTTTTACCGAAATTATTTTCATTCTTCTATTGTTTATTTTACTTTTTGGCCCAAATGAAGTTCCTCATATTGCAAAAAAATGTGGAAAATTATTTAGAGATATAACTAATATGAAAGATGAAATCAATGATAGTGTTAATANGGAAATAAATGATATAAAAGATATAACAAAAAAGTAACCTTATATATCTAAATTTGAAACATATAGAGCNTTATCTTCAATTATTTTTTTTCTAGGTTCAACTTGATCACCCATCAAATCCTCAAACAAATTACTTTCTTTGCTATCCTTATCGATATCTTCAATNTCAGCAATAGTGACTTCTCTCAAAACTCGGAGTGTTGGATCCAATGTTGTTTCCCAGAGTTGTTCAGGATTCATTTCACCCAAGCCTTTATATCTTTGNATTGAGTATCCTTTTTTTCCAATCTCACTTAATTTATCTAGTAACGAGTTCAAGCTTGTAAACTCATATATATCGCCGGCTTTGGACTCTAATGAAATTGGAAAACTAATTTTACTCATACTATTTGAATATTCTTTGATTGCCTCATNAAAAATTTGAGATTCCAGAAAACTTGAATTTATANTTGAATCCTTAATTCTTCCTTGATTTTTAACAGAAAATATCAAGGAATTTTCAGATTCTTTTGAATATGAATACTCTATCAATGGATTTTCAATTCTAGCTTTCTTAAATTCTTTAGCTATCTTCTTTTCAATTCCTGAAACATTAACGTCTTTCATTTCATGAATTAAAGGTACAAGAATGTTTAGTATCCTTAAATCCATTCCTGATCTTTCTAAATTATCTAAGTAAACATTATATCTTCTAAAATGTGAAATGCTTTTTAGCAAATCTTCGTTTGTAATACTATTTTTCTTTAGACTCTCTTTTGTAATTAATTCATTAATTGAATTTTCTAACAAGAAATCGTCTAGCCCATCTTCATCTTGGATATAGGTGTCTTTATTTCCTTTTCTTAATTTAAAAAGAGGCGGTTGCGCAATAAACAACTTCTTCTTTCTTATCAACTCTTTATAATGGTTATAGAAAAAGGTCAACAAAAGAGTCCTGATATGTGAGCCATCAATATCTGCATCAGTCATTAAAATTATTTTTCCATATCTTAACTTTTCAATGTCAATTCCATCGTCGCCGTCAATTTCTGATGACATTACTGGCGCTCCAACACCCATTGCTGTTATAAGAGTTCCAATTTCATCATTACTTAAAACTTTATCCAGTCTAGCTTTTTGGACATTTATAACCTTTCCTTTTAATGGTAGGACTGCTTGTGTTTTCCTGTCTCTTCCTTGCTTAGCTGAGCCTCCAGCAGACTCACCTTCAACAATAAAAAGTTCAGATTTTTCTGGATCTTTTTCTTGGCAATCAGCTAACTTTCCTGGTAATGAACCTAAGTCTAAGGCACTTTTCCTTCTAGTTAAATCTCTGGCTTTTTTTGCTGCTTCTCTAGCCTTAGCCGCATCTATTGATTTTCCAACTATTTTTTTAGCCTGGGAAGGATTCTTTTCAAAAAAATCTCCCAAAAAATCATTCATTAAAGACTCTACAATTCCAGATGTTTCAGAGTTACCTAATTTAGTTTTTGTTTGGCCCTCAAATTTTGGCTCTGGAACCTTAATGCTGACGACTGCCGCCAATCCTTCTCTTGTATCATCTCCTGTAATTTGGATATTTTGGTTTTTAAATAAATTTTGATCTTTGGCATACTTATTTATTGATCTAGTCAGAGCACTTCTAAATCCACTTAAATGGGTGCCTCCTTCAATAGTATTGATATTGTTAACGTAAGAATAAATATTTTCAGAATAGCCATCGTTATACTGAATAGCAATTTCTACTATAGTTCCTTCCTTAGAGCCCTTAATAAAAATAGGTTTAGAATTTACAACTTTTTTTCCATTATTAAGATGTTCAACAAAAGAATTAATCCCACCTTTATATAAAAAAGTTTCGGACTTACTATCTCTTTCATCATTAATAGATAATTTTAATCCACCATTTAAAAAAGCTAGCTCCCTAATTCTATTACATAAATAGTCAAAATCGAATTTTGGCTCAAAATCATATCTACCATTAGTATTAATTACAGGCTCAAAAATATTACTATCTGGTTTGAAAGTAATCTTAGAACCAGTTTTTGAAGACTTTTTAATTGACTTTAACTTTGATGCTACTTTTCCTAGCTCATAACGCTGGTGCCATATTGCCCCATCACGAGATATTTCAACCTCTAAAAACTCTGATAAGAAATTTACTACAGTTACTCCAACTCCGTGTAAGCCACCTGAAACTGCATATGTTTTGGAATCAAACTTACCTCCTGCATGAAGAGTAGTTAAAATAACTTCAACTGCTGGTTTCTTTTTTTGCGGGTGCATATCTACTGGAATGCCCCGACCATTATCTTCAAGTGTTATACTTTCATCCTTATTAATGTTAACACTAATAAGATCACAAAACCCTGCTAAAGCTTCATCGACACAATTATCAATAACTTCAAAAACTAGGTGATGGAAACCTCTCTTGGTAACGTCCCCTATATACATTCCTGGACGTTTTCTAACAGCTTGGAGGCCTTCTAACGCCTGGATAGATTTTGCATTATAGGAATCTTTTTTAATAGTTTTTTTTTCAGATGCCATAGTATTTATTTGAATTCTAACATGGACCTAACTTAATTAAAGGCCTAATCTTTCATTCTCGGAAGTGTAATCCCAGTCTGATTTTGATACTTGCCTTTTTTATCTGCATAAGAAATATCACACTCTTCATCACCTTCAAAAAACAATACTTGTGCAATTCCCTCGTTTGCATAAATTCTTGCAGGTAATGGAGTTGTATTTGATATTTCCAAAGTCACATGACCTTCCCATTCAGGTTCAAATGGTGTTACATTAACAATTATACCACATCTTGCATATGTTGATTTACCCACACAAACTGTTACCGTACTTCTAGGTATTCTAAAATATTCCACAGTCCTAGCTAAAGCAAAAGAGTTTGGAGGAATAATACATTCATCATCAATAATAGTAACAAAAGACTTCTCATCAAAGCTTTTTGGGTCAACAACTGTATTGTAAACATCTGTAAATACTTTAAATTCGTTGCTTACTCTAATATCATACCCATAAGAAGATACTCCGTATGAAATTGCACCATCTGTAGTTTGCTTTTCTACGAAAGGTTCAATCATATTATGTTCAAGTGACATTTTTTTTATCCAATGATCTGGCTTAATTCCCATATAAATTTCCTCCATTAATTAAAATTGTTTCAAAAACTTTAAATCATTTTGATAGAAATATCTAATATCAGTAATTCCAAATTTAATCATCGATAATCTCTCGACACCCATTCCAAATGCTAGGCCATTAAATTCTTTAGCATCATAGCCAACTGAAGCAAATACTTTTGGATTTACCATTCCGCAACCTAGCACCTCCATCCATGTTTTTTTACCAGATTTATCTTTCCATTCAATATCAAGCTCGGCGCTAGGTTCCGTAAATGGAAAGTAACTAGGTCTAAATCTAGTTTTTATATCACTTCCAAAGAAACGTGATATAAACTCATTCAATATCCCTTTAAGATTTGCAAAGGTAACTGATTTATCTACTAACAATCCCTCTATTTGATGAAACATTGGGGTATGAGTAACATCGCTATCACATCTGTAAACCTTTCCTGGAGATATTATTTTTATTGGTGGTCTATTAGCTTCCATTATTCTAACTTGCATAGGAGACGTATGCGTTCTAAGCAAACTACCCTCATTCAAATAAAAAGTATCTTGCATATCTCTTGCAGGATGATCCTTAGGAATATTTAATGCCTCAAAATTATAGTAATCTGATTCAATCTCAGGACCTTCAAAAGTCTCAAAACCAAATTGAGTAAATATCTCAACAATCTCAGAAGAAACTTGTGAAATTGGATGAGTTGAACCATAACTGGTACCTTTAGAAGGAAGAGTTATATCAATTTTTTCTTCTGCGAGTTTCTTATCTATCAGGGATCTTTTTAAACTATTCAGCTTAGTTGCAATAAGAGACTCAACTTCTTTTTTTATTGAGTTAATAATTGGTCCCTGTATTTTTTTTTCTTCGATAGATAGATCTTTAATAGAATTAGTATAAGAAGTAAGTTCTCCCTTCTTGCCTAAATACTTGGACTTTAAATTCATAAGTTCATTTTCAGACTTAATTATTGAAATCTCTTTTTTAATCTTAGGTATGAGCTGATTAATCATTTATTTTTACCCTTGTTAAGCATATACATTAAATATGGAGCATAAAAAATTGAAGAATATGTTCCTAATCCAACTCCTAAAATCATTATAAGGGCAAAATCCTTAATTTCTATCCCTCCCAAGAAGTAAAGAGGAATTAAAACAATCAAGACCGTTATAACAGTCAAAATAGTCCTCGATAAAGTTTGAGTAATACTAATCTGAATAACCTCTTGCAGTGGTTGAGATAAATTTTTAAGGTTTTCACGAACCCTGTCAAAAATAACTATTGTATCGTTAACGGAATACCCTATGACAGTTAAAATGGCTGCAATTGATGAAAGGGTAATCTCAATATTCAGTAAAGATATTAAAAAGGCTGTTAAAATAAAATCGTGAAAGAGTGCAAATATTGAAGCTACTGCAAAACTAAAGCTAAATCTAAAGAAAACATAAGTTAATATGGCCAATGAACCAAAAACTATTGAGTATATACCATTACGAACTAGCTCTTTCCCAACCTTTGGACCTATGAAATCGATTCTCTTTACCGAATAGCCACTTGGGGAAAACTCTTTATCTAATACATTTTTTAAGTTTTTCTTATATTTTTGAACATTAACATCTTCATTGGTTTCTTCTACAGGGAGTCGTAATAGAAATTCATTATTTGATTCTTTTCCATAATTTTGAATGGTTAAATTTTTATAATTAGCTTTTACAAAATCTTCTCTGATATCTTCTATGCTTACATCATTTTTGAATGAGACAACAAGCTCTGTTCCACCCATAAATTCAATTCCATAATCGAGTCCACTTTTATTCAGAGTATATAAGGAAAATAACACTAATAGTGTAGAGACTAAAAAAGTTGCCTTCATATTTTTAAAAAAATTAAACTTCATTTTGGCCTCTCATTGGTGGCAATGATTTAACAAAATATTTTGTGAGAACTCTTGCAAAAACTATATTAGAGAAAATGGTAGAAAAAAGACCAATTGAAAGAGTTACCGCAAAACCTTTAATCGGACCATCGCCCAACAAGAACATGCAAATTGCAGCAATCAGAGTAGTAAAGTTTGCATCAATAATAGTCGATACTGATCTATCAAACCCTAATTCTATACTTGAGATTACATCTTTCCCTTTATTTAACTCTTCTTTAATTCTTTCATAGATAATTATATTCCCATCTACGGCCATTCCCAAAGTTAGTACTAATCCTGCAATACCTGGGAAGGTTAGAGTAACACCAAAAAGAGATAGCAAACCAAAAATACAAATAAGATTAAAAACTAATGCAAAATCACAAACTAGCCCTAACTTTCTATAGTAATAAATCATAAACATAAAAATTAAAATTGAAGCAAATATTATAGAGTTCTTGCCGTTTTGAATAGAGTCTAATCCTAACGAAGGACCAATTGTTTTTTCTTGTAATATTGAAATAGGGATAGGTAATGAGCCCGATTTAAGTATAATTGCTAAATCATTGGCTTCTTCAAAGGTAAAAGTGCCACTAATACTGCCGCTACCAAAAATCTGACTTTGAACTACAGGAGCTGATTTAACTTTTCCATCTAAAATTATTGCAATTTTATTGCCAATATTCTCTTTCGTTATTTTTGAGAAAATAGATGAGCCTGATTTGTCCAGACTAAAAGAAACATATGGTCTATTGAATTCATCGTACGAGACACTAGCATCTTCGATTGATTCACCTTTCAATTTTGAACTTTTTATAGTAGCAAGATAATTATCATCGACTCCTTCATAAAATGAAAACTTATTTTCTTGATCTTTATATTTTTGTATCAAAACCGCCAATGAATCTCCTTCTTCAACTACGGGCTTGAATTCTAGCATAGCAGTTTTGGATATTATATTAAGAATTCGTTCACGGTCACTTTCATTAATTCCTGGAATCTGAACAATTATCCTTTCAGTACCTGACAACTGAATTGAAGATTCAATTACACCAAACTGGTCAATCCTATTGGATAAAATATTTTTAACTTGTTTCAATAAATTATTCTTAGTTTTTAACATAAAGTCTTCTTTTAATATTATTAAAATTGTTTCTGGGGTAATGCTTAAAATATAATTAGTATTCTCATCTAATTCTTTTTTTGCAGACTCTAAACTTTCTGAATCGTAGAATGTTAAAATAATTTCATTATTTTGGTTAGTTAAAATATCTCTAATAAGAATTTTCTTATTTAATATTTCTGCTTTAATTTTAGAAGCTTCTTTTTCAGAAATCACAGAAGATGAAACTTTTTTATTAAGGCCTAAAACAACAAATATTCCTCCCCTTAAATCAAGTCCAAGATTTACTTTATTTGCAGGGAAAATATAGCTCCACCAACTGGGGAGATTATTGGATTGAAAAGTTGGATAAATAAAAACCAAAGAAAGCAACAAAACCAAAAAGGAAAAGAATCTATATAATTTTATTTTGTTCATAAAATCAACTTTTTATTTTTTTTCCTCATTGTCCACTAATGAATTAACAAAATCTCTTTTAATCTTAATGTTAACTCCTTTGGAAATTTCTACTACTAAAATATCATCATCTAAAATATCAATAATTTTTACCAATATACCACCATTGGTTATTATATTAGTCCCTTTTTTAAGAGACTTAAGCATATCCTCACGTGCATTCTGCTGTTTGCTTTGAGGTCTTATTATTAAAAAATAAAATAGTATTATAATTAATACGAAAGGTAAGAATGGACCTATAAAGCCCATGGGAGAACCACCCGCATCAGGTGGAGGCGCGCAGGAAGCAATAAATACAAGTATAAGCATTACTATAATCATTTCTAATTTAATCAGTTTCATTTTCGTACCTCTCTAAAAAAGCTCTTTTAAATTCTATAAACTTACCATCTTTTATAGAATTTTTAATAGATTCAATTAATTGTTTATAAAAATAAAGATTATTCATCGTCATTAAAGATAGTGCTGTCATCTCTTTTGAAGTGTATAAGTGCCTTAAATAGCCTAAACTATAGTTTGAACATGGATGATTAGCATCGTCCTCATCAATTAACTTATCTGACATATGGAATTCACTATTTTTAATATTAATTTTTCCATTTTTTGTATATAAAGTTCCATTTCTTGCATTTCTAGTTGGAACTACACAATCAAAAACATCAACCCCAAGTTCTACCGATTTTATAATATCTTCAGGTTTACCTATTCCCATTGAATATCTTGGTTTATCCTCAGGAATCATAGAGCATATCTGCTCAGTTATTTCGTAGGTTCGTGACTGCCCCTCACCTAACCCCAACCCCCCAATCGCGTACCCATCAAATTCAATTTCTAACATATGTTCTAAAGATGTTTTTCTCAAATCTTCATAAATACCCCCCTGAACAATTCCAAACAACATAGATTCACTTTTTTTAAATTTTTTTGACCTTAAAGCCCAATCCTTTGTTCTATTTATAGACTCTAATATCCTGGAATACTCGGAATCTGGCTTAGGGCAATCATCAAAAATCATCATAATATCAGAACCAAGGTGTTGTTGAATTTCAATGGATAGTTCAGGTGAAATAAAATTAACAGAGCCATCAATAAATGATTTAAATTTTACCCCTTCATCAGAAATCTTGGCTGTAGGTGAAAGACTATAAACTTGGAAACCACCACTATCAGATAGGATACTGTTATTCCAGTTCATAAAGGAATGTAAGCCTCCATATTCAGTAATGGCTTTATGACCAGGTTTTAGAAATAAGTGATATGCATTAGTAACAACCATATCGAAACCCATTTCTTTCAAATTATCAGTTGTTAAAGTCTTTGGAACAGCCTTTGTACAAACAGGCATAAAAACTGGAGTCTCAACTGTACCCGATTTTGTGACAAGAGATCCAACTCTTGCTTTTGAATTAGAATCTTTATTTTTTAAGCTAAAAGCCATCAAATTAAATCTTGAACAGAAAAAAATCCTTTTTTCTTTTTTAGAAGCTTTAAACCGAGGCTAACTGCTCCATTAGCAAAGACCTCTCTTCCTAAAGCTTGGTGAGTTAAATAAACATTCTCCATTGCTCCAAAAGAAGATATTTTATGTTCTCCAACAATATCACCACCACGAATAACAGTCATACCTAATTCACCTTTTCTTCTTTTCAAAGATTTAGACTCTCCTCTATAACTTACTATTTTTTCAGTTTTCGTTTGCAAAGAACTAGATATAGAATCTGCTAACAATAACGCAGTCCCACTGGGTGAATCAATTTTATCTTTATGATGGGTTTCAGTAATTTCTAAATCAGTAGCTGAAAAATAATCAATATTTTCCTTTATTATTTTAATTAACAAATTAATTCCTAAACTCATATTGTAAGATTGAAGAACCGGGATTTTCTTGGATATCTTTTTTAATTCAGTAATTTGCTTAGAGCTAAATCCTGTTGTACCAGTGACAAAAGGAACACGAAATCCCTCGGCCTTTTTAGCCAAAGAGATAGAAGATTTTGGGCTTGAGAAATCAATAATTAGATCAACATCAAGCTTAGAGGGTGCCTTGGAATATTTTATATCTTTAAGTTTATACTTTTTCATATCTCTTTCTGAATAAATAGAATCATGAAGATAAGGGTGAACTGGAACATCAACTGCATATTTAACTTCGAGGTCACTATTACTCTTACATGCGCTTATTACTGACTGTCCCATCTTGCCCAAAGCGCCATTAACAAATACAGTTTTTTTGTTTTTACTCATAAATAAAGCATAATACTTGTTAAAATGAATAATTCAAAGGGTTTAAAAATGACTAGAAGTATGACAGGCTTTGCATCAGTAAATGGTAAAAATAATAAAACAAATTTTATAATCCAACTAAAGTCAGAAAATAGTAGAAGTCTGGATGTGTTAATATATGATCAACTTAACAATTACGAATTACAAGAAAAAATCAAGAAAATTATAAAAAAGGATTTTGAAAGAGGGAAGATTCGGATTTCTATTGATTATAATAAAAATAATTCATTCGATAATAAAAATATAGGGAAACAATTAAATGAATTTTCTAATCTTTCTCATAAATTCAATATTAAACCAACAATCTCAATTGGAGAACTAAATGATATAGCAAACAAAGAAGTTGTAATCGAACAATCCTCTGATAGATCTGTTAATTTTCAATTAAAACTGATCAAGAAAGGTATCAAGGATTTGATAAAAAGTCAGGAAGTAGAGGGTCTAAATCTTATTAAGGATATATCCTCAAAAATGAATAAGATTAATAAAACAAAACAGCAAATTATAAAAAAAACTCGTACTTATAAGTACAACTTAGAAAAAAAGTATAAGAAAGAAATTGTGAAAAGTGTCGAAGGTATAGACCCATTAGAACTCAAGAGAGATATAAGTAATGCATTAGACAAAGTTGATATTGAGGAGGAAATAATTAGACTAGACTCACACATATCCGAACTGAGTAACATACTAAGAAGTAAAGGTGCAAAAGGGCTAAAAATTGACTTTTATATGCAAGAAATAAATCGTGAAGCAAATACAATTTCATCTAAAAGTAAGGATCCAAAGTTATCAGATTTAGCTATCGAAATTAAAACCTATTTAAATCAAATCAGAGAGTTGGCAGCTAACTTAAGCTGAATAATTCAGTCAAAAATAACACTAGGGGCATTCGTTATTGAATAAAGAACGCTAATTCTGGTGTAATTCTTTTCAGAAAATCTATAAGCATCCAAAATTTCCCCTTTAACAGTAGTAGTTATGCCCCCGATACCTTTTGGTTGGATTTGTCTTACTGGAACTTTTAAACCTTTCAACTTCTTAAGATGATTATCAGAGACCTCATTATCTTCTATAGCTTTTTTATCACTTTTAATTTTAAGTATAGTGCTTAATGCTCCATAATATAAGAGACGAACCTCCTCAGATTCATTTAAGTGTATAAATTGATTTATATATTTAATTACCTTTTCAGGATCTCCTGTAGCTCTGCTTAAAAATAAGGTTGGAACTTCTTTTAGATTGACATTGAACTTCTTGATTCCTTTAGGATAAAATCTTAAGTTTTCCAATCTATCATTGTGAATCATAATTGCATCTCTATCTAAATCGCTTGATATAATATTTACAAGTGAGTGCAAGAAATCTGTCTTCTTCTTGTTTGAATCTAAGAGGTGCATCTTTCTAATTGATATCTTGTTATTACAAATCCAATCGTAGAGAATCAAGGGGATACCTGGAAATCCAGCTCCAGTTCCAACGTCCATAATCACAAGTTGTTTAGTGCTGAAATTGCTATTTTTTAATTTCTCATAGCCTAGGATAGAATCAATAAAATGCTTATCTATGATATCTTGAGGGCTAATTATTCTTGTTAAATTATATTTTTTATTTTCAGAGATTAAAAATTCTGAATACAACTCTAAAATACTACCGATTTGATCATTGTAGGTTAATTCATTCATTTCAAAACCTTTAATAATCATTTTTTTGAATTCCGAAATCACTTTAATTTTCCTCGCTCACCAAAGTAAAGTAAAAAAACACCTAAAAATATAATAATTGCTGAAGATTTAAACATAATATTAAAACCATAAATCTCAGCAATAAATCCAAAGAAAAATGTCATCACATTTACGCCAATACTGAAAGAAGAATTAATAGCTCCAAAAATTCTTCCGCTTAAAGATTTAGATGTTCCAGTTAGTGCTATTGATGACAACAGAGGGTATACAAGCGAATAAGTGAAAGAAAAAGCTACTGAGAAGATAATAACATGAAAGATATTATTTATTTCTGGGACAAGAAATATTGTTATCGAAAAAAAGGAAAGCATAATTAAAATTTTGTAAAATATATTTTTTGAAGATATTTTTTTTGATAATAAAATTCTTGATAAAGAAACAACAATACTATATCCAACAAAGAAAAGTCCTATTGAAAGGCTTCTTTCTTTTAGAAAAAGGGATAAGAAATTCATAACCACTCCAAATCCAGATGCGAGCAAAAAATTTGCAAACAGAATTTTAAATAGTTTATTTTCCTTAATAATCAAAAAAAAACTACTAGCTTCAATTTCTGAATCTGACTCCTCATCCATTACAAAAAGCATTAGAGAAAACGAAATACATGAAAAAGTTGCAGCATAGATAAAAAATTCTGTATAACCTAAAATTAATATTATTTTTTCAGCAAAAAAAGGTCCAAGGAAATAAGATATTATTGTAAAAGAGCTAAACAATGAGAGTCCATATTGTTTGTCTTTATCTTCTAAAGAATTAGATGCAATAGCTGAAGATGCATTAAAGAAAATAGAAAAAGCGGCTCCTTGGATAACCCTCAAAATAAGAATTATTTCTAATTGACTGATAAAAATGAATAAAAGTGAAGATAGAATCATTAAAAACAATGCAATAAGTGATAATAATCTTTTTCCATACTTATCAATCAAGGTTGATGTATAAGGAGTAAGTAAAATTGAAGAAAAACCGAAAGTCGACATAATCATGCCTATTTGTGATTTTGTAAAATCATTATCATCAAGAAATAATGGCAACAGAAAGAAACATGAGAAATTTACAAAAAATAAACAGTTGGCAAAAGTTGCGTAAAAAAAATTTTTATTCAAATTCTTAAGTGTGGTCATATAAGATTTTAACCNGGCTTTGACAAAAAAGGCGAACAAGCTATACTGAACGAGAATAAAGGGCCGTTAGCTCAGTTGGTAGAGCAACTCCCTTTTAAGGAGTGGGTCGCAGGTTCGAATCCTGCACGGCTCATGTCCCCATCGTCTAGCCTGGTCTAGGACACCGCCCTTTCACGGCGAAAACAGGGGTTCAAATCCCCTTGGGGACGTATTTTTTTATAAGGAGGGCAAATATATGCCTAATGGNAAAGTNAAATGGTTCAATCCACAAAAAGGTTATGGATTTATNGAACCTGAAGATGGNNGCAAAGATGTCTTTGTTCACATTTCAGCCTTGGAAGCTGCTGGAATTGGAAACCTAAATGAAGGTGATGCAGTTTCATTTGAAGTAGTTTCAGAGAAAGGTAAAGAAAAAGCCAGTGATCTTAAAACTTTATAAAAAATAGATATTTTATTTTCACAAAAATTTAAAAAGGCAAAAACAATTAAACTCTAAAGTTGTTTTTGCCTTTTTTTGTAAAATTATAGGTCAGATCTAATATCGGTGAGCAAGCTTGGCATAGAGAATAAATCATAAGCAACTTTTGCATTAATATCCTTATATACCTCATAGTATAGATTTGAACGTTTACCATTAATCAAAATAACGGCATTATCTCCAAGTCCTTTCCTTATATTTTTTAACTCAATAGGTAGAGTGTTATCATCAAGAGGGTAAAGAATGCTTAAAATCAAACAAGATGCATTAGATAAAGTCGCGGCTTCAACAATATCATTTGAATCAATATTGGCACCTAGGTAAATATTGTTCCATCCAGTAGAGGCAGATAAGCAGGAATTAACTAGACACCCCAGTTCAGCTTTTTGTCCCTTAGGAGTAGCAATTAAAGCTACTGGATTTTCGCTATTAAAGCTTTTAAAAGAAGAACGATAATTTTCTAAATAATTTCTTATAACCGCATTTGCGAAACGCTCTTGTGACTTTGTAATCTTTTTATTTTTCCATAGTCTTCCTACGTGCTTTATAAAAGGAACCATAAACTTGTGTATAACAAAAACTGCGCCAATCTCTAATGCCACATCATAAATAGCTTTTTCAAGCTTAGTTATGTTGTAATTTTTAATTGAACTAATGCAAGTATCAAAGAAAGGTCTTGTTAAATTATTTAGTTGTTCTAACTCTGGGTATTGAACTTTGTCCTCAGACTGGAAATTGTTAACAATTTCCCGCAGCCCTGAGACATTCAATTCACCGATTTCTTGAAGAGAATAGCCTATTTTTTTTGCCTGAAGCATTAGTTGAAGAAGTTCAAGATCTTTATCTGTAAACCTTCTGCTACCACGGGAAGACCTGTTTATTTTTAGGATGGAGTATCTTTCTTCCCATTTTCTAATTTGGTCAGGAGTTAAACCAGTAATTTTAGACACAACTCTAATTGGATAATTATTACCATTCACACGTTTATAATAAGGTTTTCTCCTTTTTTGTCAATGTGTTTGAAGAATTTGTCTAGATTTATATCTATTTTAAGAAAAAATACTGGACAAATGACAGACATATTCTATAATAATACTCGAGGTGTTAATCATGAAAAATAATCGCAAATCTTCTAATTCAACTTCAAACTCATTCCTTGCTTCCAAGAATAAATATTTAAGTACTTCTAAAGATAATGCTCTGAGTGAATACGATTCTCTTAATGAGTATTTTTCTAAGGCATTAATAACTCCTCTTTTATCTAGAAAGGAAGAGAAAATTTTAGCATCGCAATTAAAATCATGTGAAGATCAGATTGCTTCATTTAACAAGAGGCTTATAAAATGTGAGCCCAAAGATGAAAACAAAATAAAGAGTTTTATTAAAGCACTAGAGTTTAAAAGAGATCAATTTTTCCATTCTTTTACTAAAGCAAATCTCAGGCTCGTTGTGAGTATAGCTAAAAAATATTCGAATCGTGGTATTGCGCTAAATGATTTAATTCAAGATGGAAATGTAGGGTTAATGCGTGCAGTAAAAAAATTCGATCATACTAAAGGTTTTAAATTCTCTACTTATGCGGC